>CAZJAX010000022.1:18637-21418 GCA_964543965.1 uncultured Planctomycetia bacterium
CCGTTCGCGCGGCGGCTGGAGCGCTGCAAGCGCTGATCGATGATCTTCTGGATCATCTTGACCGTGTCTTCGTGACCCGCGTCCTGAGCGTGCATGAGAGCGGTGCGGCCATCGTTGTCTACGGTGTCGATGAAAGCGCCTTGAGCGCAGAGTTCTTTGACGATAGCGGTGTGACCTTTGTCTGCCGCGAGAATGAGCGCCGTGCGGCCGTTGTCGTCACGGGCGTTGACGTCGGCTTTGTACGCGAGAAGGATTTTGACGACGTCCAGGCGTCCGCTCCAAGAGGCCATGATAAGAGGCGTCCATCCGCCGTTTTGACGGTTGTCGACGAGAGCGCCCTTTTCGAGAAGCGCCTGCGCCATGGTGCCGTTGCCGCCGCCTGCCGCGTGGTTGAGCGCGGTGCCGCCGGCGTTGTCGACTTCATTCACGACCGCACCGCGCGCCAAGAGCGCTTTGACGACGCCCGCGTGGTTGCAGTCGGCTGCGTGCATCAGAGCCGTGACGCCGCCCGAATCTTTGACGTCGAGGTCGGCGTATTTGTCCATCAGCGCCTGGACGATCGTGTAGTGCCCGTTCCAGGCAGCCAGCGCCAAAGCCGTGCGGCCGCCGTTGTCGACGAGGTTGATCTCCGCGCCGTGCTCTAAAAGGATATCGACGATCTCTTTTCTGCCCGGCCCTGCGGCGCGCATGAGCGCCGTCCCGGCAAAGCGGTCGCGCGTGTTGACGTCCGCACCCTTCAAGACAAGCGCCCGCACCAGCTCAGGCTCGTTGGCCTCGATGGCCTCCAAAAGCTCAGAGTTGATGTCTTCGGCCGCCCAAGCCATGGGCGCGATATAGGCTGCAGCCGCAAGCAGGGCGACGATCGAAAGAAATGGTTTGATCTTCATGGAAAATAGCATAACTCATCACCCGGCCTTATGGCAACCACGAGATTTTTATAGAAAAAAGCGCTTGCGCCCGGATCAATCGCGTCCCTCATGCTCTTCGGCGCCGTCCTCGGCCCCCTCTTCGTCTTCCGGACGCGGCTCGGGCTTTTTATCTTTGGCGTCGCCCATCATCTTCATGCACTTCTTCATATCCGCCATTGATTTCTTCATGCTTTCCATATCCATCGGGATCTCGACTTCTTTCACGAGGTTTAGATCGGCATCGTATTTCATGAGTTTGCTGCCCGAGAGCACGATCACGCCGCCGTCCGAAGACGCCGCCATGGACTTTTGCATCATCCCCATCATCATCCCCGGCCCCTCGGGCGCGCGCATGCCCGGCTTGTCGCCCATCCCCCTTTTCATCTCCGTACCCTCGGACGGTTCGCGCTCTGCGAGCGCCGGCACTGCCGTCAATGCCAATACGGACAAAAGTATAAACCCTGCAGCTTTTTTCATTTCGACCTCCCGGTTCAACGGACTATTGGCGGTTGTTCCTAACATCCTGCACGATCTGATCGAGCCCCTGCAAAAATTTTGACCGGTCTTCCGGGGCATACGGCGCCGGCCCGCCCGTGATTTCCCCCGCTCCCCGGAGCGTATGCATCAAGTCCCGCGCGGCCAAAACGCTTCCGATGTTTTCCTGATCATACTGAACACCGTGAGCGTTGATCACGCGCGCTCCGGCCTTGAGGCAGCGATGCGCCAGCGGGATATCCGCCGTCACCACGATATCGTCTTTGACGACATGCTCGACGATCCAATCGTCCGCAGCGTCGAACGCCCCCTCGACGACGACCATCTGAGCCTTCCACTCCCGAGGGATATTCATCCAGGAGTTGGCGACAAATGTCACCCCCAGCCCGTACCGGTCCGCAACTTTGACCACTTCGCGCTTCACGGGACACGCGTCCGAGTCGACGTAGATCAGCATCAGGCGATCTTATCCAGCATCGGACTCTCCGCAATATCCCCCGGCGAAGTCACGTCCGATCCCCCCGTCTGCGGCACGAGATCCAGCCCGTCCGCCGCAAACGCTTCCCACACCAGCTCACTGCAAAAATAATCCCGCCGCTCCTGAAAGTCGTTGTGAAACCGCGCCCCCGTAAACGTCAGGATGCTGATGATCTTGAGGAGCCCCAGCCAGATCACGCCCCAAAAATCATACCTCGACCCCAGCGCTCCCACGAGATAGGAAACCACCTTGTCCTTGTTCGCCGCATACTGAGGTTTGAGCCGGTAGATATCCACCTCTTTCATAGGGATGCGCCGCACATCCACGGCCCGCACCCCGCTTTGATGTCCCGTGTTGGACTCGACGACGAGATTCATATCCGGGTCAACGACGACCGCAACGTGGTTGTAAGGGCTTTGGGTAAGCGTCTGGATGAGCCAGCTGGTGAAGCCGCGGCCTTTATAGAGGAAAATATCGAGAGGTTTGAGCGTCACGAAAGGATCACTGCCGGAACGGATGATGGAAAATGACGGGCCGGCCGCAAGGCCGGCCCGCTTGGGTCCGTCAAACGGCGATTAGTGGCCGCCGCAGCATTTAGCCGACATGTCGTTCAGCTTGGCCGCGAGGTCGGGGTTGGATGTCTCAAGAGCCTTGGCGGCTTCCGTCAACACCGCGTTCTTCTCGCCATGCATCGGGCACTGCGCGCCCGAATGAGCCGCCCCACCCTTGGCATCACCCACACCGCAAGTACCGCAGTGAGCGAATGCCGAACCCGCGAGAGCCAGAGTCAGAACCATCACAGCGAATAACTTCTTCATATCGTTCTCCTTATGACGTTGTGGTTGAGGTAAACTTTTCCGATAATTATAAACGTATTAACCGGCAAAGGAGAGACTCGTA
>CAZJAX010000023.1:0-20138 GCA_964543965.1 uncultured Planctomycetia bacterium
CCAATATCTGCGTCCTCACCTGCAAGTTCTGCGCATGGGCGAAGGGTAAGCGGGACGAGGCTGGTTACGTCCTATCTATCGACGAGATCGAGCGGCGCGTCCTGACAGCCGCCAAGCACGGCGTTTGGGAAGTCCATATCGTCGGCGGCCTGCACGCTGACCTGAGGCTCGACTATTACGAGCAGATGCTTCGCCGGATCAAAAAATCCTGCCCGGGAGTTTTGATCCAGGGCTTCACCGCGGTTGAGCTGGATTTTTATGCCCGTCTGGAAAAGATCTCCGTAGAAGAAGTCATATCGAGACTCGTCGACGCGGGTCTGGGCGGCGTGCCCGGGGGCGGAGCTGAAATTTTCGCCGAGCGCGCCCGCGCTCTCATTTGCGGCTCCAAGATCGATGCCAACCGCTGGCTTCAAGTCCACAAGGCGGTCCACGCCGCGGGGCTGCGCTCCAACGCGACCATGCTCTACGGCCACATCGAGACGCCCGAAGAGCGCGTCGACCACATGATCCGTCTGCGAAACGCGCAGGATGAGACGGGGGGGTTTCTTGCGTTCGTGCCGCTGGCATTTCAAAACGGCAATAATGAGCTCTCTGAGACTTACCGCATTCCTCCGACGAGCGGGGTCACCGATCTCCAAGTGCTGGCGACGGCGCGTCTGATGCTCGACAATTTTCCGCATATCCGCCAGCTTTGGAACTATGTCGACGAAAAGCTCATCCATGTCGCGCTCGACTACGGCGTGGACGATCTCGGCGGCACCAATTTTGACGAGACGATCGCCAAAGCGGCGGGATCGACTTCCAAAGGTTTTACGCACGACGAGCTTGTGGCGCTGATCAAGGCGTGCCACGGCGAGCCGGTCGAAGTCAACAGCACCTACACTCCGATCCAAAAAGAATGTCTGGTGGCCTGATTCTTTTGCGGGTCGGCTCGATCGGCTACATCAACTCTCTTCCTGTCGATCTCGGCATCGCCACCGACCGCATCATGCTGAACGCGGATATCGTCCAGGGCGTCCCTTCCGACCTCAACGAGAAAATGCTGTGCGGCGCGCTCGACATCAGTCCGATATCCTCTTTTTTTTATGCCCAGCATCAGGATAAATTCCTCCTTCTTTCCGACGTGTCCATTAGCTCAGAGAGCGGTGTGCGCAGCGTGCTTCTTTTCAGCCGGTGCGCTCCCCGAGATTTGGCAGGCCGTACGATCGCGGTGTCCGGCGAAGGGCGGACGACGCCCGTACTGCTCGAGATCCTCTGCCGTAAATTTTATGGATTTGCGCCGATCACGCAGACGATGACCGGCAAGCTTGCTTCCGCTCCCGCCGGATATTTCGACGCGATCCTGTTGATCGGCGATGAAGCCTTGACCGAGCGGAAACAACTGGTCGAGCAGGGCTATCAGGTCACGGATCTGGCTGAAGAGTGGCGCCGACTGACCGGCCTCGGTTTTGTTTTTGCGGTGTGGGCGGTGCGCCGCGGCTTCTTCATGGAAAACGAGACCGAAGTGCGCGAGGCTTGCCGCGCCATCCTCGAATCGAAGGCGTGGGGCTTGTCTCACCGCATCGAAGTCATAGCGGAAGCCAAGAGGCGCATCCGATTGACCGAGGACGAGCTTGAGGACTATTTTTCCAGCCTCTCCTATGATCTTAGCGAGCCGCTGCTCAAAGGCATGAGCCTTTATTTTCAATACGCCCGAGAGTACGGCTTTCTTCCTGAGACAAGGCCTGTAGAATGCGTCAAACCCGGAAAGCCTTTAGACGATGAATAAGACGCTTATTTTCATCCCCACATACAATGAGCGCGAGAACGCCGGTATGATCTATGAAGAGATCCGAAAACTGAGCTTAGAGGCCGACGTTCTATTTCTAGACGACAACTCTCCCGACGGCACCGGAAAGATCGTCGACGCCATCGCTGCCAAAGACCCGTCCGTGCACGTGGTTCACCGTCCGGCTAAGCGGGGGATAGGCGCTGCGCACCAGGAGGGCATCCGCTGGGCTTACGGCCGCGGCTATGAGACGCTCGTCACGATGGATTGCGATTTCACGCACCAGCCTGAGGATATCCGGCGATTTATTGAGAGCGCCGGCGGGGCCGACATCGTGGTTGGTTCGCGGTACATGGACCGTAAAAGTCTGGCTGACTGGAATCCGTTCCGAAAGTTCCTTACGCACTTGGGCCATTTTCTCACAAAACATCTCCTAGGGATGCCTTACGACGCTTCGGGAGCATTTCGTCTATACGATCTAAAACGGATTCCGGCAGGCGTGTTCAGTGTCGTGAAGTCCAAAAGCTATTCTTTTTTCTTTGAGAGCCTTCATGTACTCGCGCTGAACGGCTTCAGAGTCAAGGAAGTGCCTATCCTCCTCCCGAAGCGCACTTACGGACATTCTAAAATGAAAACCAGCGACGCAGTGTCCAGCTTCAAACTGCTTCTCAGGGTGTGGTGGCGGACCCAGTTTCACCGCGAAGACTACGTTTATATCGAGGAGTTGGCCGAAACGCCGATGGATAAAAAGGGCTTGGACGAAAAAGCTTGGGACGAATACTGGCACAAAAAGGACTCGAACACACGATTTTTGTACGACATCATCGCCGTGTTTTATCGAAAATTTATTATCAAGCCGCTTCTCGACCGCTTCATCCGGCGCGAGTTCAGCCGCGGGGCAGAGGTTCTCCATGCGGGCTGCGGCTCGGGTGCCGTGGATACCGAGGTCGTGAAGATGGTCCGCGTGACGGCGCTCGACATCTCGACCGGGGCGCTTAACGTTTACAAGAAGATCAACGGTTCGGGCTCCCGGGCGCTGCATGGAAGCATTTTTGAGATCCCGGAAGAGGCGGGAGCGTTTGACGGCGTGTACAACTTGGGCGTGATGGAGCACTTCACCGAGGAAGACATCAAAAAGATACTGGCGGAGTTTCATCGCGTGCTTAAGCCCGGAGGCAAGGCCGTCCTTTTCTGGCCCCCGGAGCACGGCTCGAGCGTGATATTCCTCAAGGGCGTTCACTTCATCCTAAACAACCTCCTTAAGAAGAACATCCATCTGCACCCCGACGAGATCACGCGTTTGCGCTCGAAAGCCCACGCGCAGAAGATCCTGGAAAGATCGGGTTTTGTGCTGAAGAAATATTCGTTTGGCATCCGGGACTTTTTTACCTATGCTGTTGTGGTCGCCGTGCGCGATGAATCCAAGATACCGTCCGGGATGCCGGCACAAAGGGGAGTACTGGTATGAGCGAAGACTTCGATTTTAAGACGATCACGTCGTGCCGCGTCTGCGGTTCGCATGAACTGGCATCCATCCTGTCGCTCGGAAGCATCTATGTTTCCGATTTCGTCACGGACCGCACTTCGACCTCCGAGAAAACCTATCCTCTGGAGCTTGTGCTCTGCGACCCCAACGAGAGCGGCTGCGGACTTCTCCAGCTGCGCCACACGGTGAACCCGGAGAAGATGTACCGCTTTTATTACTACCACTCGGGCACCAACGCTATGATGCGCGAGGCTCTCGCCGACATCACGCGCTCTGCGGTAAAAAAGGTTCCAGTAAAAAAGAACGATCTCGTTCTTGATATCGGCTGCAACGACGGCACCCTTCTGCGCTCGTATACGGTCAAGGGGCTGAAGCTTATCGGTTTTGACCCGGCCAAAAACCTTGTTCCCGAAGCGCGCGTGGGCACGACGAAGATCATCAACGACTATTTCAATTTCGAAGCGTTCGAGGAAAATCTGGGAACGAAGAAGGCGAAGATCATCACTAGCATTGCGATGTTTTACGACCTCGACGACCCCAATAAATTTGTCGGCGATATCGCTAAGTGCCTGCATCCCGAGGGGCTATGGATCATCCAGATGAGCTATCTGCCGATGATGCTTGAGGCCAACGCGTTCGACAATATCTGCCATGAGCACCTCGAATATTACTCGATGTTTTCCTTGAGAAACCTCTTGAAGCGCCACGGGCTCAAGCCTGTCGATGTCGAGCTCAACGATGTCAACGCGGGCAGTTTCCGCGTCTATATCCAGCACGAAGCGGTCAAGCCGCCCGCTCAGGGTCTGAAGCGTCTGGCTGAGCTCGAGAGAAAGGAAGAGAGGTATGGGCTCGCCGAGAAGGAGACCTATTTCAAGTTTGCGGCGCGTGTGGATGAGGCGCGCAACGAGACCTATCACTTCATAAAGCAGGAGGTTTCCCGCGGAAAGACCGTGTATGTCTACGGCGCTTCGACGAAGGGCAATACGCTCCTGCAGTACTTTAATCTCGATCATCATCTGATCAAGGGCGCCTCCGAGAGGAACCCGGACAAATTCGGTAAGAAGACCGTCGGCACGCTGATCCCCATCGTCAGCGACGATGAGGCGCGCAAGGCTCATCCTGACTATTTTCTCGTGCTGCCGTGGCACTTCCTCAAAATATTCGTTAAACAGGAAAAGAAGTACCTGTCCTCCGGCGGACGATTCATCGTGCCGTTGCCGCACATGAAGCTCATCCCGCCCCCGCGCAAAAAAAGAAAATAGGCGGTGACCGACTCGCCGCGCCGCGCGGAGGCTCTCAAAGCTTATTATGCGCTAAGCCTGCTTCTATTTATTTTCTTTCCGCTGATCTGCCGGCTCGGCTTCGACGGCAACCTTCCTCCGCAAAAAGCGTTCCCGAGATTCTGGATCAACCTGATATTTCTGAACGCGCTGGCGGCTTATGCGCTTCTATTCATCCGCAAGGGGAAGGATTTTGTGCTTTCGCGGAAGGAGTGGATCCTTTTCGCGCTCGTCGGCATCGCACTCTGCACGACGCCGCCGATCTTTTCGGGCGACCTGCATGAGTACCTGATGCGCGGACGCATCCTCGGCGTCTATCATGAAAACCCGTACCTTGTTCCCCATGATTTTCCGAATGACCCGTTTTACCCTCTGACCGTCTGGGTCGGCCTGCACAAGCTCCCTGAAAATTACGGCCCGGTCTGGGCGCTCACCCAGTGCGTGATGCCGACGATCTTCAGAGACTCGTATTTTCTATCGGTATTCTCCTTTAAGCTTTTCATGATGCTTTTCATGGCCGGATCCGTCTGGCTCTTTCATCGGATCTGCCGCAAGGTCAGTCCGGCGAATGCGGGTTGGCTCACGGCGTTCTACGCGCTGAACCCAAACCTTTTAAACCAGACTCTCGTCGACGGGCACAACGACATCGTGATGGTTTTCTGGATCCTTTGCGGATTTTATCTGCTTTTGACAGGGAGATATTTCCGGGCTGTGGCTGCCGCGACTCTCGCGGTGCTCGTCAAATTCACGACCGTATTTTTCCTGGCCGCAATGGGTCTCTTTCGTTTCCGTCATTGCGAAAAAAAGGGGATCTTCGACTTTCTCCTTTTAACCGCCAAATCCTCGGCGCTCATGATCCTCATCTGCGCGGCATTCTATTCGCCCTTCTGGACGGGGGAGAGGACGCTAAGCTATTTCACAAAATTCGGAGAGTGGTTTGCGACTAACTCCGTGCCGTACGCGGTCCACTGGGTCTTGAATAGGGCTGGGGCGCCTGTGTCGGAGCCTTTTATCAAAACCTTCTTTAATGTTTTCTTTCTGATCAACTGCGCCGCAGCGCTTCTGTGGATATCCTTTAAAGAAGAGCTCGATGTCCGGAGTCTTTGCCGGGCAGTGAGCTGGATATTTCTTGCGATGTACGCCAGCTACACGATCCCTTTCTACGGCCACCACCTTCTTTGGGCGCTGCCCTTCCTGATCCTGGCCGCGTTTCCGGCGCCGGTGCTATGGAGCACGCTTTACTCGGTGGTGGGGCTGTTCTTCTATTTCAAGCGGCCTTCCTTTCTCTACTTGGCCGGATTTGCGGTGTACGGGGCATACCTTGCATGGCGGACCTATTTCGGCTGCAAAAGCGGGTCAAAAGAACCTGGATTCCATAGATAAAAAAAGTTATAATAACGCCTATATTTACGGGGACTTATGAACATTCAGGACATCCTAAACAAAGCGCTGGACGGCAAGCGCATCACCGTTGAAGAGGGGGCGCGGCTTTACCGCGAGGCCAACCTTTTTGATCTGGGGACCGTTGCGCACGAACTCAACCTTCGCAAGAACCCTGACGCCTCCTGGCGCGCCACATTCGTCGTGGACCGTAATATCAACTACACCAATATCTGCTACACCTACTGCAAGTTCTGCGCTTTTTACCGCGAGCCGGGAGACGTCAAAGAAGGGTATCTGCGCAAGACTCAGGAGATCTTCAGTAAGATCGAGGAGCTGCTCGAGCTCGGAGGCACGCAGGTGCTGATGCAGGGCGGGCACAACCCTCAGCTAGGCATCGAGTATTACGAAGAGCTGACACGGGCCGTACACCAGAAATTTCCTCAGGTGCACGTGCATTCTTTTTCCGCATCCGAGGTGCAGCACATTTCCCGCGTCTCGAAGATCACCGTCAGGGAAGTCTTAACCCGGCTCAAGGCGGCGGGTCTCAACAGTCTCCCGGGCGGAGGCGCCGAGATCCTCGTGGATCGGGTGCGTCAGACCGTAAGTCCGCTCAAGACTAAGGCTGCTGAATACTTCGAGGTGCACCGCACCGCTCACGAGCTGGGTCTGAAGAGCACATCCACCATGGTTTACGGTCTCGGGGAAACGGTCGAAGAGCGTATGCAGCATTTTGAGGCCTACCGAACCCTGCAGGACAAGACGGGCGGGTTCCGCGCGTTCATCCCCTGGAGCTTCGAGTCGGAGTCCACCGAAATGACGATGCCGCGCCGCACCGGTTCAGAATACCTGCGTATGCTCGCGCTTTCCCGTATCATGCTAGACAATATCCAGCATCTTCAGGCCGGATGGGTCACGGAGGGTCCCAAGCTTTCACAGATCGCGCTCGATTTCGGTGCGGACGACTTCGGCGGCATTCTCATGGAGGAGAATGTTGTAAGCGCTACCAAGAGCGACAAACTCTACGCCGGGGTCACCAAGGATGAGGCGATACGCCTGATCACGGAAATGGGCAAGACGGCGGCGCAGCGCAATACAAATTATGAAATCGTGAAGCTCCATACCCCCGAACCGCATTTAGCCGCCGCTTAAGCGCTGCCTGTGAAAAAGTCCGCTCAGACGAAGGTTCCTTTCATCGACCTTTCCTTCCAGCAGAAGTCGATTCAGGCCGAGCTCGACACCGCTCTTCGGGGCATCTTCCATTCTCAGAAATTCATCCTCGGGGAGTACGGTTCCCGGCTCGAAGAAAAGATCGCGGCCAAGATCCGCTCGCGCTATGCGGTGGGCGTGGCCAATGGCTCCGATGCGCTGTATCTGGCTCTCTTGGCCCTCGGCGTGGGTCCCGGCGATGAGGTCATCACGACGCCTTTCAGTTTTTTTGCTACGGCCGGATCCATATCCAGGACAGGCGCTGTTCCGGTGTTTGCGGATATTGAGCCGGGGACCTTCAATCTTGATGCCTCCAAGGTCGAGGCCCGCATGACAAAAAAAACGAAGGCGGTTCTGCCCGTACATCTTTTCGGCCTTCCTTGTGACATAGACTCATTGCTTGCCGCGGCGCGGCGCCGCAAAATTCCCGTCATCGAAGACGCCGCGCAGTCTTTCGGAGCGTCTAGCCGAGGCCGGCAGACCGGCTCAATCGGCGATATCGGCTGCTTTTCGTTTTATCCCACGAAGAATCTGGGCGGCGCGGGAGACGGCGGCATGATGACGACATCCTCTCCGGAGCTTGCCGACAAGCTCAAGATCCTCCGCAATCACGGGTCGAGCCAAAAGTACAGGCACGAGGTCGTGGGGATCAACAGCCGTCTCGACGAGATCCAGGCCGCCGTGATCCTCGCCAAGCTCAAGCGCATCGACGGCTGGAACGCCGCGCGGCAGAAGATCGCTAAGCGTTACGAAAAGGGCATGAAGGATCTGCCGCTGCAGCTTCCGGAAGTCCCTGCGGGCTCAAGCCACATCTATCATCTTTACTCGGTTCTCACAGAGAAGCGCGACAAGCTCCATGAATTTTTGAGCGCTAAGGGGATCGGCTCCGGAGTTTACTACCCCTTGCCTCTGCATCTGCAGCCCTGCTACCGTTTTCTCGGTTATAAATCCGGCGACCTTCCTGTCTGCGAGTCGGCGGCATCATCGATCCTTTCGCTTCCGATGTTCGCCGAGATGACCGTCAGGCAGACGGACCGCGTCATCGACTCGGTCAGGGAATTTTTCGGAAAATGATCTACGTTTTTCTTCCGGCCTACAATGAAGCGGAGGCCTTGCCTCGCTTGGTTAAAAAATTTGACGAGGAGTTCAACGGAGACCGCGCGTCCTACAAAATAGTCGTCGTCGATGACGGCAGCACGGACGCGACGGCTGCCCGCGCGACGGAGCTGTCGCTCCGCTACCCTCTGATGCTTCTGAAGCATGAGCGCAACCAGGGACTCGGCGCAACGATGGTCGACGGCCTCAAATATTGCGCTGCGGTCTCAACGGCCGGAGACCTGGTCGTGACCATGGACTGCGACGATACTCACGAGCCCCGTTACGTGCACGAGGCATTCAAAAAGATCAAAGAAGGCTATGACATGGTCATCCTTTCCCGTTACCAGAAAGGGGGCGGGGAGCTGGGGCTTTCGGCGGCACGCAGTTTTTTAAGCCGCGGCGCGGGGTCGCTCCTTAAGATATTTTTTCCTATCAGCGGGGTTAAGGAATACAGCTGCGGATACAGGGTCTTCCGCGCGGAAGCGCTCAAAAAAGCGTTTGATGTGTTCGGCGGCGGCTTTGTCCGGCTGCCGCATATGGGATTTGTCGTGACGCCGGAGATCCTCATCAAGTTCCGTATGCTGGGAGCCCGCATCGCCGAAGTGCCGTTCGTCCTGAATTACGGCCAGAAACCCGGCGTCAGCAAGAACAAGCCCCTGCGGACTATCGCGGGGTACTTCGGGCTGGTCTGGCTGTACTGGGGACGCCGTTGCCGGGTATGACCGCGGGCCGTTGCAGCGGTCCGGACAAAGCCGGTTTCTGGGCCGGAGCACTCCTGGTTGTCTTTTTTCTTCAGGTGTTCTTTTCCATGCAGACCAAGTCGCCCACGGTCGATGAATTTGCGCACCATGTCCCCAGCGGTTTCTCTCATCTCGTCACCGGCGATTTCCGCATGAATCCCGCCGCGCCTCCGCTTCCGCGGCTTCTGTCCGCCTTGCCGCTTTATCTTATCGGCGTGAAAGCCCCCCTGGACGACATTTCCTGGGCTGAGGGCAACAGTCCGGATTTCGCCCGAAAATTCTTTTTCCAGAGCGGGTTTACGCCTACGCGCATCATCTGTTGGGCGCGCCTTCCGATCCTCCTTCTTTCGGTGCTTTTTGGATACTTTATCTTCCGCTGGGCAAGCGAGCTCTTCGGGGGATGGGCGGGGGTATCGGCGCTTGCGCTTTTTGTTTTTTGTCCGGACGTGCTGGCGCATGCGGGACTGGCGACCTCGGATATGGCGGTGGCTTTCTTTTTTTACATGACGCTCTGGCGTTTCTGGAAATATCTGAGGAAACAGACGCTTAAAAACATTGCGCTCACCGGTCTCATGGCGGGGCTCGCGATGATCTCAAAATTTTCCGCGGTGCTGATATTTCCCGCTCTTTTCCTGATCACGGCGGTCAGCGGCTCGTTCAAGAAGACGCCCTTCAAGAGCGGTGTTCTATTCCTCGTGATCGCTTTTCTGACCGTGTGGGCCGGCTATTTTTTTGAAGTGAAGCCTCTGCTCAAGAATACGCCCGACCCGCCGAAGAAGATCGCCTATCTGCGCAGCCTCGGCGGCGAGCGCCTTGTGAATCTGGCTCAGAATGTCCCGATCCCTCTGGCGACTTTTTCTTCTTCATTTGTATCAATGATGATGACGCGCGCCAAGGGAACCAACGCTTACTTCATGGGCGAGTGGTCGCAGGGCGTCAAAAGCTGGTGGTGCTACTACCTGACGGCTTTCGGCCTCAAAAATACCGTGCCGTTCCTGCTATTGATCCTCATGGCTCTCCTGTCTCTGATTGATATCCGCGCAGACCGGCAGACGAAGCTGTTTCTGCTGATCCCCATCGGGCTTTTTTTTGCCGTGACGCTGAGAGACAAGGCGCAGGCCGGAATCCGCTACTTTCTGCCGGTGTATCCGCTTTTTTTCATCCTCTGCGCAGGATGGATCTCGTGGGTGTGGACGCGGGGGAAATTCCTGCGCGTGCTCATTACGCTTCTTTTTTGCTGGCATGCGGCCGAGGCTGCGGCGATCTATCCGCATTATTTTTCATATTTCAACGAGATCGGCGGCGGCCCGGACAAGGGCTATCTCTATCTGAGGGACTCCAACATTGACTGGGGGCAGGACTTGAAAGGTTTGGCGGAGTGGGCGAAGAGGGGTGATTACGGCACGATCGTGATCGCATCCAATTCGATCATCGATCTTGAGAAAGCCTACGGTCTTAAATCGCGGCCGATCACGGAGGCTGAGCAGCGCGTGCCCGGCCGCCATGTTTACGCGATCGGCGTGCACGGGCTGGACATGACGGGCTGGCCCGGGCGCTATAAACCGTCTGTCATCATCGGGCACTCGATCTGGGTTTACGATTTTCGCGGAGAAGAGAATCTGATATGATGATGCAGATGAAAGAAAGGATTTTATGAGCGCACCTGTTCTGTCCGTCGTTGTGCCGGTGTTCAACGAAGAAAAAGTCTTAAAGGAGTTCCACGCGCGCCTCGGCAAGGTCCTTGCCGGGATGGGCGTGCCCTCAGAAATTCTTTTCGTAAACGACGGTTCGAGCGATGGTTCTGAAAAGATCCTGGGCGACCTCAAAAAGCTCGACGCGCGCGTCCGGGCTCTCTCGTTTACGCGCAACTTCGGCCATCAGATCGCGGTCAAGGCAGGGCTGGATCATGCGCAGGGCTCCGAGGCGGTCGTCGTCATCGACGCTGACCTGCAGGACCCGCCCGAGATGATCGCCGACCTCTGGGCCAAGCACCGCGAAGGCTACGACGTGGTTTACGCGGTGCGCGTGCACCGGGAGGGCGAGACCTTTTTTAAGAAGTTCACAGCATCGCTTTATTACCGCCTTATCCGCAGCATCGCTTCGATCGATATCCCGCGCAACACCGGTGATTTCCGTCTGATCTCGCGGCAGGCGGCGGATGCGATCAAGGGCATGAGAGAGAAAAACCCATATCTCCGCGGACTCGTCGCATGGACGGGATTCAAGGCGGTCGGAGTGCCGATGCATCGCGCGCCGCGTTTTGCGGGCGAGACGAAGTATTCCATGAAAAAGATGTGCCAGCTGGCTTGGAGCGGGATCACGCAGTTTTCGTTCATGCCTCTGCAAATCGCGACATTTTTCGGCGTTTTCAGCCTGGCTCTGGCCGCCGGGCTTCTGGTTTGCCTGAGCGCCGATGCTTTTTCCGGGCGTCCGGTGACGGGCACGCGCCTGATCCTTTTCTCGGTTTTCTTTCTGGGCGGCATCCAGCTCGTCAGCGTGGGCATCTTGGGGGCCTATCTCGGCCGCCACTACGACGAGTCGCGGCCCCGGCCTCTGTACGTCCTGAAAAAGGAAGAGGCTTGAAACAGGCCTTTATTTTGCCGGCCGTCCTTCTTCTGGGGTTCTCTCTGCGCGTCGCAGGGATCGGTTTCGGCCTGCCGCACGTTTACCATCAGGACGAAGCGATCGTGGTGAATCATGCGATGGCGATAGGCGCGGACGGCTGGAACACCAAGACTTATCTGCCTCCTCAGTTTGCAAGCTACCTGCTTTTTCTTTTTTACGGTCTATACTTCGTCGCGGGCCGCATCTTCGGCCTCTTCTCCGGCACGACGGATTTTGCGCTGCAATTCCTTAAGGACCCGACGGCATTTTACCTCATTGGGCGTTTTGTGCTCGGCGCCGTTTTTGGGACGGCGACGATCGCGCTTCTTTACCGGATAGGGGAAAGGTTTTTCTCGAAGCAGACAGCTTTCTGGGCGGCGCTCTTTCTTTCCGTGAGCCTGCTCCATACGGCGCACAGCCACTATGTGTACATGGATGTCGCGGTGACGTTCGCTGTGACGCTTCTCTTTTTCTATCTTTTTAGGTATCTCGAAGCGCCGACCATGAAGACTGCGCTCGCGGCGGGAGCGGTGTTCGGGTGGGCGGTCAGCGTCAAATACACCGCGGTCTATTTCTTTCCTGCGATGATGCTGGCGTTTTTTTTGGCGCCCAAGACTGATGGTCGCTCTTCGGCTCTCCGGCTCTTAGGCGCCGGACTTCTATCGATAGCGGTTTACGCTCTCGTAAGCCCCTATTCTTTTCTAGACTGGAATAATTTTATCGCGCAGGTGCGCGGGCAGTCGGCGGCGCGAGGGCAGCAGGATGTGCTGCACCATTTGAATTATTCTCTTCTGAACGGCACAAGCGCCGTATTTTTATTTACGGCGCTCGCCGGGGCCGTTCTTCCCCAGGGACTCGACCGCCGGAAGACGGCCGTGCTTTTGGCGGGAGCTTTCATATATTACGCGGTCAATACGGCTTTCAGCCAGCCCTTCGCGCGTTACATGATGCCGGTGCTGCCGATCCTGTGCCTCTTCGCCTCTCAATCCGTCGTCTTCTGGTCCAAGAGAAGGCCTTGGGCGTCAAGCGCCCTCGGAGCGCTCATCGCGGCCAACCTTCTCATCCCGACTCTGCAGTTCACCGTCCTCTTGAATACGGACGACACGCGCACGCAGGCTCTGCGCTGGATGGAAGCCCATGTGCCCGAAAAATCGACCGTGGTGCTCGACAGCGTATTTTTCGGACCGCGCTTGACGCAGACACCCGAACAAATCGCCGAAAAACGCTCTTATCTCAGTGAGGCGGACCGCGGGGGATCCCGTGAAAAAAGGATCGAGCTGACCCTGAAAACCGTCCAAGGAAAAAAAACATACAACGTTTATTATGCTCTCGCGCCTGAGCAGTCGGCCGAAAAAGCGTTTCTCTTTGCTCGTCCGCTGGTCGCTCCGGAGGCGGGGGCGCTGCAGAAGATCGGCGCCGAGTATGTGGTGCTCAACTACTCTGACCCGTCCGAAGGCATGCAGGCTTGGAAATCAGCCTCAGGCGGTCTCGAGCTTGCCGCCAGCTTCAACCCCTACAAAAGGACGCCGCTCAAAATGCCGGGCGGCCTCGAAAGCCTCACCGGCCCGCCGGACTCGCAGCGGGAGCTTTTTGAGCGCAAATCCCTCGGGCCGTATCTCGAAATCTACCGAGTCAAGAAATGATGCGCGCCTTGAAAGAGCACCGCTACTTCGCTATTTTCTACGGCGCACTTTACACGCTTTTCCTGTGGCCGCTCATGCTGTTTCAGAAGACATTTGTGTTCGGCGATTATTGGCAGCAGCATTATCCCTGGGCGATGGAGTACGCGCGCGGCATCAGAGAGGGGAAGATGCCGTACTGGGTGACGGGCATGGCTGCAGGTTTTCCTCTGGCGGCCGAGGGTCAGGTCGGGGCTTATTATGTGCCGCATATCGTGTTTTACGGGTTGTTTCCCTTTGAGACCGCTTACACGCTGCTTATTCTGGCTCACGTGCTCGTCGGCGGCATCGGGTTCTACCGTTACGCTGAGAAAATCGGTCTTTCGAGGCAAGCTGCGTCGCTGGCGGCGGTTTTGTTTTCATTTTCGAGCGCTTACGGCGGGTGTTTCTCCAACACCGCCAGCCTTAAGGTCCTCGCGTGGCTGCCTTGGGCGATGCTTTTGCCGGAGTATCTGAACGCGGCCAAAGGCAAGGACAAGGTGCTTTGGATCTCGCTTCTGGGGGCGCTCTTTGGGCTCATGTGGACGGCGGGGGCACCGCAGATGGCGCTCTACGCAATCGGCTACCTCGGTCTCTACTGGCTCTTGAAGTTCAGGTTTCAAGGGTTGCCGGAGCTTATCGCGGCGAATGCAATAGGCTTCATTTTATCCCTGCCTCAGTGGGCAGCGACGCTTGAGCTTATCCCGGAGTCGGTGCGCGCGGGAGAGTCGACGGCATTTACGCTATTCGGTTCATTCTTTCCGCCGGCGGCGGTCTCACTGTTCTTTCCCAGCTGGGGTATTTTTCTCGGATTTTCCTTCTATATCGGCGCCGCGGCATGGCTGCTCATCCTGTCCGGCTTTGTTTCAAAGAAAACAAGCATCGAGAAGGTTCATTGGTGGCTCGTTTTTATTTTTTTCGTGCTGGCCGCAGGAAAATACAGCCCTGTTTACTCATTTTTATCCGAACGGTTTTCCCAGGGGCTGGTGCGCTATCCCTATAAGCTGGCTTTTTTTTGCACGGTTTCAATGGCGGTGCCGGCCTCATTCGCGCTGGATCGCTTGACGGCAGATAGATCGGCTTCGGTTCTAAAAGCCAAAAAAATGATTCTTGCAGGCGCATTCATAGCGGTTCTCGCCGCGCCTGCCCTTGCGCAAACGTCTTTGCGGGTTTTCAAAGGGCAAATCTTGAATTTTGCAGAGAAGGCGGCTGTCGAAACCTACGAAGGCAAGAAGGAGCCGCTGAGCTCGAAAGAGGGCTATGTTGAAAGAGCGTTCGGAGTTTATGACAACGCGAAAAACGTCGTCGCTTATTCGGATCCGTGGACTCTTGCGGCTGCCGGTTTTTTTCTGTGCTCCGCTGCCGTGATGGCGATGGCTCTCAGGCCGGCTGCGCCCGAGTTTTGGAGCCGCATGGTTTTGCCTGCGGTTCTCGCCGCCGACCTCCTTGTTTTCGGGCAGTTTCTGGGAACCGGATTTACGGGCAACGCCGCCAAGATCCCCGAGAAGCTCCCTCAGGGCGTCCAACAGGCTCTATACCGCCGCCAGCAGACCGACGGAAGTGTCATGATCGAGTGGTCTAGGAACGCAGCTGAAGAGCTGCCCCCCAATTCAAGCCTGGCTGAAAACATCCGTCACGCGGGCGGCTACTCGCCTTTGCTCCTCAAGCGCTATTACGAGCTGGCCAAAGACCTCGGTATCGCCGACAGTTCTCTGGGGCGCAAGCCTTACGACTTAGACGTTTGGAAAAAGGAGATGGGCATCGTTCAGGCGTTTGGCGTCAGCCAGGTGCTTTCCTCGGAGAAGATCGAGCTCCCCGGATCCAGGCTCGCGGATGTGTTCAAGCAGACGCGCTTTGAAAAGGGGCAGCGCTTCGAGAACAAGCGCTACTTGTACGAGTTTGAGCCCGTCTTGCCCTCCGTTTATACGGTGTACAGCTGGAAAGCGCTGCAGAGTGAAGAGGAGAGGCTTGCTTATCTGAAAAGCCCGGCATTTAAACCGATGGAAGAGGCTGTGGTGGAGAGGCGCTCGGAGTTTCTGACGCCGTCGGATGAGTACCTTTTCGGCGCCGCAGAAATCGTCTCAGAGACGCCCCGCGCGGTTGACGTCCGCGTGGAGATGGCGTCCGACGGTGTGATCGTATTCCGCAGCGCTTTTTATCCGCGCTGGAAAGCGGAGATCGACGGCCGCAAGGTGGAGATCATGCCGGTGAATCACGCCTTTTCGGGGATCTACGCATCCAAAGGTGCACACGCTGTCCGGTTTTATTACGATGAATCCCTCCACAAGATCGCCGAAGGCCTGGCGGCCGCCGCGTGCTTAATCCTCGTCTTTGGAAACCGTTTTATCCGGAGCCGGAGGCGCTGATGAGCGGTAAGGCGAAAAAGGTGTTTGCGGTGCTGAGCCTGGTCTGGATCTACGGCGTCTTTTTCTGTTATCTCGTTTTTGCGGTGCTCTCGAAGATGGGGATCCAATGGAATTCCTGACCTCGGGACCCTGGCATGCGCTGGCGGCGACGTTTCTTCTGTGCGTGATCCTTTGGGTCGCGTATCTGACGGGCCAAGTCCTTCTTGCAGTCTTCGGCTTGGGGCCGTCGGTTTTTGCGCGTCTCGAGGAGCGGCTGTTTTCGACCGGCGCCGGCATGCTTGTTATCTCCGCAGGCGTCTTTTTTCTGGGGCTTGCAGGAAAACTCTCGCTGATTCCGATCACCATGCTGCTCATGGCTCTGCCGATAGTGTCCTTCGCTGTCTTGAAACGGAGGGGCGAGAGAGAATGGGCGACGGGCGAGGTGTGGCGCTATATCTCGGAAAACCGCATCTTTTCCCTCATCGTTCTCTCTGTTTTTGCGCTTTCCTGGATCCAGGCAGTGACGCCTCCGATAGGCAATGACGCGCTGGCCTATCATCTTCATCATGCAAAAGAATTTGTGAACCGCCACCGCATCGGATACCTGCTCTTCGAGAGGGAGTCTCTCTGGCCGTACTTCACGGAAACTTTTTTTATGATCGGCCTGCTGCTCGAAGGCACGATCCTGCCCCAGCTTTTTCACTGGTCCTTTTATGTGATGACCGCAGCGCTCGTCTATTCCTTCGGGCGGAGATTTTTTAACGAAAGGACGGCGCGTCTGGCCGCCCTCATTTTTATTTTCACGCCGGCGGCTTTCGCGCAGGCGGGGCACGCGTATGTGGATCTAGCGCTGGCTTTTTTTGTGTTTGCCGGTGTCTATGCATTTCTTCTTTTTGAGCTGTATGAAGACGACAGGCTCTTCATTCTATCGGGCCTGATGACGGGAGGCGCGGCGGCCGTAAAGTATCTGGGTCTCGGCGCATTCTTCATTCTGACGGCGATGGCGGCCGTTTGCACAAAATTCAGGGTGCGGCCCCTGGTTTACTTCCTTTCGGCGGTGTTCGCCGCTTCGAGCTTTTGGTATTTCCACAGCTGGGCGGCTATCGGAAATCCGGTCTACCCGTTTTTTTCGGATCTCTTCGGGGGCAGCGGCTACAAGTTCAATATCGCGGAAAACGTGGGGATGGGGAACAGCTTTTTTGATTTCCTGAAGCTGCCGTGGAATATGACGATGCATCCCATGAACTTCGGCGGGGAGATGATCGGCGGAGCGTTTCTGATGTTTGCGCCTCCGCTCCTCCTGGAACTCAAGCGCGTCCGCCGGCCGATGGCCTGCGCGGCAGTTTTCGCGGCCGTTTACACGGCGTTCCTTTTCACGCAGTCGCAGCATCTGCGATTTTACATCTCGGTGGCGCCGTTTCTTTCGGTGGCGGCGGCCGTTTCCGCCTCAAGGCTGTCCGGAGCGGGAAAATGGGCCGGACGTCTTGCTTTTGGAGCGCTGGCGCTGGTCCTCCTTCTGCACGGCGCGATCTTTGTCTACCGTACGCGGGTCTATGCTCCCGCGGCCTTTGGAAAAATCACAGCCGACGACTATCTTAAAAAATATGAGCGGTCTTACGCGGGATACCTGTATCTCAAGGAGCATCTCAAGGGGCAGGAGAGGTTTTTCAATTCAGCCGAAGTCCGGTGCTTCTACAACCCGGCCGGCGAAAGAATGCAGTACGATTCGATGCCTTTTCGTCTGGACCTGGAAAAGAGGGGGATATCGATAGACCGCTACCTGGGGTCGGAGGCCTTCGACTATATATGGATCCTGGAGGACAATTCACCGGACGTGAAGAGCTGGGTGGAAAAGCATCCGTACCAGCTTGTCTACTCCTACGAAATCACAGAAAAACCGCGCACGTTCCGTTATAAAATTTATAAATTCGACCCTTCGCGCGCCAGCTCAGACAGGGTTTCCGACTGAAGGAGCGCATAGGCCGCGACCCAGTGGCCTTCGGCGGTCCAGTGGCCGTCGTTGTTGTAATAAAGCTTCTTCGCATTGCTTTCCAGCATCGGTTCAAGCATGCTCACAAACTCGATGCCGTTGTCCCGGGCAAAAGCTCCGATCGTCTCAAACGGCCGCGACGCATCATAAACCTTGTCATTGGCGAATCCCCAGTATTGACGTCCCTTGGCCCACTGATTGGTTCCAACCTGGTGTCCGTAGGGGTAGGCTGCGAGCACGAATCGGACGGAATTGTCATCGCACAGCCGCTTGATGCGGAGGATGTAGGAGGCTGTCCGCTGCCAGTGCCGCGCGATGACCTCCGGGTTTTTGTTTTCGCGTGTGAAGAGAAAGCGGTCAAACTCGATGTTGTCGATGTCCGGATTGGTCAGGATCTCGGTGCGGTTTCGGATGTGCTCGCGCTTATTCCTGAAATAGCGCGCGAAGCCGATCACGCGCATCTTATGGATAGACTGGATGAGCTTCTCATCCAAGATGGTGATGAAGATCGAGTGTCTTTTTAGCGCCGCCCATAGATCCCAGCGGCCGTTGTAAATATAGGGGTCGCAGGCGATGGGGTCACCGTCCTTATCGTGTACAAGGCGCTTTTCATACTGGTAGTCGTCCTGAAGATCGCAAAGGTCGAGCGCCAGCACGAGCGCGTCGGGATTGTAGTGAAGGACTTCGTGTTTGAAATAGATGTATTCGACCGCGGGAGAGAAGCTCGAGACGCCGAAATTGAGCACCTCGACGCGCTGTGCGGACGGGTCGAGCATCTGCTGAAGGCGCGCGGAGAAAGTCTCCTCAGCCTTGACGCCGACGCCGAAAGTGAAAGAATCTCCCATGATTGCGACGCGCACGGCGCCGGGTTTTTTGGCTACGGCGTAGTCGCCCGGGCCGCGCATGCCGGCATTGTTGGTCACGAACGTGTCGTTGAAATCGCCTTCGCTGGACATGGGGCCTGGCGTGTTCGGAGGCAGAAGATGATGATACGTGCGGTCGAAGCGGATGTTGGCCGCCAGATAGGACTTCTGGTACTTGATGCGGGCGCCGATTTCCAGGGCCGCGGCCGAGAGGGCGGCCAGGAAAACGATATAAACAAAAATAAAGCCCGCTTTTTTCAAATTCATCCCGCTATTATCCTCGTATCTGCGCCGGACGGTCAAGAGGTTTTTGACGCGAAATCGCAGCAAAAATGGTATTCTAATACGAATCTCTTATGAAAATTCTCGGGATATCCGCTTTTTATCATGATTCTGCGGCCTGCCTGGTGCGGGACGGGGAGATCGTCGCCGCCGCGCAGGAAGAGCGTTTTACGCGGAAAAAGCATGACGACTCGTTTCCGCGTGAAGCCGTGAAGTTCTGCCTGGAATACGCGGGTTTGAAAATCAACGACGTCGATCTCGTCGTTTTTTACGAGAAGCCTTTCATGAAATTCGAGCGCCTGCTCGAAACCTACCTGGCTTACGCGCCTCTCGGCTTCGGCTCCTTTCTCAAGGCGATGCCTGTCTGGCTCAAGAAAAAGCTCTGGATCAAGACCGTGATCGCCGAGGAGCTCGGTTATCAGGGAAAGATCATGTTTCCCGAGCATCATGAGTCTCATGCCGCCTCCGCTTTTTTTGCCTCGCCTTTCGAAGAGGCTGCGATTCTCACGCTGGACGGTGTGGGAGAGTGGGCGACCGCCTCCCTGAGTCATGGCAAGGGCAACCGCTTGAAGATCCTCAAAGAGATACGCTTCCCGCACTCGCTGGGACTTCTTTACTCCGCTTTTACTTATTACACGGGTTTCAAAGTCAACTCAGGCGAATACAAGGTCATGGGCCTGGCACCCTACGGCATGCCCAAATACAAGGATCTCATTCTCGAGAAGCTCATAGAGCTCAAAGAGGACGGTTCTTTCCGCCTGAATATGGAATATTTCAACTATTGTGCGGGCCTGACGATGACAAGCGAACGTTTTCACAGGCTCTTCGGCGGTCCGCCGAGAAAACCGGAGTCCCGTGTCAGCCAGCGCGAAATGGATCTGGCCGCCTCCGTGCAGGCGGTGACCGAGGAGGTCATGGTGCGCATGGCACGGTATGCGGCCAAGACCACCGGATGCAAAAACCTGTGTTTGGCCGGCGGCGTGGCGCTTAACTGCGTCGGCAACGGCAAGATCCTGGAAAAGAATATTTTTGAGAAGATCTGGATACAGCCGGCCGCGGGGGATGCCGGCGGTGCGCTGGGTTCGGCGCTTTTGGGGGCGTATCATTACTTTGACGAAAAAAGGCGCGTCGATCCCCGGGGGGACGCTATGAAGGCTGCGTGTCTCGGACCCGCTTTTTCGGACGAGAGCGTCGAGATGTTTCTTACCGCTCATAACATCCCATACGAGAAGCTTGGGGATGAAGAGCTTTGCGACAAGGTTTCGGAGGCTGTCGCCGCCGAAAAGGTCATCGGATGGTTTCAGGGGCGCATGGAATTCGGCCCGCGCGCTCTGGGCGCGCGCTCGATTATCGGGGATGCGCGGTCTCCCAAGATGCAGGAGATCATGAACGTGAAGATCAAGTTTCGCGAAAGCTTCAGACCCTTTGCTCCGGC
>CAZJAX010000024.1:0-19544 GCA_964543965.1 uncultured Planctomycetia bacterium
GCCGAGCATGCCGTAAGAGCCTCGGAGGTCGAAGCGCGGCCGTTTTTTGGCTTCGTAGATCTTGATCCCGTCCACGGCGGAGAGATACGCCGCCTCCTTGGCCATGAGGTCGGGATTGTTCTTGATCGCGAAATCCAAAAGCAGGTCAAAGTCAGGATTTATTTTTTTAAGCGTGAGCTTCAGATCCACCGGCAGCGCTACCATCGCCTCCAGATTCATCGCCTGGCGCAGCGTCAGATACGCGGTCATGAGGTCGTTGGCCGTCGAATCCGCGGAAAACTTGACCTGCTGCATCTGCGACTCCATGTTGAGATGATCGATCTGTGCGACGACCTTCTGCGCATAGGCGGCGCTCATGATCTTCCTCAGCGCCTCCACTTCTTTCAAAAGCTCCGTCTGATAAAGCGTGTTGTATTCTGCTTTCACGACGCCGTAATAAGCGGTGCGCACCTGCCCGATGAGTTCGTTCTTGGCTTTCTCAAACTCCGCCTCCGCCGTCTTCACGCCCTCCTCAGCCTGCTTCACGGTCAAAACCAGCTCGCCGCCGTAGTAGAGAGGCTGATTCACGTTAGCCTTGTATGCACGGCCGCGATAAAAACGCTGCCCGCTGGGCGCATGCCCGCCGTTCTCGTCGAGCTGCAGCTGCAGGGTCGGATAGAGTCCGCGCTTGGCTTCCATCACTTTCGCCTTCGCGACTTCGATTTTTTTCTTGAGCGCCTGGGCTGAGATGCTGTTGGCCACGGCGATGTCGACCGCTTCCTTTAGACTGATCTTGTTGTCGGAGACAGCGACCTTATACAGCGCGTTTCCGTCGGACAGTTCATAAGCCCCGCTGCTGCCTTTACCGAAAAATTTCGGCACGCGGTCAAAGATCCACGGAGATTTCGGCTCGAGGCCGGGCCGGGTTTCGAACGAACGCGGTGAGGGGTACGCAAACTTGTACCGGTCGCTTTGAGATTCGTGACCGCCGGAAGGCTGTATCGTAGGCGGGACTGGCGCAGGCTTGACCGACTTGTCCGTCAACTCAGCGATCAAGCTCGACGCGTCCTGGTTCAAAACAAGGGGTCTTTTATCCGACGGCGGCTGCCCTTGGACTTTGCCGGCGAAACTTGCCGATGCCTTTTTGGCCGCCATGACGTCGCGCTGTAAAGCAACTAAATTGTCTTCCGCGGCATATAAAAAATCTTTACGAATCGGAGAAAGGACACCCGTCGATAGGATTATAATAAGACTAATTATAAAAATGAGTTTATGTGTTTTCATTAAATAATTGATAAACTTTAATAAGTTTAGTAAATAATTGTGAGAGTGTCAAGCAAATGAATCCGGTTAAACGGAGTTAATTTTAAAAAAAGCTCAGATGCTTTTTGGGGGGACCGATCTTCGGAGAGATTCGAGATATTCTTTAAATTTTCTTTCGTGCCCATGATCCGTCGGGATGTAATACCGGCGAGATTCCGACAGGTATTCCTGCGCCATGTAGTGGCCTTCGTAATCGTGCGCATATTTGTAGCCTTCGCCATGTCCCATTTTTTTGGCGCCCGCGTAATGGCCGTCTTTGAGGTGCGCCGGCACTTCTAGAGTGCGCCCTTCTTTTACATCCTGCATCGCATCGGAGATGGCTTTGTAGGCAGCGTTGGATTTGGGCGCGCAGGCAATGTAAGTGACGGCCTGTGCCAAGGGGATTTGGCATTCTGGAAGTCCAACAAATTCAGATACTTGCATAGCTGCTGTGGCTAAGATCAGCGCCTGTGGATCGGCATTTCCGACGTCTTCGGCGGCACAAATCACGATGCGGCGCGCTATAAAGCGTGGTTCCTCACCCGCATAGAGCATTTTTGCCAGGTAATAGATGGCGGCATCGGGATCGGATCCCCTCATGGACTTGATAAAGGCTGAAATGGTATCGTAGTGTGCATCTCCTTCATTATCATAGACTAGTGACTTTTTTTGTATTGATTCTTCAGCAATTTTTACAGTTAAATGAACCCCAATATCTGTATTTTTTGTCGTCCTTACACCCAATTCAAGAGCATTTAAAGCCCTCCGGGCATCCCCATCGGATATACGCGCCAAAAAATCCAGCGCCTCCGGATCCGCCTGTACACGAAAAGAGGCTAGACCCCGCACCGGATCCTCAAGAGCGCGTCTCAGGACCTGCTTGATCTCATCTTGGGACAAGGGCTTGAGCTCAAACACGAGCGAGCGCGATAAAAGTGCGGAAACGATGGAGAAAAAAGGATTGTGCGTCGTCGCGCCGATCAGGACCGGATTGCCCTTTTCGACATCGGGCATGAGGACATCCTGCTGGGATTTGTTAAAACGGTGGATCTCGTCGATGAAAAGAATCGTCTTCTGCCCTTTGAGCTCAAACCGCTTTTTCGCCGCTTCGATGGCCTTACGGATCTCTGCGACATTCGACGTCACGGCGTTCATCGGTTCAAAAAAAGACTCGGTCTCGTTCGAGATCACCGTCGCCAGAGTCGTCTTGCCGGTGCCGGGGGGTCCGTACAATATCAAAGAAGAGATGCGGTCGGATTCGATAGCCCGCGTCAGAAGTTTTCCCGGACCGATGATGTGCGTCTGGCCGATGTATTCTTTAAGAGAGGCCGGGCGCATTTTGACCGCCAGCGGTTCGTGCGCGGCGGCTGTTTTGCCGGAGGCTTGTGGGGATTCGAAGAGGTCCATGGGGGTATTATAGCATTTTAAAAAACTCGGAGAGAGTAGGATTCGAACCTACGGTACCTTTCGGCACACACGCTTTCGAGGCGCGCGCATTCGACCACTCTGCCATCTCTCCTAAATCTGTTAGTCAGAATTACCTTAAAGTATGGCGGCCCGCAAGCTTTGGGCGGGCCTGCCATCTCTCCTACCGATAATCCTTTAGATCTAAGACCTTAAAGCGGGGGCTTATTACAAAAGTTTAAATATTATAGCTTATTTTGGGAGTAAATCCACTAACGGATTTCAGAACTAAAATAAATCTTTCATATGGGGTTTTCATCACAAAAAAAAGTGCTATAATTGAAATTGCCTGCAGTGTTCGTGGAATCGTGAGCGTCCTTTATAAGCGCGAATCCAATAATCATCCATAAGGGAGCTGGCTTGGATGGCTGGTGTGCCGCCCCGCCTCACGGCGCGGAATGGCCTAAAGGCCGTCCCGAGGTTCCCGCCCTAGTGATAAACAGGGTTCAGCACTTCGTGGCGCGGCAGCACGGCACAGGCGGGTATCGATAAAAACCGGGTTGGGAGCTATCCCAACCCGGTTGGCGTTTCCGGGGGTCCAAAAAAAGATTTAGCGGGCGGGGACGGCTCATGATACTATAATCGTTGTTATAACTATTATATTGTTGTCATAAAAGGAGGAACAATGCGTAAAGGTATGTTAGCTCTTGGTGTTGTCACCGTTTTGGCGCTCGTCGTTTGCGTGAACGCTTATGCGAACACCGGCGAAGTCTCGACTTGGCAGGGTTTCTGGAACTCTGTGGGCGGATTCTTATACAACGCGATGCCCTGGAACTGGGGCAATTGGGCGGGTAAATAAGTCATCCCGTTTTTCAGAACAGGGATACGGATAAAACCGTATCCCTGTTTTTTTATGTCTTCATCCTTTGAATAGACTAAAGATCATCCTCAGGTTCGCGCTTCTTATCACGGTTCCCATTTTCGTCTGCACTTACGTCTTTGGGCCGCGGATCATCCGTCACTATTCCGAAAGTGCGCTGAGATCCGCCTTTCCCCAAA
Source organism: uncultured Planctomycetia bacterium (assembly GCA_964543965.1). Classification (GTDB taxonomy): domain Bacteria; phylum Omnitrophota; class Gorgyraeia; order 2-02-FULL-51-18; family 2-02-FULL-51-18; genus CAMDWQ01. The sequence continues at coordinate 3,745 of CAZJAX010000024.1, forward strand.
GCGCCGTCTCCGTTGAAAGCGCCAGGCTTCAGGGCAGCACAGTCGAATTGAAAGACGTGCGGGTGAAGGACCGATTTTTTGATGTCCGCTGCGAAGAAGTGCAGATCTTTTTTCTTTGGCACAAGCTCCTCGGCGGAAACGTTACCAAGGTATGGGTCAACGGAGCCTCTCTTTCGCTTCGGGGATCCGCCGCTTCCATCCTGAGCTCCCTACCCTCCGCCGATTCCGGAAAATCCCGCGGAGGAATGCGCCTTCAGATGCTGCAGATCTCCAGGCTTGAACTTGATGTCCAAAGCAGCGATCTGAGTCTCCAAGGGACGCTTTCCCTTCTGATCGACTTCCGATCTTCGAAGCTCCTCCTTTTGAATCTGCAGGCATCCTCCGCGGAAAGCGGTTCTCTGCGCATCAAAAACGCGCGTCTTACCCTGGACGATAAGGACGGGGGTCTGATGTCCATCGAGGAGACCGCATTCCAAAAGATCGCAGCCCTGGATATCCGCGGTCCTTTCCGGTTGGAGGACGATGCGCTGGCCTTCGGCCCGATAAAAGCGTCCGTGCTCGGAGGCGAGGCGGAAGGGTCGTTTTCCTTACGTCTCGGAGGCGACACGCCCTACGACATGGACTTCGAGCTGCGCGCGCTCGACGTGCCTTCTCTCATCTCTGAATTGAAATATGACGAAAAATTGAGCATGACCGGTAAATTTTTAGGTAAAATAAAATTGTCGGGCAGCCGGACCGGTGTGCACAGGTTCGAAGGAAGCCTGCGCGGCGCCGGAGGGGATCTGGTGATACGCGACCAGGCGTTTCTCGAAAACATCGCGGCCCGCATGAAGCAGCCGGTCTCGCTGATCGAGGCAGGCTTGAAGGAATACCATTACGACGCCGGAGAAGCGCGGCTCTTAAAAACGGAGCATGATCTTACGGTCGAAGTTTTTTTGGACGGCCCCAAAGGCAAGCGCGATCTCAGCACGGTCTTTCACGATATTTTTTAGGAACTCACGCTTAAATAAACAGGAGATAAAATGAGGATGCTCTATTCATTTCTGATCAGCGCTGCTCTGATGCTCGGCTGCGCGCACGTGCAGGTTGAAGCGCCGAAAGACCCGATCAAGCTCGACATCTCGATGAGGCTCGACGTTTATCAGCATGTCGTCAAAGACATCGACGACATCGAGAATATCGTCAGCGGCGAGAACGCAAGCGTCGCCAAAAAGCTCAGCGACATCGTCGTGCCGCCGGCGCATGCCGACGACATCAGCCCTGAGGTGAGGGAAGCGGCCTTGAGACGTAAGAACCGTTTGGCTCAGATTTCGGCCCTCGAGTCACAGGGGATCCTTGGAGAAGACCGGCAGGCTTATCTCGCTGTCCGAAAGCCCGGCGCCGAGGCACAGGCTCTGGCAGATCAGGAAAACGCCGACCGCCGCGTCATTTATCAGGGGATCTCGAGACAGAACGGAACCACAGAAGCGGACGTGCAGAAACTTTACGCGCAGAGGCTTCAGGCCAACGCCCCCGCGGGCACGCCCGTCGAGAACGCGGGCGGCCAGTGGAGCGTCAAAAGCTAGGCCTTTCTTCTGCTCTTCGCCTTCCGTCTGGGCGAGCGCTTATACTTCAACGCCTTCTTGGCGATGCGTGCCTTGATGCTGTTTTTCACGCGTATGGATTTTTTATCCGCTTTGGCTTTGCCGGATTTGGCGGGTTTTTTCGGAGCCGCTTTATCGGGCGCGGGTTTTGCGGCAGCCGGGGGCGCGCCGATAGGTTCGGCGGCAGGGATATCCTCGTGGTACGACTGAGCCTCGCCGCGGTAGTGGATGCGGCGATTGCGGATGTTGGCTTCATACGCCGTAATACCGGCCTGCAATATTCTTCTCAAGAACGTCGCATGGTCGATGGCTTCTCTTTGGGCGTCCGCGATGGCGGCGCGCAGCGCCGGCTCGTTGTACGCACCCGGCTCCTGCTCGCGCAGCGGCGCGCCTTCTTCGACATGCGCTTCTCCTCCGGCTCCGTAAAACGTGATGCGGTTGGATCCGACTTCCACGGCGTAGCGGTTGATGCCGGCCGCCATGAGGAGATCGATAAACTGCGGGTACTTTATTTTTTTGTGTCCGATCAGTTCCATCGCGTCCAGGATCTGCTCGACCGATTCCTGCGGCAGCTCATAGCGGAACAGGTCGCGGCGGCGGATCTTTAAATCGGGTTTTGCTTTGAGGAGCGCTGCGAGGATTTTTTCCTGGTTGTGCGGCGTCAGGCGGCGGCCCTTGCGGCCTTTTTGAACCGTCTTGAAATTCAGCTGATCGGTCGAGGCTTTGACGAGGTCGGCGTTGGAAAGGCCCTGCTCTGACATCAAGATGTCAAGAGGCTGGCGTATCGTATCTTCTAACATGATTTTTTGCCCTTTTCTGTTGAGACCCAAGCGGGCCCGTATGCGGGTTCATTCTACCACGGCTGCGGGGAGGACGTTAAACCTTCCGGGTGGCCGGGGCGTCTAACAGAACAGCGAGCCAAGAGATGCGGCGATCGCTGCATGTCCGATCGTGATTCGACCTTCAACAAGGAGCTGAACTGATGAACAATAGAGCGCTTACCGCTGTTTCGTTTTTTCTGGCTGCGGCGATGGTTTTCGCAGGACCCGTCTCGGCAGAGGACAAGGATAACAATCCTCCCGGCCCCAAGGGCGGTAAGGGCACCAACTGGGAAAATCCTCCGGGACCTGAAGGCGGACCGGGCGCGCGGCCCGATCGAAGCCAGCGTCACTGGAAAGAGAAGGCTGATACCGACGGCGACGGTGTCTTAAGCGATGCGGAGCGCGACGCAGCCAAAGAGATCCGTAAAGAAGAACATGAAGAACGAAGAGAAGAATTCAAAGAAAAAGCCGACCTAAACCATGACGGAACCATCGACGAGTTCGAGCGTCAGGAAGCCAAAAAACATCATGACCGCGACAACAACCCTCCCGGTCCCAAGGGCGGAGCCGGCACCAACTGGGAAAATCCTCCGGGACCTGAAGGCGGGCCCGGCGTTGGACCTGACCACAAACGGCAGGACTGGAAAGAAAAAGCCGATTTAAACGACGACGGAAAAGTCGGCCGGGTCGAGCGTAGAGAAGCCAGGCAGCACAAGGACCGCGACAATAATCCCCCCGGACCTCAGGGCGGAAAAGGAACCAATTGGGAAAATCCTCCGGGAGCCAAAGGCGGACCCGGCGCAAGCCCCAATCGCCATAAACAGTAAGGCTGCCGAATAAAATCCCCCGCCGGCTTCAAACCCGGCGGGGGTTTTTTTATTTCAATGCAGCTAAAAGCTCTTTGTTGGAAGGATATTTCTGCAGCTGTTCGACGAGAAGGCGCGCGGCCTCGACCGTGCCGAGCTCGGAGAGACGGCGGCGCATCTTGCGGACTTTTTCGAGCTCTTCAGGATCGAGTAAAAGCTCTTCCTTGCGCGTTCCGCTTCGGGATATGTGGATAGCCGGATAGATGCGCTGGCTTGATATCTCGCGCGATAGCACGATCTCCATATTGCCCGTACCCTTGAATTCTTCGAAGATGACCTGGTCCATGCGGCTTCCGGTATCGACGAGGATAGTGGCGAGCACGGACAGCGAGCCGCCGTTCTCTATTTTACGCGCGGCTCCGAAAATGCGGCGCGGTACTTCGAGCGCGCGGGCGTCCACACCGCCGGAGAGCGTACGTCCGCTCGAATTGCGCTCGGCATTGTGCACGCGCGAAAGACGCGTCAGCGAATCGATGACGACCATGACATTGCCTCCCCGCCCAGCCTCCGCCATCGCCTGGCGCATCAGCTCGTCGGCCGTCTGGATGTGGTGCTCATAAGTTTCGTCCGAAGAAGACCAGCGGACCTCGGCGGGGACACTGCGCCGGATATCCGTGACCTCCTCAGGCCGCTCGTCGATAAGGAGGCAGTAGACCTTCATCTCGGGGCGGCTTTTGGCGACGGCCTGGCAGAGATGCTTGAGAATCGTGGTCTTACCCGAGCCCGGAGGCGCGACGATGAGGCCGCGCTGACCCATGCCGATCGGCGTGATGAGATCCATGGCGCGCATCGTGAGCTCGCTTGAGCCGTCTTCGAGACGAATGCGCGGCGACGGGTCGACAGCAGTGCCTGCCATGAAGCTTCTTTCGGCTTCGCTGGGCACTCGCTGACGCGGCGCTTCGGGTCGGAAATGGCCGCGGGACTCGCGGCGGGGCTGGCGGTCGTAGTTTCTCATCTTAATTTTCTTATTCTACCTTAAAGTTTATCAATTATCCTCTTTAGATTTATTCGACAGAACGGCGTTTGGGTGTTAGCCTAGATTCAAACAATTTATCCAAGGAGACTTTTATGGCACGGGTGATCGCATTCGAGTACACGCTGACCGACGCGGCCGGCAAAACACTGGACTCTTCTTCGGGCCGCGGGCCCCTGGCTTTCATCGAAGGCAGCGGACAGATCATCCCCGGCCTCGAAAAAGAGCTCGTCACCCTAAGTATAGGCTCTAAAAAGCAGATCAAGGTGTCCGCGGCTGACGCTTACGGCTTGAAAGACGAGGAACTCGTCATCAAAGTCCCCAAAGCCAGCCTGCCCGTCCCGCAGGTCAAAGTAGGAGACCGCTTCCGCGGCGGCGCCGACGACCACTCGCCCGTTTTCGTCGTGATCGACATCAAGGAAGACGAGATCACGCTCGACGGCAATCATCCGCTCGCCGGCCAAGACCTGACCTTCGCGGTCGAGATGAAAGAGATCCGCGAAGCCACGGCCGAAGAGATGCAGCACGGCCACGCCCACGGCGAACACGGACATCACCACTAACCCATGGCCGAAAACTTCGCCAAAGGTGTCCGCTGGGATCTGGGCGATCTCTACGCTTCCATCGACGATCCGAAGCTGCAGAGAGATCTTGAGACCGCCACGGCTAAAGCGCAGGCTTTCGAGAAAAAATACAAACCTCTCTTTCAAGCGCTCGGTGAAAACAGCCCCTTTCCCCTCGCGGAGCTGATCAAGGACTATAAGGAGATCGTCACTCTCCTGACCAAGCCTGGAGTGTTCTCCCACCTGTCTTTCGCCCAGCAGACCAACGAGTCCAAAGTCGGTGCCTTCATGCAGAAGATCCAGGTCACCATCACCGATATCAGCGCTCATCTCGTCTTTTTCGAAGTCTCATGGAACAAGCTCGACAAAAAGATCGCCGGGCGCCTCATGAGCGACCCGTCCGTCGCCGCCGACCGCCACTTTCTCGAGAAGATGCGCGTCTGGGCTCCGTACACGCTGACCGAAGGCGAAGAAAAGATCATGTCCATCAAGTCCAACACCAGCGGCAGCGCCTTCTCGCGCCTCTTTGACGAAGTGCTCAACAGCGTGCCCTTCTACATCGACGTCGACGGCAAACGCGAGAAAAAAACCGAGGGCGAGATCCTCTCCCTTTTCCATTCGCCCGACCGTGAGATACGAAAAAAAGCTTCTGCGAGCCTCGCGGAGGGCATGAAGGACAACACGCATCTCCTCACCTACATCTTCAACATGATCCTCGCCGACCAGCGCGCGTCGCTGAAGATCCGCGGCTATAAGCACCCGATGGACGCGATGAACCTGTCCAACGAGATCGAGTTTGAGAGCGTGCAGAACCTGATCCAAAGCGTGCAGGCCGCCTATCCGCTGGCCCAGCGCTACTACAAGCTCAAGAAAAAGCTCCTCGGCCTCGACACGCTCTACGACTACGACCGCTACGCCTCCGTCGAGTCCGAAGAGACCAAGATCGATTTCGCCGAGTGCCGGCAGATCGTCATGGACGGCTACAACGCGTTTTCGCCTGAAGCCGGAAAGATCGTCGAGCAATTCTTCACGAAGAAATGGATCGACGCCGAGATCCGCGAAGGCAAGCAGGGCGGCGGCTTCTGCTGTCAGACTACGCCCGACCTTCACCCCTATATCCTCGTCAACTACACCGGTTCCCTGCGCGACGTCATGACGGTCGCCCACGAGCTCGGACACGGCATGCACCAGTTTCTCGCGCGCCGTTCAGGGATCCTGGAATCGGATGCTCCGCTGACGATGGCCGAGTGCGCGTCGGTTTTCGGCGAGATGATCATCTTCGAAAAGATCCTCGAGAAGGAAAAGGACCCTAAAAGGAGGCTCGCGCTCCTCTGCGGCAAGATCGACGACAATTTCGCGACCGTGTACCGCCAGATCGCGATGACGGATTTCGAGCTCATGGCGCACGAGACGGGCTTGAAAGACGGAGAGCTGGCCAGCGATCGCTTAAGCGACTTCTGGATCGAGGCCAATGCGAAATTTTACGGCGCGAGCGTGACGCTCACCGACAACTACCGCCACGGCTGGAAATACATCCCGCACTTCGTGCACTCGCCCTTTTACTGCTATGCGTATGCGTTCGCCCAGCTCTTCGTGCTCTCGCTCTATCAGAAATATAAAGAGGATCCGAAAGGCTTCATCCCGAAATACTTCGAGATGCTTTCGCTGGGAGGCTCGCGCAGGCCGGAGGAAATCGCCAAGCTGGCCGGGCTGGACATCAAAGACAAGAACTTCTGGAATTCCGGGATCAAAATTCTCGAAGACCTGGTGGCCCAGGCCGAGAAACTCGCCTAAAAGATCAGCTCCAGGTGCCGGTAACGTCGGCGGAAAAGTCGCCGTCGGAGCCGTTTCCGACCCAATTGCCGGTGATGCCCGCATCGAGCGTGAGCGTCTGTCCGGAGACGGTATCCTTGGGCGGATCCAGCGAAGTCACCTGAAAACTGCCGGAACCGCCGGTGATGTTCATCGAGCCTGTCATCGTGAATTCCAGCTTATCATTATCGGCATTATCTAGGCTCAAAATCCAGGGAGAGCCGATGTTGGCAATGTAGTGCCCGTGAATATCCCCTTCCCATGTACCGTCGTCAAAAAGCTTAACAAGGATATTAGCAGCGCTGATATTAGCAGTCGTTCCTAGCGTCTTTACCAGCGAAGCTTCGTCGAAGACACCGTCATCCGCCTGGTTGACGAAGCGGTCGAACGTAAGCGAATCTGCGATGTCACTGATGTCGCCTGAGTCACCGAGGTCCGTGTCCAAAGAATCTATTCCTTCTCCGCCCGGCAATCCGGTGTCGCCGGCGTCGCCTGAAGCGGCCGGATCGGAAGACATCTGGTCGGAGGACTGCGCATCGCTCCAGGACTCGGACATCGCCGCGCGCTCTTCGGCCGTGGTCACCTCGGGCTGCGAGAGCGTGCCGCTGCCGTCGGAGGTGACGTTCTGCCCCGCACCCACCGGCTGCACCAGGCCCGAAATGGGGTTTTGCACGTCGCCGATCCCTCCCTCGAAGAAGACCTGCGACACCGCCGGCCCGCTGCCCGACGCAGGCTCGAGCGTCACCTGGATAAACGTGCCGCGCACCGTCGCTATAGCGACGGGCGTCTCGACTTTGAACGTCGATCCCTGCACTTTGTTCACGATCCCGGAGATCTTCCCCTTCTTCATCTCGAGGCGGTTGTCGTAGAGACCGCTCTTCTTGTCGACGCGGAAAGTCTTCAGTCCGATCTCAGTGTTCTCCTGGATGAACAAGGCGTTTCCGCTCGGCGTGCGAAGCTCGATGCGGCCGTCTGCACCGGTCTGCAGCTTGTCCCCCTCGCTGAGGACATCCCCGGCTTTGACCGGCGCCCAATCGTCCGCTCCCGCCTTATGGATCCTGGCCTCGCCCGCCGCCGAAACGACGCTCGCGTTCATTTTGGGAGAATCTTCCGAGGGGATCCAAGCCTTCACCAGCGCGGTCTCGACATCCTTCTTATGGGCGTCCATCTCGGCCTCAAGCGCGGCGCGTGCGTCTGTCGGCTTGTTTTCGAGCGCCACCGACGCGGCCTCGCCGGCGCCGAGCTTCGTCTTCGCGCCGGAAACTAAGGGATTCACGACCGTCATCGCGCCCTCCTTCACGAAGAAGCCGCTCCTGCCTGCCTGAAACGACACGAAGATGTCCGAACCCTTCACAGAGCCTTTGGCGTTGGGGGTATCGATGGTGAACGTGTCGGGCTTTCCCGTCTTAGCGACCACCGCCTCGACCTTGCCGCGCGTCACCCGCAGGCGCGCGTTCTGGCGCTTGCCAGCCGCGACGAGATACTCCTCGACAGTGACCGAGGTATTCGGAGCCAGCTTCAACACGCTCTCGTCGGCGAAAACGATCTTCATCTTGGAATAACTTTTCGTCCGCAAGCGGTCGCTTGAGTACACGGGAGTGTCCTCAACCGCCGCTTGGGAGAGCGCTCCCTGCCGGGCGATGTCGCAGATGCCTTCGGCAGACACGATGGTACCGATCGGTTCGGCGGCGTGGATCGGTGCAAGCGGAAGCAGGATGAATCCGAGAATTAAGAACGCTTTTTTCATCGATCGGTCTCCCTTAGAAGCGGCAGCGGACGCCGACGCTGTAGACGTTCTTCGAATAATCGTACACCCCGATGCTCGACCCGCCGGCGACGTAGGTATACTGCAGCTGAAGCTCAACATTTTTATAGAACTCGTAGCTCAAGAGGTTCTGGACGGTCACGATATTGTCATGGCGGTTCTTATCATAGGTGGAATTGTGGTTGATGAAGTCGCGGCGGAAGTAGTCGGCCGAGAAGTTCCAGGTAAGATTCTTCACTTGCGGCACCGGCACTACCGCCGTGAGCGTCAAGCGGTTGCCCATGTGGCGCCAGTTTGCGCCGTCGGTATCGTCGTAGCTGGCAGCGTAGCGGAAATTGAGCAGCGTCTCGTCCTTCGGCCCGAAAAAAAAGAACCAGCTGCCGGACGCGATGTATTCCTCGCCGTCGCGCGATTCGTCGGATCTCGTCGCAGCCCAGCTCTCGTAGTCGCGAAGGTTCAGCGTCGTCTGGAACTGGAACAAGCGGTCCTTGGCGTATGCGAACATGTTTTGGTTCGAGAAACTAGCGACCCCGAGGTACTGGCGGTCGTCGACGGTGGCGTACGTGTAGCTCATCGGGAACGCCACGCTGGCCTTATCGAAGTAAAAAGTAGGCTGCAGCGGGAAGGTGTGGCTGACCGTGTCGTAAAAACCGAGGTCATCGTGATGGCTCGCATACAGGTTATAGCCTGAACGCAGACTAAAAGACTCGCAGGGCTTCCAATTGTAAGAGATATCGCCGGTCAGCACATGGACCAGGTCGTCCTTGTTCGTGATGCTTGTGCCGAGCAGCTCGTCGAGCGGTTTGAAGATCACGTTGTCGTCGTACTGAATCGAATAGCCGAGGCTGCCGCGCAAAGGCCGCATCTGCTCGCGGCGGCGGCCGAGAGCGTCTGCGTACTCATTGGCGTAAGCGGCGAGGCCGGAAGAAGGGTCTTTTACCGTAATATCGCGGAAGATGCTCTCAGCGCCCGCATAGTCCTTCATCTGGAGACGCGCAAGGCCCTTCTGGTAGCGCGCCGCATCAGCCATCTGCGGGTCAAGCCGCTCCGCCTGATCGAACGCCTTGACTGCTCCTTCGGGATCGGTCTTTTGCTTGAGAAGTACGAGCCCTTTGTAAAAAGCTACGCGCGCCGGGGCAACGCCCGCGCGTTCGGCCTGAGCGATTCGCACGGCAGCGGCGTCAAGATATTCGGTCTGGTAGAGCACCTCGATCAGCTCGGGAAGCGCGCCTTTCATAGGCGGCTCCAGGATAACCGCCGCCTCTAGGTGCGGAGAAGCGTTCGGGTAATCCTGCATCTTCTTATAGGTGAGGCCGAGGTAGTAAGCGACCTCGGACGAATTAGGCTCGGAGGCGCGCAGGCTCTTCAAGATCTCGAGAGCTTCTTCGTAATCTTCGTGCGAATAAAGCCACTGGGCTTTTTGGAACGGAGTTTCTTCGGCGGCCAGAGAAAGTGAAAAAAAGACGGGTATAAAAAAAGCGGTTAGAAGGGCGACGAGCGCAGGAAGTCGCATATGTCGAGCATTATAGCGAATTTATGCTAATAATGGTAAAGAAAATGCAAGTCTTGCTAAAAAATGCTTACTCCGGAGCCAGCAGAAAGAATTGGGGAACTTATTTCATACCAGCTTGAGCTTTTTCTCGTACGCCGGAATGATCTGTTTTTCCTGGTACGCCCCGATGACCCACCGGAGAGTGCCCGGCAGGATCTCGATGGCGTCCATGTAGTCCTTGCACACCTTGTCGACGGGCACGCCGTAAGCTAAAAACCGGAATACGACCGGCGCGTACATCGCATCCGCGATCGAAAACTTGCCGAAAAGAAAGGGTCCGCCCTTGCCGTACTTGCGGCGGCATTCTCTCCAGATCTCGATGACGCGATCGATATCCGCCTTGGCCGACGCCGGGATGACATAGCCCTGATAGCGGTTCACAAAGTGGCAGTTGAGCTCGCTGCGCATCCCCTGAAACCCCGCGTGCATCTCATGCGAGATCGACCGCGCCATCGCGCGCGCCGCAGGATCCTTCGGCCAAAGCTGCTTTTTAGGAAATTTTTCCGCGAGGTATTCGCAGATCGCCAGCGACTCCCACACCGTGATCTTTCCGTCGATGAGCGCAGGCACGCGTCCGCCTGGATTGTGCTTGCGGATATTCTTATAAGTATCCGGCTTATGTATCCAGATCATCGTCTCTTTGAAGGGAATCCCCGCCTCCTGCATCAGAAGCCACGGGCGGAAGGACCAGCTGGAATAGCGTTTGTTGCCGATGAGGAGGTTCATGGGATCAAGCTGACTCCGAATCGCCGTGCGATCATAGCCGCCAAGACAAAACACGCAAACGTCACCAGCGCGCAGATGCCCAGCGACAGCCAAAAGTTGACGCCCTTCTGCAGGAGCCATGGCATAACAAGGAACATCGGGAGCGTCGGCAGGACGTACCAAAAAGTGTAGTAAGCGTGATTGCCGATCTTGGCGGTGCCCTGTTTTTCGAGATAAAGCCAGATCATGGCGAGGATAGTCACAAACGGCAGAGAAGAGATGAGGGCGCCCAGCTTATCGCTTCTTTTGGCAACCTCGGAGACCAGGACGATGATGAAAGCGGTTATGGCGTATTTACCGATGAGCCAGGTCATGAGCGTTGTTCCCATTCCCAAGCGGAGCGCATCATTTCCTCAAGATCCCGCTTGGGAGTCCAGCCGAGCACCCTCTTGGCTTTGGATGCGGAGCCGACAAGGCGCGACGGGTCGCCGGGACGGCGGGGGCCGATCCTGTAGGCTATCTTTCGGCCGGTAACCTTCTCGGCTGTTTTCAGGATCTCGAGATTGGAGTAGCCCAGAGAGGTGCTCAAGTTGAAAGCTTCGTTCTTGGCAGTTTTCCCGAGGTTTTTCAAGGCCAAGAGATGCGCTTCGGTAAGATCCTCGATATGGATGTAATCACGGATGCAGGTGCCGTCCGGCGTATCGAAATCGCCGCCGAATATCGTGAACTTACGCCCCGTTTTCGCGGCTCGAAGCACATTGGGAATGATGTGCGTCTCGGGAGTATGTTTCTCCCCGATATCGCCGGAACTGTGGGCGCCGCACGCGTTGAAATACCGCAGAGAGATGTACTTGAAATCTGAGGCGGCTGCCAGGTCTCTGAGCATCCATTCGATGGCGAGCTTGGAGCGGCCGTAGGGATTGGCGGGAGACTGAGGATGGCTTTCGCTGATCGGCAGGCGCACCGGCTCGCCGTAAGTCGCGCAGGTGGAAGAAAAAATAAATTTCTTCACTTTCGCCCTGCGCATCGCGTCCAAAAGATGCCAGCAGGCGAGCACATTGTTATCGTAGTATTTCATCGGATCCGCCACGGACTCGCCGACGAAAGCCGCGGCGGCGAAATGCATGACCGCGTCGAACCTGTGCTTCTTGAAAAGCTTTTTCAGATCCTCAGGACGTCTTAAATCGCCCTTCGCAAAAACAGCGCGTCTGTCGACCATGTCCCGGTGTCCCATGCTGAGATTGTCGAACACCACGACCGGATATCCTTCGTCCGCTAGACGCCGCACCATGCATGAACCGATGTATCCTGCGCCTCCGGCGACGAGTATTTTTTTCATCATGCCGATATCCCCAAGTCCGGCACGTGCCCTTCAGCGCTGAAGATGAGTTCGATGGCTTTTTTCGAAAGCAGAAGCTTCGTAAAGCTTCCCGTGCATTCGCGGCGGAAAAGTTTATCCGTGAGGAACATCGTACTCCAGCGGAAGAGGTTCACGCCGTACTTGAGCGTCAAAAGAAGCTTGAGCACCAGGACGCCGGCTAAGCCGTAGTATTTGTGCGTGAAGTAGATCTGGCTCTTGCGGTACTCGAGGAGGACGTTCATGATGTTTTTTTTCGCCGACACGCCGCCGTAGTGAATGATCGTCGCGTCCGCGTCATAATGGATGCTGAAACCCATATCCTTGATGCGGCGGCACAGGTCGATATCCTCGAAATACATGAAGAAGCGCCCGTCGAGCAGACCCGCCTTCACGAGCGTGTCGCGCCGCGCCATCAGGCAGGAGCCGGAGACCCAGTCCACTTCCGATCGGCCCGAGAATTTCTGCTGGAGATAGTCGCGGACGGCCTGGTCGTTGATCGACAGGCGGAAATGCACGACTTTTCGCACGATCTCTGAAAAAAATGTCGGAAAACTTCCCCATGAAAGCTGGAGGTTCCCGTCGTCGTCGTCAAGCTGGCGCACGCCGACGGCGCCGGCGGAGGGGTTGGCGGACAAATACCCGAGCATGCGGTCGAGCGCATCTCCGGGGATCTTGGTATCGCTGTTTAGCAGGAGCACGTACTCGCCGCGCGCGTTGGAAATCCCGAGGTTGTTGGCGCGGGCGAAACCGAGATTGGCGCCCGTCTCGATGCAGAGGATCTCGGGGAAAGCTTCACGAATAAGCGGCAGGCTGCCGTCGCGCGAGTCGTTGTCGATGAGGATGATCTCGAAGCTCTTGGACGGCGCGTGCCGGTAGATGGAGCGGATGCACTGCATCGTGTGCTCGGGCGTCTCGTAATTGACGATGACGATGCTTAAAGCGACGGGATTCATTTGAAGCCTTTGGTCTTCCAGCGCCGATGCGCCCAAAGCCACTGATCGGGGTGCTCTAGCACCATGTTCTCGAGGATGCGGTTGTACCCGCGCGTGTTTTCCGCGATCTCTGCGTCGGCGTCGTCGTTCTCCATCCACGGGACGGGTTCCGAAAAGCGCATCACATGCGTCCCTCCGGCCTCGCGGTAACAGATCGCCGGGATCACCGGCGCGCCGGTCTCCCGCGCGATAAGCGCCAGGCTCTTGAACGTGCCGGCCTTCCGTCCGAAAAAATCCACAAGGATGCCGTCTTTCGAAGGGTTGGCATATTGGTCCATGATGAAGGCCACGATGTCGTTGCGCTCCAGCGCCGAGAGCACGTGGTCGAGCGAATTTTTCTTGGGGATCACGGTAAGACCCGCCTTGTAAAACCGGCGGAAAAGTATTTTCTCGAAGAACTTGTTAGCGAGAAGCTTTCTTAAGACATGGAAGCGCCCCCTGAATTCTTTAAAGTGCGCGATCGCCGCGACGGGCGTGAACTCCCAGTTGCCGAAATGTCCGGTCAGAAGAAGGATGCCGCGGTTCTTTTCAAAGGCCTTGGCCAGATGCTCATGTCCCACGACGCGGACGCGGGAGAGCATGCGCTCCTCGCTCATCCAGGCGCGGCTCAGATTCTCCGCGACGAGCTTGAAAAGATGGCTGTAAAAGGACTGCGCCAGCCTTTTGATCTCGGCGGCCGAAAGGCGGTCCCCGAAAACCAGCGAAAGGTTGTCCATCACGGTCTTTTTGCGGACGGGGCATAGGCGGTAGACGATTTTGCCGGACAGCGTAGGAGCCGGAAAAGAGACTGCGGGGGCCGAACTTTTGATCGCGGCGGATGCAGTGAGCATAGGACTTTAAGGTTAAATCTAGACAAGAGCAAAGTCAAGGGAGTAATCTAGGCGCTATATGCGACTTTCCCCTCTGAGTTTAAACCCCCGTCTATCTACGGTTTCGCGGCATTTTATTGAGTTCTTTTCGCTGGCAGCCGTATTTTTGCTGCCGTTTTCGAAGTCGGCGGCAGAGATCGGCGTGTGGACGGCTCTCGTGCTTTGGGTTTTAAGAAAATTTCCCTGGAACGAAAAATTTCCCCGCGTCCCGCACTGCGGAGCAGCCGCGGCCGTTTTTTTTGCTTTCGTCCTGCTATCCATCATCGGCGTACCGCACGAAATGCGGGCCTCGGCTCTCCGCGGTGCAGGAAAATGGCTCAAATACCTGGGCATCTTTTTTATGGCGGCGGACCTTTTCTCGGACCGGCGGCGCGCGGGGCGCTTTGCGGGTGCGTTCCTGATCTCGATGGCGCTCGTATGCGCGGACGGGCTTTTTCAGATGGCCGCAGGCCGCGACCTTATCAAAGGCTACTCCGTCGACATCCCCGGACGCTTCGTGAGGATGCAGGGACCTTTCAGCTCGCCCAACGATTTGGCCGCGTTCTTTCTCGTGGCGCTTCCCCTCGCCTTCTTCTACTGGATGCGTGAGGAAAAGTGGACGGTAAAAAGCGCCGGGTTCGCGGTGTTGCTCGCGCTCTTCGGGGTGTGTTTCATCTCGACGCTCTCACGGTCTGCATTCCTGGGGCTGGTTGCGGCGGCCGCATTCTATGCGCTTTGGGGACGCAGAAAAAAGATCCTGCTCCTGACAGCGCTGGTACCTGCGGTTTTGTGGATTTCACCGATGCTTCGCTATAATTTTTTCGGCAGTCTGGCGCTGAAGGACATCACGGTCGGAGAACGGCTTGAGATGTGGCGCGTGACGCTTCGCATGATACAAGCTCATCCGTGGTTAGGAAACGGGATCAACACATACACCGAGAGCTTCTCGTCATTCGCCTCGGCCGCGTCCACGTTTCGGGGTTACGCCCACAACTGCTACCTGCAGATGGCCGCCGAGATCGGCCTGCCCGGACTCATCGCATTCCTGGCGCCTTTCGCCTTCATTCTGCCGGCAGAGATCAAAAGGGATCATGCGCACGGGCACGACCCGCTCAAGACCGCTCTCCTCATCGGGATCCCGGCATATCTGGCGATGAGCGCGCTCGACACCAATTTTTACGCCCTGCAGGCCGCGGTGATGTTCTGGTTTTTCTGGGGAATGCTCAACGCGCTAAGAAGCCCTGGCCTCGGCCTTCGGAGCTAGGACAGCCCAACCGACGCGCGCTTCCGGAACATCCGCGCCCGTGAGATGCGGCATGCGGATCGGAGGCTGGACAACGGCCTCGTGAAAGAGTCCGCAGTAGAATGCCGGACATTCCTCCCCTTGTTTCTGGATATCCCACAGGATGACCGCGCCCGTCGCGCGCACCGTCTCCGTCTCGCCCATGTAGCCGAACTCAAACGCCGCGTCCGTAAATACCGGCGGGTCCGAAGGCGTGTATACCGACACATTGCCTGCAACCCACGCATTGCCCGCGACTGCCGGGATGCCGGTGCCGAAGCGCTTTTTCCAATAATCGTTGAGCTCTGAGGCGATCTGGCGTCCCGGATAATGCCCGCGCTTGGCGCGGTGATTGAGATGGGGAAGCGCCAGATACTGTGCCGCGAAAATAAAGATCCAGAAAAAATAGACCGGTGCGAAGCATATCAAAAACTTCCGGAAATCCAGCGCCCTCCCCTTTTCTCTGAAAAAATATAAAAGCGCGGTCCCTCCGAATATCCAGGCAGGCGAACCGTACATGTTCACACGCATCCTCGCGCCGGACAGGAGAGATACGGCAGCCAGGGTCAGGAACGGCCCCGTCGCGGCGGTGAAAAGAAACGCTTTAGAGAGCCCGCCGCTTTCGGAAGCGGTTTTCGCCGCAGAACTTCGGACGGAAAAATAAAGGACAGCGGCCGC
>CAZJAX010000025.1:0-19250 GCA_964543965.1 uncultured Planctomycetia bacterium
ACGGCCGCCTTCGGTTATGACGTCGACAAGAAATTCGGCTTACCGGCGCTTTTAAGGGCCGTCCAGCGGGAAAACGCGGTGCCTTGGGTAAGGCTGCTTTACGCCCATCCCGGCCATGTCACCGAGGAGATGATCGATGCTATCGCCGAGTCTCCTTCGATCTGCAAGTACATTGATTTTCCGGTCGAGCACAGCCATGACGACATGCTCAAACGCATGAACCGCGGGGTCGACCGCGCCAGGATGCTCTGGGGCATCGACACGATCCGGAAAAAAATTCCCTCGGCCAGCATCCGCACCACCGTCATCGTCGGTTTTCCCGGCGAGACCGATGAGGAGTTTGAAGACCTGATGCAGTTCCTTAAGGATGTGCGCTTCGAGCGCCTGGGGACGTTTCAGTTTTCACGGGAAGAGGGAACACGAGCCTACAACATGGAAGATCAGATCCCTAAAAAAGTAAGCCAGGAGCGATACGATGCCGTCATGGCTCAGCAGCGAGAGATCTCCGAAGAACTCAACCGTGCCGCGGTCGGTAAACCGGCTCGGGTGCTTATCGATGAAAAAAGCCCTGACGAAGAAGGCGTCTTCTTCGGGCGCACCGAAGCCGACGCGCCGGACGTAGACGGGCAGGTCATCGTGCGATCAGCCAAAAAGCTTGCGGCAGGCGACTTCATCGACGTCATGATCGAGGACGCGCTGGAATACGACCTCATGGCCACTTACTGATCCCGTGAACCTTCCGAACCAACTCTCATTTCTGAGGCTTTTTCTTTCCGGCGTGCTGCTCTTCCTGATCCCCGCGCCCGGGATCGCCGCAAAAGCGTCATCCTTCGTGATCTTTGTGATCGCTTCCCTGACCGATTATTACGACGGCAAGATCGCACGCGCACAAAATCTGATCACGCCCCTCGGGCGCTTCATCGACCCGGTCGCCGATAAAGCGCTCACATTTTCAGCGATCATCGGTTTTTATCTTATGCGGATCATCCCGCTATGGATGGTCGCTGCCATCGTAGCGCGCGACCTTCTGATCACGGGTCTTCGTCTCAGGATGCCTCAGGAGAGCAAAGCTATTCAGGCGCAGTCGAGCGGCAAGCATAAGACCGTCATCCAGTTTTCGGCCATTATCCTGATCCAGATCTATCTGATCGTGCGTGAGACAGCCGTCTGGAATGACGCTTGGACCGGATCTTCGCTGAACATCATCTACGGCGTGATGTGTTTCGTCGTCGTCAACACGATTTACAGCGGAGCACTTTATATTTTCATTAACCGGCACAATTTCACGGGACGCCGCTCCAAATGAAGCCGGCTCCGGGTTCACCGCATCCGGCTTTCGTGAAGATTTCGGCGACCTTTTTCGGGGCGGGGTGTGTGCCTTGGGCTCCGGGGACCGCTGGAAGCCTCGCCGGACTTCTGCTGGCATGGTTCATTGGTCCTTATGTCTGGGCGGCGCTGATCCTTTTGACCGCTCTGGCGTTTTACGTCTCGCGGCCCGCGGCTCAGCTTTTTGCCTCCGACGACCCCAAAAGCTTCGTGCTGGATGAGGTCTGCGGCGTCCTCATCCCGGCGCTGTTCATCCCCAAAAACATCCTGCTTTACGCTATTGCATTTGCGGCGTTCCGTTTTTTTGATATCGTCAAACCCTGGCCCATAGGCCGGATCCAGAAAATAAAACGCCCCTGGGCGATCGTCGCGGACGACCTGGCCGCGGGAGTGTTTTCGCTAATTCTATGCTACGCGATCGGCTATGCGTGGGTGCGGTACGCCGCGTCTGCCGGGGCTGCCCTGCAGTGATGTTCGATGCGCGGATGCTTAACCGCGCTCTTTTAAGTTTTCTGCCGCTTTTCAGTCTCGCTCTCCATATTCTGCTCCAGAGTCCGTTCGGGGCGGGAAGCCCTCATCCGGAAGTCTTAAGAGACCCCATCCAGACCGCCATCACACCGCCTCTGCGTATCGAAAGACGGGCGGACGGCAGGATCTATAAGATGGAGACGCTTTTTCTATACGACATCGCAGGCCTTGTCGTGAGCCGCTGGGGCGGACTCTTTGAGGTTGACGAAATGACGTTTTTGAACGTGGGGCTGGCGTGGGGCGACAACATCACAAGCAAGGCCTACAGTAAATTCGAATTTAAGAACGATTTCTACAGGCTTTATTTCCGGCCCAAAAGCAACAGGGCCGCCGACATGGCTCTTCTCCGCCAAGATCAGGTTTCCAATAACCACCTCCTCGTTCTCGATGAAGAGCTGCAGAAAAGGATAATGAAGATCTCGAAATGGGATCAGATCCGCATCACAGGCAGACTTGTTAGCGTCGAAATCTTCGACGTTTCCGGCCAAAAGGTCGGCGGAAAGGGGACTAGCACGGTAAGAGATGATACCGGCTGTGAGACGATCTACGTTGAAGATGTGCAGACGCTAAAGAAAGGCCGTCCGATTTTTCGCTGGATTCATGCGGCTGCGTTTTACGGGTGGCTTATTCTGCTGGCATCAAATTTGGATTACTGGCTCCGGTACCCCGAGCGTTTTTAATTTTTTCTTCCTAGTATATTTAAGCGCATTTCAACCTTCTTCTATTTCGCTTCCCAATTCTATTGGGCTCTATTGAAGCGTTACAAAAATGATCTATACTCTCAGCAGACAGCAAAAAAAACCTTTTTTAAACAATACTTCTTAGCGCTATCGGAGGTGATCGTGATCAAAAAGATGCTGTCGGCCGTTTTCCTGCTCTCTTTCGGTTCCGTAATGTTTCCCGCCAGCGTTTTCAGCGATACCCTGATTTTCGATGCGGATTCTCAGAGTCACGGCGTGATCCCTTGGGCCGGATCCGTTCACTCTGCATCCGGCGCCGATGGTGCGGCACGCCGCCAGATGCCGGAATTGGATGAAGCGGGGGCACCTATCCCGATCCGAACTAAGGATTTTTGGGAAGAGGCTCATCACGATGAAATTGCGCCGCCGGATACCGATCAAAAAATTCCTTCACCGGCCGCGAGCCCTGATGAGGCTTGGCCGGATAAACCTGTTTACAGCGAAGGCTCTGAATCCATTAGCAAAAACGCCGTCAGCATAAACTCGTCCGATACGGTGTACGGGGCGGTGTCATTGGGTCTGGAGGATCAGGATGAAAGCGCGGGCGCCTACGTTCTTCCGGCCTATTCTGAGCCTTGGGATCCGGAGCAGGTCCGGGTGGATATCGTCGACAGGCCTTTTTCCAAATTCATGAAATTCGCGGATGACGGCACCGTCCAGTATTTTGAGACAGACTGCGCCAGCGGGCCGCGCATTGTTAAGCAAGTGGGGGGCGACGATTCGCGGACTACGATCGATTTCTATTACGGCAAGGACGGTATGCTGGAGCGCATCGAGATCGGCCCGGGCGAGGCGGCTGGGAGAGGGGGCTCGCGCCTGTCTTTTGATTTCTTAAAAGGTTCGGCTGTGGAGACCTTGCCGAGCGGCGTCGTGCGCATCTATAAATTTGAGCTGCGGATCAGCAATTCTATGATGGGGCGCCCCGAAGTGTATGCGCCCGGAGAAGTAAGGCTTGGCGGCTGGGTGATCGGGTGGGGCGGCGGCGATACCATGCACACCTTTGAAGGTGATGAGGTGTACAGTCTCATAGGAATTCTCCGTAGGGCTGAAGCGCCGGATGGAACTTTGCAGCACTTTGATGAGCGGGGTCGTATCGTCAAGCAGGTTTCCGGGGGATACCCGAGAGTGATTTTCAGGTTTTCCTATGACAGTGAAGGAAATCTGGCTGAGATAACAAAAACGACGCAGGGGCGAAAGGGGGATACAGTCGTCCGCTTCGATCTTAAGACCGGCATCGCCAAGGAGAAGGGGCCGCGCGGCGCAGTGAACGCCTATCGGTTCGAGCTTTGTATGAGAAATTCGCTGATGGGCAGGCCGGAGGAGGCCGAGCCTGGTACCGTATATTTCGGCGGCTGGACCATCTATCAGCGCGAATCCGACGGCGATCTGATCTATTACCTTAAAGGCGTTTCCGAAAATAGACCGAGCATCTCCGGAGACGCGCTCTACGCTGACGAGTATGAAAATGTCCGCTTGGCTGAAGCCCTGCGAGCCGAAGAAGAGGAGCTGATCAAGGCAGAGAAAAGAAAGAGGAGGGCTTAAAGTTTCAGTCTTAGAAGATTGAGCGCGCGGTGCGCGGCGCGTGTTTTGATCTCATGGCGGCTGCCCCGCAGCACGCTTTTTTTTACGATGACGCCCTTTTTGTCCGCAAGGGCGATGTAGACCAGACCCACCGGCTTTTTCAGGCTTCCCCCGTCAGGACCCGCGATCCCCGTGATCGCCACGCCGAAATCCGATCCGAATTTTTTTAAGGCTCCGCGCGCCATGCTTTGGGCGGTCTCTTCGCTCACAGCTCCGTATTTATTAAGAACATCTTCATCGACGCCCAGCTCCGCTGTTTTGACGCGGTTGTGATAGGCGATGACGCCGCCCAGAAAATACGCAGAGCTGCCCGGCGTATCCGTGATGAGGCTGCCGAGCATGCCCCCGCTGCAGGACTCGGCGACCGCGACCGTTTTTTTATGTTTGGCTAGAAGAGCACCCGTGACCGAAGACAGCGTGTCGGCATCGGCGCCAAACACGGCGGATCCCAGACGCCTGCGTATCGTCCTTTCGGCCCGCCGCACCATGCGCTGCGCCGTCGACATGGAGGGGGATTTGGCCATGATCCTAAGCGTCACGAGATCGGGCCGCGCATAGATGCCTGTCGTGAGCGGAGGACGCGCTCTCAATAGGTCCGGCACCTTTTCTGCTACCTGAGTCTCCGTCAATCCTGAGATCTTGATGCTTCGTGTGACGAAGTGCTCCCGCTTGATCCTTGCCCGGCGCAGAAATGCCGGCAGCGCCTGATCTTTAAAAAGCGGTTCAAGTTCCCGCGGCGGGCCGGGCAGAGCGATAAGCCAGACAGGCCTGCCGCCGCGCTCAGTGCGCGCAAGGATGCCGGGCGCAGCGCCGTTCTTATTTTGAAACACGGCGGAACCTTGCGGGACATAGCATTGGCGTTCGTGGACTTTTGACATTTTATAACCGGCCAGACGCAGGCGTTTTTGAATGTAGCGGTAAGTGGGCCTGTGGAGATCGGGCGGCTTATTTAAAAAGGAAAGGATCGCTTCAAGCGTCACATCGTCTTCGGTCGGGCCAAGACCGCCTGAGGTGACGATCAGGTCGGCCCGCGAGGCCGCCGTTTCCAGGGCTTCGACGAGGCGCTGGGCGTTGTCTCCGACGGTTATCTGGTGATAGACGTCGATGGCGCTGGAAGCCAGATTTTCGGATAAAAACCGGGCGTTGGTGTTAGTGATAGACCCGATGAGGATCTCGGTGCCGATGGAGATGATTTCTGCTCGCAAAGAAGACCCCCTTTACTCATTCAATTATAAGGGTTTATGACAATTTTGTAAAATTTTAAAATCGAGTGCACGAAAACAGCGCCTGGCGTCGTCAGGTAGAGTGTAAAAGGCAATCTTTTCTTTACAGTGTTTTTGACGGAGGGTATAATGATTTCTCTTTCAAAAAATTTTGTTTTACCGACGAAAAGACCCTTAAAAGACGAGTTAAACGACAATACCGCTAAGTCACCCGGAGGATCACGATGTCACGCGAGAAAGAAAAGATAGCCAGAAAAGAAGCGCCAGCCAAAGTCAATGCCAAAGAGGATCTTGAGCAGAGAAAAAAGGCTTTGAATGAAGCCGTTTCCCAGATCGAGAAGCATTTCGGCAAAGGTTCCATCATGACGCTCGGCAAGAATGTGCGCAGTGACGTGCAAGTGATCCCGACGGGAGCGATGTCGTTGGACTTGGCGCTTGGCGTCGGGGGTATCCCGCGCGGCCGCGTGACCGAGATCTATGGGCCGGAGTCGAGCGGCAAAACCACTTTAACTCTTAGCGTGATCGCGCAGGCGCAGAAAAAGGGCGGCACCGCCGCTTTCATCGATGCGGAGCATTCTTTCGATTCCAGCTACGCCAAGAAGCTCGGCGTCAATCTTGATGACCTGCTGATCTCTCAGCCGGACACGGGTGAACAGGCGCTTGAGATCGTAGAGATGCTCGTCCGATCCAATGCCGTCGACCTCATCGTGGTCGATTCTGTGGCCGCGCTTGTTCCGAAAGCCGAGATCGAAGGCGAGATGGGCGATTCGCATGTCGGTCTTCAAGCGCGCTTGATGAGCCAGGCTCTGCGCAAGCTCACGGCGGTTATTTCCAAGTCGAAGGCATCGCTGATCTTCATCAATCAGCTCCGCGAAAAGATCGGCGTCATGTACGGCAACCCCGAAACCACGCCGGGCGGCCGCGCGCTAAAATTCTATTGCTCCGTACGCCTGGATATTCGGCGCATCGCGCAGATCAAGAAGGGCGAAGAGACGGTCGGCGGCCGCGTACGAGTGAAAGTGGTTAAAAATAAAGTCGCGGCTCCGTTCAAGCAAGCCGAATTCGACCTTATGTATGACGAAGGCGTCTCGCGCATCGGCAGCATCCTCGACGTCGCTGAAGCGATGGAGATCGTCAAGCAGAGCGGAAGCTGGGTGATCTATGGCGACGAGAAGCTCGGTCAGGGCCGTGAGAATGCCAAGCTTTTCCTAAGAGAAAACCCGAAGGTTCTGAGCGAGATCGAGAAAAAAATAGCTTCCAAGAACGAAGAGAACAACTCCGAAAAAAAGACAGAAAAGCACGCGACCATTGCCGCTTAAACGCGGACGGGTCGGCGCAAGACAGATCGTTCCCGTCCTTCTTTAAGCGTTGTTTAGGGAAGGGCGGGACTCTTTTTTATGAGCGAACAGGGCAAACACGACCTTCAGGGTGAGAGCAAGGCCAAGAGCGATGCGCTAAGGCTTTTGGCAGCACGCCCGCGCAGCGTCGAAGAGCTGAGGGGCAGACTCAAGCTGAAAAAGCACCCCGCAGAAGAGATCGAGAACGTCCTGGAGACCCTCAAAAAGCAGGGGCTGCTTGACGATGAAAAATTTGCCAAGCTTATGACTGTTTCAAAGACGCTCTCGAGGCCGGTAGGCCGCCGGCAGCTTGAGATGGACATGAAGCGGAAGGGCATCTCAACCCGAATTATCGAGAGCACGATGTCGGGTTTGACCGATTACGATGAGAAAGAAGCGGTGCGGAAGCTCGTAGAAAGCCGGGCTGCAAGGATGAAGGGTTTGCCGCCTGAAAAAAGAAAAGCGCGGCTCTTCGGATTTCTCAAGCGGCGCGGGTTTTCGAGCGATGCGATCTATTCCGTCCTCAAGGGTCTCGTAAGCGACGACACATTTTCGAAAGGCGATGAACACGATGAAAGTTGATGACTTAAGAAAAACATACCTGGATTTCTTCAAGGCAAAAGGACATACCGTTTACTCCAGCGATTCGCTGGTCCCTAAGGACGACCCGTCGCTGCTTTTTACCGGCGCGGGGATGAACCAGTTTAAACCCTATTTTCTCGGGCTCAAAAAAGATCTTAAGCGCGCGACGAGCTCTCAGAAATGCCTGCGCACCGCCGACCTCGAGCGAGTCGGCAAGACCGCTTATCACCACTCCTTCTTCGAGATGCTCGGCAATTTTTCATTCGGCGATTACTTCAAGGAAGAGGCGATCACGTGGGGCTGGGAATTTGTCACCCAGGTCATGAAGATACCCGCCGACAATCTCTGGGTCTCGGTCTATCAGGATGACGACGAGGCTTACCTTATTTGGAAGAACAAGATCGGTATCGCGGAATCGCGCATCGTTCGCATGGGCGCCGATGACAACTTTTGGCCTGCCAATGCGCCCAAAGACGGCCCTAACGGCCCTTGCGGACCGTGCTCCGAGATCTATGTGGGTAAAGTTCCGGGTAAAGGTGTCGAGATATGGAATTTGGTGTTTACGCAGTTCGACCGGCAGTCCGACGGCTCGCTTAAACCCCTTCCGCAGAAGAATATCGATACCGGTATGGGGCTCGAGCGCGCGGCGTCGGTGCTGCAGGGAGTGGAAAGCAATTACGATATCGATACGTTTCAGCGTATCCGCAAGGGGCTGCGCGCCTTGATGAAGTCCGGCGCCCCGGACCTTTCCCGGGAGAACGCTGTGATGGACCACCTTCGTGCGGCCGTATTCTGCATCGCAGACGGAGCGCTCCCTTCTAATGAGGGCCGCGGTTATGTCGTGCGCAAGCTGATACGTCTCGGGAGCGATCATTTTGAGAAGGCGGGGACACCGCTCGTTGGACGCGCGCTGCACAAGCTCGCGCCGGTCGTCGCCGAAGTTTACGGCGGCGCCTATCCGGAGCTCACCGAGCGTCTTAAGACTATTTCGTCTATCCTTGAGAATGAGGAGAGAGCGTATGAAGAATCGTGCCGCCGCGCGTCCAGCGCGCAGCGCGGCTCGATGAGCACGGACGAGTATGCGTTCATGCTGTACGACACCTATGGGCTGCCGACGGACCGCATCATCGAAAAGTTTTTGAAAGAGGGACTCATTTTTAACGCGGAAAAGTTCGAAGTCTATATGAACGAACAGCGCAACCGCTCAAGGCAGTCAAGCAAGCTCGCCGGAGAAATTTTTAAGAAGGACAACGTCCTTCCTCTCGTTCAAGGGCTGCCGACGACGCAGTTTCTCGGATACGAGAATATTTCGGCAGACGGAAAGCTTCTCTGCATCATCGCCGATGAAAAAAAATGCGCCGAGCTCCGCTCGGGCGCGGAAGGTCTTCTGCTATTCGACCGCTCGCCGTTTTATGCGGAGTCGGGCGGACAGATCGGAGATACCGGCCATATTTTTGGAGGCGGCGCAAAGGCCTCCGTCCTCAATACGCAGCATATCGACAAATACATCGCTCACCGTGTCCGGGTGGATGAGGGCGTTGTCGGGGAAGGCAAAAGCTACACGCTTGCCGTCGACAAGGACCGCCGCGGTGATATCATGAAAAACCACACAGCCACGCACCTTTTACATAGCGCCCTGCGCAAAGTGCTCGGCGAGCATGTGAAGCAGGCCGGATCCCTCGTGTCTGATAGCTACCTGCGTTTTGATTTCACTCATTTTTCTGCGCTCGATGCCAAGACTCTATCGGAGGTCGAGGCGCTGGTGAATGCTGAGGTCAAAAAGAACATCGCCGTCAGTAAGCGCGAAATGTCCAAAGAGGACGCGACCCGAGAAGGCGCCATCGCATTCTTCGGTGAAAAATACGGCGATAAAGTCCGCGTCGTCACGGCCGGTGATTTTTCAAAGGAGCTTTGCGGCGGTACGCACCTGGAGTCCACGGGCCAGATCGAGCTTTTCCGTATCATCTCCGAAAGCTCGATCCAGGCGGGCGTGAGGCGTATCGAGGCTGTGACAGGACGCGGCGCCCGCGCATTCGTCGAGGGACAAGACAGGGAGATCCAGGAGCTCTCGCGCGAGTTCGGCGCTGGAGCGGATACGCTTCCGTCCGATCTCAAGAAAGCCTCGGAACGCGTGTCTCAGACAAAAAACAAAATGACGCAGCTGGCCGCCAACAGGATCAAAGACTCTCTGATCGACGAAGCATCCAGGGGACCGGTGCCCGCGTTTATTTCGAGAGCCGTCGATGGCGCTGATGCGGAGCTGATGAAGCAGGCTGTCGAAGGCATGAAGGGGGCGGGCAAGTCTTACGCGGCGCTTCTCTCCTCGCTTGGGGATGACAAGATCTCTATTGCGGTGACGGCAAGCGCTGATCTTGTGCAGAAGGGTTTTCATTCGGGCAAGATCGTCAAAGATATTTCTGCTAAAGTCGACGGCAACGGCGGCGGCAGGCCCGAGTTCGCCATCGGCGGCGGTAAGAGCGTGGCGAAGGCCGCAGAAGCCATCCGCTCCGGCGAAGAACAGATACGCCGCGAGCTTGAAGCGCTGTCGGCGGGGAAGGCGTCATGATCGCCATCAAGCCCTCGAGCAAGATGTTCCAGAAGATGTTTACTCGCAACACGGTGCGCAACCGCCGTGTCGAGGAAAAGGTCCGCCGCATCCTCGAAGACGTGAAGAACCACGGCGACGAGGCTGTGCTGCGGTATACGCGCAAGTTCGACCGCGTCAAGCTTGTGCCTCGCGAGATGCGCGTTTCCGAGAACGAGATCAACGGGGCTTACCAGAACATCAGCCCTGATTTCGTATCCATCCTCAAGGTGGCGCTCGAAAACGTCAGTAAATTTTACAAGAAACAGTCGCACCGCTCCTGGAAGATGACGAGCGAGGACGGCGTCGTGCTCGGCGAAAAGATCAGGCCTCTGGAATCGGTCGGCATTTACGTGCCTTCGGGGACCGCGCCTCTGCCTTCGACGGTTTATATGACGGTGCTGCCGGCAAAACTGGCCGGTGTCGAAAAGATATATCTGATCACACCGCCCAATAAATTTAAGAGCGTCGACCCGCATATCCTCGTTGTTGCCAATCTGCTCAAAGTCGACGGCATTTTTAAAGCCGGCGGCGCGCAGGCGATAGGCGCCTTTGCCTTCGGCACCAAATCGGTTCCGCGCGTTGATAAGATCATCGGCCCCGGGAACGCGTACGTCGCGGAAGCTAAACGCCAGGTGTTCGGCTACTGCGACATCGATATGGTTGCAGGTCCCACGGAAGTCGTGATCCTGGCGGATGATTATGCCGAGCCCGACTACGTTGCCGCAGATTTGCTCGCGCAGGCCGAGCATCACTCAGGCACCTCGATTCTCGTGACGACGTCCAAGCGCCTGGCCAACACGATCAAAAAAGTGCCGGCCAAGGGATGCATCGTTCACGTCAAGAGCCTCAAGCAGGGCGTCGACGTCATCAACCAGATCGCGCCCGAGCACGTGCAGGTCATGGTCAAAAATCCGCAGAGGATCTTGCGTGATATCAAGCATGCCGGCGCAATCTTTGTCGGAAGCTATACGCCGGCTGCGATAGGGGACTATGTCGCGGGTCCGAGCCATGTATTGCCGACGGGCGGAACCGCGCGCTTTTTCTCAGGCCTTTCTGTTCATGACTTCACAAAAAGCTCGCACATCGTTTCGTACAACCGCAAAGCCTTGGAAAGGGTTCGCGGCGCAGCCGAGCATTTGGCCACGCTCGAAGGACTGACCAAGCATATGGAATCCGTCAAGATCCGGTTCGAGAAAGGCCCTAAATCCCAATGAAAATCCGCACCGTAAAGCTCGACCGCAAGACCAAGGAAACCGATATCAAGCTCTCTTTGAACCTTGACGGTTCCGGGAAGGCTGTGATCTCGACCGGTCTGCCGTTTTTCGACCACATGCTGGAAAGCTTTTCCAAGCACGGTCTTTTCGATCTCACGCTTAAAGCGAAAGGCGACCTTCACGTTGACTCACACCACACCAACGAGGATGTCGGTATCGCGCTTGGCGATGCGTTCAAAAAGGCTCTAGGCGATAAAAGGGCGATACGCCGCTTCGGTGACTTCCGCGCGCCGCTCGATGAGGCGCTGTCCGGCGTCCGCGTCAGTCTGGATATCTCCGGCCGAGGCTCGGCTCATTTTCATACCAGCAGGAAGACCGTCTGGATCGAGCACCCGTCTCTGCGCGCCTCCGATGTGGTTAAAGGCTATAGCTTCCTTGATATGAAGCACTTTCTCGAATCATTCTCATCTCATCTCGGGATGACGCTGCACGTCGATTTCATCGCGGGCGAGCAGCCGCACCACGTCATCGAAGCGACGTTCAAGGCGTTGGCCAAGGCGCTCGGAGCAGCCGTATCGTATGATGCCCGCGTAAAAGGAGTGCCCTCCACCAAAGGCAAGCTCTAGATGCTGGTCATTGTCGACTACGGCATGGGCAACCTGCGCAGCGTCGAAAAAGCGTTTGAAGCTGCGGGCGAACGCCCGTCCGTGAGCGGTGATCCTCGCGTCCTTGAAAAAGCTTCCAAGATCGTTCTTCCCGGCGTGGGAGCTTTCAGGCAGGCAATGCATGAGCTCAAGAGCCGCAAGCTTATCGACCCCATCAAAGAAAAGATCTCCGCCGGCACGCCTTATCTCGGCCTATGCCTCGGTCTCCAGCTTCTGTTCTCTGAGAGCGAAGAGGGAAGGCGCGTAAAAGGCCTCGGGATCATTGAGGGACCGGTAAAGCGATTTTCCCACAAGCTCAAAGTGCCTCACATGGGATGGAACACGTTGAAAGCGCAGAAAAAAAACTGCCCTCTTTTTCAGGGCGTATCGAAAGACGCATACTTTTATTTCGTGCACTCGTATTACGGCGTGCCGGATGACAGATCTTGGACGCTCGCGTCGACAGATTATGGCGTCAAATTCTGCTCCGCGGTCTGGAAGGGCCAGGTGTACGCCACGCAATTCCATCCGGAAAAGAGCCAGGCCCAGGGTCTGCGCATGATCAGCAATTTTGCCAAGCTTAGGGCGCCCGCATGATCCCTATTCCGGCGATCGACCTGAAAGACGGCCGCGTGGTGCGCTTGCTCCATGGTGATTTCAAAGAAGAAAAAGTCTATGACGTGAAACCCGAGGCGGTCGCGCGCGGCTACGAGTCCGAAGGCGCGGAGCGCATCCATGTCGTCGATCTCGACGGCGCGCTCAAGGGCGTTCCCGCCAACGTCTCGCTTGTCGAAAGGATCGTCAAGTCCGTAAAGACGCCCGTCGAAGTCGGCGGCGGAATCCGCGATCTCAAGGCAGCTGAGCGCTATTTTGAAATGGGCGTGCGCTGGGTCATTTTGGGAACAAAGGCCTGTCTGGATCGGGGCTTTATGGCCGAAGCGGCCAAAGCATTCGGCGGCAGCATTATCGTCGGGATGGACGCCAAGGACGGCATGATCGCCACGGACGGCTGGACGAAAGTCACCGGCACAAAGGCGATCGACTTAGCCAAAGATTTCGAAGGGATGGGCGGCAAAACCATCATTTATACGGACATATCGAAAGACGGCGCGCTCAAAGGACCCAATCTCAAAGAGGTCTGCGCCATGTCCGATGCCGTCAAAATCGACGTGATCGCTTCGGGCGGCGTGGGCGCGCTCGAGGATCTGAAAAACCTTATGAAGCTCGGCAAAGCCAATCTCAAAGGCGTCATCATCGGCAAAGCCCTTTATGAAAAAAAGTTTTCTGTCCGGGACGCGGTGAAAACATGCTCGCAAAACGTATAATTCCCTGCCTCGACGTCAAAGAAGGCCGCGTTGTCAAGGGCACGAAGTTCCTGCGCTTGAGGGATGCGGGGGACCCGGTGGAGTGCGCCGTCTATTACGATAAGCACGGCGCCGACGAGCTTGTGTTCCTCGATATCACCGCTTCCCATGAAAAACGTGGTATTATTTTAGATGTTGTGCGGCGCACAGCAGAAAAAGTTTTCATGCCGCTGACTGTCGGCGGGGGAGTGTCGAGCGTCGCAGATATCCGGGCGCTTCTGAACGCCGGCGCGGACAAAGTTTCGATCAACACGGCAGCTGTCAAAAACCCGCGGTTTATCAAGGAAGCCTCGGATCGTTTCGGCGCGCAGTGCATCGTCGTCGCGGTCGACGCGCGGGCCGTGCCGGGTAAAAAAGGCCGCTGGCAGGTTTACACGCACGGCGGCCGCGAAAATACCGGGTTGGATGTGTTGGCCTGGGTCAAAAAGGCCGAGAAGTACGGCGCGGGAGAGATCCTGCTTACGAGCATGGATCGAGACGGCACAAAATCAGGATATGACATCGCGCTCACGCGTGCGGTCTGTGAAGCCGTGAAGATCCCCGTCATCGCCTCAGGCGGCGCGGGAACTCTCGAGCATTTGGCCGACGGGCTCACCCGAGGCAAGGCGGACGCTGTGCTCGCGGCGAGCATTTTTCATTTTAAGGAACACACGATCGGGGAAGCAAAGCGGTATATCCAAAAGAAAGGGGTCTTGGTAAGGTTATGACAAACGTAGATTTTGAAAAGATCAAATCTCAGCTTAAATTTGACTCGAACACCGGCCTTATCCCGGCTATCATCCAGGACGAAAAGACAAAGCAGGTCCTGACGCTTTGCTACATGAATGATATAGCTCTCAAGGCCACGCTCGAAAACGGCTACATCTATCTTTTCCGCCGTTCACAGAACAAGCTTATGAAAAAGGGCGAGACTTCCGGCCACACGCAGCAGGTGAAAGAATTTCGCCCTGATTGCGAAGGCAAATCTCTTTTGTTCGTGATCGAGCAGAAAGTGGCCGGCTGCCACAAGGGTTATTTCAGCTGCTACTTTGAGGTCATCCAGAACGACGGCTCCCGCAAGATCACGGATCCTCTCGTGTTCGATCCGGCGAAAGTATACTAAATGGAGCTGTATTACCCGCCCAAAAAAGATTTTTTGGCTTATGCGGAAAAATTCAACCTTATCCCCGTGTATCGCGAAGTTCTGGCGGATCTGGAGACGCCCGTCTCCTGTTTTCTAAAGCTCGGTGACAAGCCCTATAGCTATTTGCTGGAATCCGTCGAGGGCGGTGAGAGAATGGCGCGCTATTCTTTTATCGGCGCCTCTTACTCGCGCGTGCTGAAAGGCCGTAAAGGGCACGATCCTTTGGCGGAGCTGGAGGCGGTTTTGAAGCCGTATCGCAAAGCGCCGGTAGCGGGTCTTCCGCCGTTTTCGGGCGGCGCCGTGGGTTATCTCGGCTACGATACGGTCCGTTACATCGAAAAAATCCCTGATAAAAACAAGGATGTCTACGGTCTTCCGGAATCGATATTCATCCTTTCGGACACGGTCCTGGCTTTCGATCATGTTCAGAAGAAGATCAAGATCATCTGCAATGTTTACCTCGACGGCAAACAGAAACCCGACGAGGCTTACAAAGCGGCCGAACGCAAGATCGAAGCAGAAATTCAGCGTCTCCGCGCTCCGCTATCCAGGGAAACTATACAGTTTGACGGCCGTCCGGCAAAACCCGTTGCGTTTCGATCCAATTTCAGCGAAGACGCCTTTAAGAAGGCCGTATTGAAGGCCAAAGAGCACATCAAGAAGGGCGACGTGTTTCAAGTGGTTCTCTCGCAGGCCTTCAGCGCTCCCGTGAAGTCTAAGCCGTTTCATATTTACCGCGCTCTGCGCTCGATCAACCCGTCGCCGTACATGTTTTATCTCAACTGCGAAGATTTCCAGCTTGTAGGTTCATCACCTGAGGTGCATGTGCGGTGTGAGGACGGCAAGGCTCTCTTAAGGCCTATTGCAGGAACGCGCCCGCGAGGCCGCGACGCTGACCATGACAAGGCTCTGGAGAAGGAGCTTTTGGCCGACAGCAAAGAGCGTGCGGAGCACCTGATGCTTGTGGATCTGGGGCGCAACGATCTGGGCCGCGTCTGTGAGTTCAAGAGCGTGAAGGTGCCCGAGTTCATGGTCATCGAGCGTTATTCGCATGTGATGCATATCGTGAGCCTCGTCGAAGGCATCCTGAAGAAGGGGAAGACCGCTTTCGATCTTCTGCGCGCGACCTTTCCCGCCGGGACGATCTCCGGCGCGCCGAAAGTCCGTGCGATGGAAGTCATAGACGCGCTCGAGAATCAGAAGCGCGGGTTTTATTCCGGCGTCGTCGGCTATTTCAGCTTTTCTGGCAACCTCGACTCCTGCATCACGATCCGCACCATCCTTGTCAAAAAGGGAACCGCGCATGTCCAGGCCGGAGCCGGCATTGTGGCCGACTCGGATCCAAAAAAGGAATACGAAGAAACCATCAACAAGGCCAAGGCCCTTTTTAAAGCGATCGAATATGCAGAAGGAAGCGTGACAGCATGATCCTCATGATCGACAATTACGATTCGTTCACCTACAACCTGGTGCAGTATCTCGGCGAGTTGGGGCAGGAGCTCGAAGTCTACCGCAACGACGCCATCACCGT
Source organism: uncultured Planctomycetia bacterium (assembly GCA_964543965.1). Classification (GTDB taxonomy): domain Bacteria; phylum Omnitrophota; class Gorgyraeia; order 2-02-FULL-51-18; family 2-02-FULL-51-18; genus CAMDWQ01. Next base: position 15,781 of record CAZJAX010000025.1, read on the forward strand.
CGATAAGATCAAAAAGCTGAAACCTCGGCAGATCGTCATCTCTCCCGGCCCCGGAAACCCGAAAGAGTCGGGCGTCTCGATGGAAGTGATACGAAAGCTGGGACCCGAGATCCCTGTACTCGGAGTGTGCCTCGGTCACCAGTGCATCGGCGAGGTTTTCGGCGGCCGCGTGATAGGGGCCGACCGTCTGATGCACGGCAAGACGTCGCCGATCCACCACAACAACCAGGGGATCTTCAAAGGCCTCGACAACCCTTTCATCGCGACACGCTACCATTCGCTCCTCGTGGAAAGAAAGTCCCTGCCTAAAGAGCTTTCTATCACGGCGGAAACGGCGGAGAGAGAGATCATGGGGCTTCAGCACAAAAAATACCCGATCTACGGCGTGCAGTTCCATCCAGAGTCGATCCTGACGCAGGGCGGCAAAAACATCCTTAAGAACTTTTTGTCGCTGACCCGCCGGTAATCCCGATGCCTTTTGAAAACGTTCTCTCTAGATTGATGCACAAAAGCGATCTGACGCCGGAAGAAATGGCCGGCGCGGTCGAGAGCATCATGTCAGGAGCACTCAAAACGCCCGACATCGAGTCCTTTTTGAGGCTTCTGCGCGAAAAAGGCGAGACTCCGGACGAGATCGCGGCCGCCGTAAAAGTCATGCGCAAGCACTCCCTGAGATTTTCGCGGGAATATCCGGAGGCTCTGGATACTTGCGGTACCGGAGGCGACGCAAAAAACACGCTCAACGTGTCCACGCTGGCCGCGCTCCTGGCATGCGCCGCAGGCGTGACGGTCGCCAAGCACGGTAACCGCTCGGTCTCAAGCCTTTGCGGCTCGGCTGATCTCCTTGAGATGCTCGGCGTCCGGATCGCTCTCTCGCCTCAAGGCGCTGAAGCGTGCCTGAACGAGACAGGCTTTGCGTTTCTTTTCGCCCCGCATTTTCATCCCGCTGTAAAGCATGCAATGGAAGCTCGTAAAAATATCCAGGGTAAGACGCTTTTCAATCTGCTGGGGCCCCTGACAAACCCCGCCGGCGTCAAGCACCAGCTTTTGGGCGTCTACTCGCGCGAGCTCGTGGAAACCATGGCCGGAGTGCTTCAGCGGCTGGGCATGGAGAGAGGGATGGTCGTGCACGGCTCCGACGGGATGGACGAGATCTCTCTATCTGATTCGACATACACGGCCATGATCGAGAGCGGCCAGATCCACACCGCGTTCCTGGCGCCCGAGGCTGTCAGTTTATGCCGCCGGAAGATCGCCGAGATCTCCTGCTCCACAAAAGCTGAGAATAAGAGAATGGCCGAAGATGTGATGAGCGGTGCGCCGGGCGCTCCGCTTGACATTGTCTGCCTCAACGCCGCCGCAGCCATTCACGTTGCAGGCAAGGCCGCATCGTTCATTGAGGGCTATAAGATCGCTCGTGAAACCGCCGCTTCCGGAAAGATCAAAGAAAAGCTCTCTCAGATCGTGAAAGTGTCTAACAGTCTCTCATGATCCTGGATAAGATCGTCCGTCACAAAAGAAACGAGATCGCGGCCGCCAAGAAAAAGAAGCCGCTCGAGGCGCTCCGCCGTGAACTCGGCGCGCGCAGGGGAACGCACCGTTTTCAAAAGGCTCTTTCGTCTGCCAAGGATGTTGCTGTGATAGCCGAGATCAAGCGGCGCTCGCCTTCGAAGGGTTTATTGAGGAAAAAATTCGACCCCGTGCTTCTGGCGCGTGATTTCAGCCGATCCGGAGCCTCGGCGCTTTCAGTGCTCACGGATGAGAAGTTTTTCGGAGGATCGCTGCCGATCCTGAAGAAGGTTCGCGCGTCTACGCGTCTTCCAATCCTAAGAAAAGATTTTATGCTGGATGAGTACCAGGTGTACGAGGCCGCTCTCGCGGGAGCTGATGCCATCCTGCTTATTGCTGCGATACTGACGCCCCGGAAGCTTGAGGTTTTAAGCGCTCTTGCCGCGTCTCTGGGGCTGGACGTGCTCTTCGAAGTACACGATAAAAAGGACGTCGAAAAGATCCTGCCGCTCAAGCCCCGCCTAGCGGGGATCAATAACCGGGATCTGAGGACTTTCGATGTCGATCTGAAAGCGACTGAAAAATTGGCAGGGATGTTCCCGCGGAAGACATTGTTGGTTTCCGAAAGCGGCATTTTTACGAGAACAGACATCGAGCGGGTGAAGCGCGCGGGAGCCTCCGCCGTGCTCGTCGGCGAAAGCCTCATGAAAGCCGCGAGTCCCGGCCGCGGCCTCGAAGCTCTGCTCCGTAAAGAATAGGAATTTTTCATGGTTCGAGTTAAAATATGCGGGATTACGACGGTGACCGACGCGCGCGCCGCGATGGACCTCGGAGCAGATGCGATCGGGGTCATTTTTGCGGACAGCCGTCGCCGCGTGACCGAGAAACGCGCCGCTGAAATTTCACGCGCCGTCGGGCCCTGGATCGCGGTGCTCGGGGTGTTTGTCGATGAGACGCCGGGCGGAGTGACGCGCATAGCCCGTGAGTGCGGCTTGTCGGCCGTGCAGCTGCATGGACGCGAAACGCCCGTCATGGTGCGGTCGCTGAAAGGCGTAAAAGTCCTCAAGGCGTTCCATGTGGACAAAGACTTCGACCCGAGGGGCGTGGCAGCCTACCGGAGCGCAGATGCGTTCTTATTTGACACCAAAGTTCCCGGCCAAGACGGCGGTACCGGAGTGTCGTTTGACTGGCGCCTCTTGAACAAGCTTAAATCAGACAGGCCTTGTATTATTTCGGGCGGGCTTAACCCAAAGAACGTCGCGTCCGCTGTCCGTTTTTTCAGGCCGTACGGCGTCGAGGTCTCAAGCGGCGTTGAAAAGGCTCCGGGAAGAAAAGATCTAAAACAAGTCAGGGAGTTTATCCGCAATGCGAAAAAAGCCTAGTTTTAAAAACTATCATTCGCCGGACAAGCAGGGCCATTTCGGCGAATACGGCGGCCGCTACGTGCCTGAGACGCTCATGGCCGCTCTCTGCGAGCTGGATGAAATGTACGCAGCCGCTAAACGCGACGCGAAGTTCAAAAATGAGCTCAAGCATTACCTTGAGTCGTTCGCCGGCCGCCCGACGCCGCTCACCGAGACCAAGCGCCTGGCCAAGCTGCTGGGCGTGAAGCATTTTTTCTCAAGCGCGAAGACCTGATGCACACCGGTTCTCACAAGATCAACAACACGCTGGGCCAGGCTCTCCTGACGCTCAAAATGAAAAAGAAGCGCGTGATCGCGGAAACAGGCGCGGGTCAGCACGGCGTTGCGACTGCGACGGTCTGCGCGCTTTTCGGGCTTCAATGCGAAGTTTATATGGGCGAGGAGGATGTCCAGCGCCAGTCGCTCAACGTGTTCCGCATGAAACTTCTCGGGGCTAAAGTGATCCCGGTGATGTCGGGTTCGCGGACGCTCAAAGATGCGCTCAACGAAGCCATCCGTGATTGGGTCACCAATGTACGCGACACGCATTACATCATC
>CAZJAX010000026.1:0-18842 GCA_964543965.1 uncultured Planctomycetia bacterium
TACCAGCAGGGCATCCCGTTCTTCATCCTTCCGATACGCGTCTGAAAAATCTAGCCGGTTTTATTTAACTTCCATTGACCGTTTTCGACCCGAAGCGGTACACTGTACCTCTGGGAAAAACATGACGATCCTCGAAAAAATATCCAACCTTCTTAAGAACAGGCACTTTATCAGCATCGCGACCGCCGATAAGGCGGGGGAGCCTCATGCCGCACCTAAGATCCTTTTGAAGATCGAGGGCAGCTCGTTTTATCTGGTGGACTATGCCATCGCCAGGACCGTAGAAAACCTTCAGAAAAATCCCCGAGCCTCGATGTCTTTCATGGATCTGGAAAACCTCGAAGGCTACCGCGCTACCGGCTCCGTCGAGATAATCGTGAAGGGAAAAGTTTTTGACGCGCTGATCAAGGAGCTCGACAAGAAGCTGATACAGCTCTCGGCAGACCGAGTCATCGAAGGTATGCGCACCGGCAAGCGTCACGAGCACTATGAGCTGGAAATTCCAAAGAAGGTCATTTTTCTCAAAGTGAACATCGAAGAAGTGGCGAGGATCGGAAGCCAGGGCGAACTTTTCAAAGAAAAACATAAGCGATGAAGGCGCGATCATTCAGAAAAACCAAGATCGTCGCGACGGTAGGCCCTGCCTGCCAGGATCCGGCGGTCTTGAAGCAGCTGATCCATGAAGGCGTCGACGTTTTCCGCATCAACGCCTCACACACGGATCCCAAGGGCATCCATGCCTGGTTTCACCGCATCCGCAAGGCCTCAGCAGAGATCGGTTTCCGTCCAGCTGTTCTCGTTGACCTCCAGGGTCCGCGTGTCCGTACCGGCCTGGTTCGCGGAGGATCGATGCAGTTGGCGACGGGCTCCCGCATTCTGATCAAGGTCGGCCCGGGCTACGGCTCGGGCAGCGTCATCTGGACTTCCTGCGTCCCGTTCAAACGCATGGTGAAACGGGGTGACGCCGTGCTCATCGACAACGGCGTCATCGAGCTTAAAGTCGAAAACGTAGGCTCGTCAGGAGTCGCTTGCCGCGTCCTCACGGGGGGCACGCTCGGCCAGAACAAAGGCATCAATCTCCCCAACGCTCCGGTCACGCTGCCGGCGCTGACTGCCAAAGACTGCCTCGATCTGAAGGCCGCTGCCGATGCCAGCGCGGATTACGTCGCGCTGTCGTTCGTCCGCTCGAAAGATGACATCCTGACCGTCAAAAAGTGGATGAGATCGCATTCGGCTCATATCCCTCTGATCGCCAAGATCGAAAAACCCATGGCCGTCGCAAGCGCCGCATCCATCCTTGCGCTATCGGAGGCCGTCATGATTGCCCGCGGAGATCTCGGCATCGAGATGGGGATCGAAAAAGTGCCCGGCGTGCAGAAGCGCCTGATCCAGGATGCTGCCCGTTTTAAGATCCCCGTCATCACCGCCACGCAGATGCTCGAGACGATGATCGAGAAACCGCACCCGACCCGAGCGGAGGTTTCCGACATCGCCAATGCCGTTTTCGACGGCACTGATGCCGTGATGCTTTCCGGCGAGACTGCGATCGGCAAATATCCCGTCCAAGCGGTCCGGACGATGCGCAAGATCATCGAGGAAGCCGAGAGGAACAGCGCTGTGGCTCCGGCGCTCCTCGACAAAGAACAGAACCAGGAACAGGATCTGAACCTGAGCTCTATCACGCGCGCTGCCGTCTACGCGGCGGTCGAGCTTCATGCCGACGCGATCGTTGTTTTCACGCCGTCCGGAAAGACGGCGCGCTATATTTCCAAACTCAACCCGCCTTGCGGTATATTCGCGGTCAGCCATTCCTCGGCGACGCTCGGCCGGGTGAACCTTTTGCGCGGGGTGCGGCCTCTGGATGTCAAAATGTCTTTCAGCACTGACGAGATGGTGCACCGCACCGACGCCGAGATCCTCCGCCTGAAGTTCCTCAAGAAAGGAGACGCGGTCGTCATCGTCTCCGGCAAGCAGGCTCTGCCCAGCGCCCTCTATATGACGTCGATTCACCGTATCGGCGAAAGATCGCGTAAACGCCCGGGCGATTAAAATAAAGTCCCTTTTTCCGTGAATACAGGATACAATGAGTCCCTTATGAACAACGAATCCGGTCATCCGACGTTTTACGGCCTGGGCATAGCCCCGGGGATCCTTGAAGCGCTCGAGCACATGAAGTTCAAGACTCCGACACCGATCCAGCATAAAGCGATCCCGATCGCGAATGAAGGCAAGGATATGCTCGGCATCGCGGCCACCGGCACAGGTAAGACGCTGGCTTTCGGTATTCCGATGGTTCAAAAGCTCGCCCAGGGCCCCGGCACGGGTCTGGTTCTTGTCCCGACCCGCGAACTGGCGCTCCAAGTCGATGAGACGCTGCGCAAGATCTGCCGTCCCTTCAACCTGGGAACCGTCATTCTCATCGGCGGAATGAACATGGGCACACAGATCCAAGCGCTGCGCAAAAGCAGCACCCGTATTTTTATCGCGACGCCGGGCCGCTTCCTCGACCATCTTCAGCAGAGAACCGTGAGTTTGAATGACGCTAAGATCGTAGTTCTCGACGAGGCTGACCGCATGCTCGACATGGGTTTCGCCCCGCAGATCGAGCGTATCATGCGCCATATGCCCAAAGAACGCCAGACGCTCCTTTTTTCCGCCACGATGCCCGAAGCCATCCTAAGGATCGCGACCCATTACATGAAGCTTCCGATGCGCGTCGAGATCGCGCGCTCCGGCACGGCCGCCGAAAAGATCGAGCAGGAGATCGTCGTCGTCCGCCAGGAATCCAAACGCCAGCTCCTGATGAAGCTTTTACCCCAGTACACCGGCACCGTACTGCTTTTTGCCCGCACCAAGATCAGCGCCCGTAAGATCACCAACGCTCTTCGCGAGATGCGCTATCCCGTTGCGGAGATCCACTCGGACCGTTCGCTGGGCCAGCGCCGCGAAGCGCTCGAAGGTTTCAAGCTCGGCCGATACCGCATTCTTGTCGCCACAGACATCGCTTCCCGCGGGATCGACGTCAAAGGGATCGAGCTTGTCATCAATTATGACCTTCCGGAAGACAGCGAAAACTACGTGCACCGCATCGGCCGTACCGGCCGCGCGGGACATGAGGGCCGCGCGATATCGTTTGCGACGCCGGATCAAGGCTCCAATATCCGTGAGATCGAAAAGCTTTTGAGTACTACGCTCAAGGTCGTCACTCACCCCGAGTTTCCAGCTGAGACGTTTGCCAAGCAGGCTCCCAGCCGTCCTCCGGCGCGCGCCAGCTTCCGCCGCCGCTTCAAGAGCACAGCTCGACATATCCGCTAGACCGTTTTTCCCCGCCCCCTTCAGGCCTAAAATATATTCAGGACGACTATTGAAATAATTGCTTGTTTATGTTAATCTTTGATAAGTCATTATTAAATTAGCTTAAAGGAAAATCCTATGCCATGGCTAGATAAGCTCTTCCTCAAGATGTCCGAAGTGGGGGCGTCCGATCTCCATTTTTGCTCCCGCGTCCGCCCCATGTTTCGTATCAACGGAAGTATGACCTATGTCGAGGGATATCCCGACGAGACAACCCCTGAAAAGATGGAAGCCTATTTAAAAGAGATCACGCCCAAGCACCATTGGATGGAGCTGGAGCAGAAGCGCGACACGGACTTCGAATACGAGCTTCCTGGGACGGGCCGCTATCGCGTGAACATCTTTATCGATTCGAAGGGTATGGGCACCGTCTGCCGCATGATCCCGGAGCGCATCCCGCTTCCGGACGAGCTGGGCATTCCCAAGTCGGTTCTGAGTTTCTGTTATCTTACGAAGGGCCTGGTGATTGTCACAGGGCCGACCGGCTGCGGAAAGTCTACGACGCTGGCGTCCCTGATCGACCATATCAACAAGAACCGCACCGACCATATCATCACCATCGAGGACCCGATCGAATTCATGCACGCCAATATCCGCTGCCTCGTGAATCAGCGCGAAGCGTATCAGCACACACAGGGCTTCAAACAGGCTCTCCGCGCGGCTTTGCGCGAAGATCCCGATATCGTGCTCGTAGGAGAAATGCGCGACCTCGAGACCGTGGAAATGGCCCTTGAGACGGCCGAGACCGGACATCTTGTCTTTACGACGCTGCATACCAACACAGCCCCGTCCGCCATCGATCGTATCATCGACCAGTTTCCCGCCAACCGTCAGTCTCAGATCCGCACGATGCTGGCCTCATCGCTTAAGGGGGTCATCGCGCAGACGCTGTGCAAAAAGAAGACGGGCGGCCGCGTCGCTGCGTTCGAAGTGCTGATCTCGAACTTTGCCGTCGCTGCCAATATCCGCGAGGGCAAAACTCACCAGATCCCATCCTCGATGCAGGTCGGCATCAAGCAGGGAATGCGGCAAATGAACGATTCGATGCTGGAGCTTCTCCGCAGTGACACCATTGATCCGGTCGAAGCCTACATGAAATGCGTCGATAAGCTGGACATGCTCAAGAAGTTCGAGAGTATCGGCATTAAATTCGACCCCAGCCTGATCTCCGAAGTCCTAACCTAGGCATTAAGTATATTTAATTTATTTTTTCTATTAACGATTTTGATAAATTTGATAAATATTTAATAATCGTAAAAGTTATTAAAAAAATATTAATTGGATAAAAAACTAATTTTTTAATCTATAAAATACACTTTTTTGGGATTTAAATTTATATATATCATTTTTTTTAATATATCACTCCATTATTAAAATATTTGTACTATTAATTATATTGAGGTGTCATCCGCATGGCGCAGCGCATTAAAAACATTATTGCGAGCTTTTTGACCCCGTTAAACGCGGCTGTTGTCGGGGTGGCGCTGCCATTTTATGCCGTTTCAGCTTATTCTTTCTTCCATAAGGAATTGGCCCGGAAGATGATCATGACGACGACTTATTATCTGATGGCGGTTCTTGTCGTCCTTTGGATATGGAGCCTGGTGAAATATCTGCAGGCAGAGAAATTCAGCATAAAAAAATTTTTAGGTGAGCACGGGGCGGGGCTGCTGGCGGCGCTGTTATTGACGGTCGTGATCGCCGTCTCCGTAAAGCCCGCGCTGCGCGTGCTGAGCGATGAGACCAACATGGCGTCGGTGGCGAGAAGCATGTTTTACAAGAAGACCGTCGAAAACGTTACGCAGGGGTATTATTATTACGGTAATTTTCAGCCGGTCGAGACGGCTCATCCGATCATCGAGAAGCGTCCTTTTCTTATGCCGTATCTGGTGCAGACGCTCCATGCGCTTTTCGGCTACCGGATCTACAATATCTTTCTGGCCAACCTGATATTTCTATATCTGACATTTTTCTGCATCTACCTATTCTTGTCGCGGTATATGGAAAGACTTTGGGTCTTCTCGGCGATGGTCTGCGTGGCGGCTCAGCCTCTGGTATCTTCGTGCGGGACTTCCGGGAGCTTTGACCTGAGCGGCGCATTCTGTCTCGTAGCGGGCTTCGTGGCGCTTCAGAACTGGCTGGAAAAACCCAAGGCGGCGTGGCGCTTCGAGTTTCTTCTTCTTTGTCTGGCGGCGCTCGCGCAGAGCCGTCCCGAGTCTCTGATATTCACAGCGCTTCTGGGGATCCTTCTGCTTTTTCTCGGGTATTTGAAGAAGGAGCTGATCAGCTCCAAGTTTTGGCTCTTAGCTTCCATCCCGGCTTTCCTGCTGCCGGTCCTGTGGCAGAGACTTCTCATCACCGATCAGTATGAGAACCCGAAGGGGGTCGAACCCTTCTCATTGTCAAACATCGCTCTCAATAGCGTTGAATTCTTCAAGACCTTCGGCCGGTTCGACGTGTATCTGCCTCTTGCGACCCTTCTGAATATCGTCGGCGCGGCGGGCGTCCTTTTCGCGGCGGGTCTTCTGATCATGAGCGCGGACAAGAGGCATGCTTTTATGAAGAACAAACCCCTCCGCGATTTTACCCTCGCCGTCGGGGTGATCCTCGCGGCGCATTGGGTCGTGTACACGGCGTATTATTTCGGAAAAGTTGCCCACCCCTCGAGCGCGCGCTATTTCGTGCTCACGTGCATCCTTCTGTCGATGGCGGCGGCGGCCTTCGTACGCTATCTTTCGGACGGGAAGCATTCTGCCCTCTTTTTTATCATCTCCTGCGCGCTATTTATTTTGTACAACCCCGTCGCGATCGAAAATCGGTTTTCCAACACGCAGACGCTTCCGCGCCAATACGAATACATCGTCGATTTCATGAAGAACAAGGCTCCGAGGCACTCGCTTTTGATCACCGGAAGACCCGGGCAGTACATCGTGCATGAATACGGGGCGGTAGATTTTAATTATGCGAATTTCAATTCCAAAAAAATTCTGGAGGGTTTTCACCGGCACCTCTATCAGGAGATATACGTGGCGCAGGATATTCTCTATGAGACGGATCAGCCTGAGATGTCGCATAGGCTGAGCGCTGATTTTAAGCTGGAAACGGTCGAGGCTCTGCAGAACACGGCTTATGTCTATACGAGGATCTCCAGAGTCGTGAACCGGCCGGAGACCGATGCGAGGACATTGACCGTCGCGGACCCCGCGCAGACGCCCCGCGGTCTTCCGGATGGCCTCTGGGTTTCCGGATCCGACGTAAATCTTAAAAAATAATCCCTCGAACCGCCCGCTTCCCAACGAGTGTTAAAATCATATTTGACCAATTAAGTAATATATGTTATATTTTTATCACATCATATACAACCAATTTAGTTATATTAGAAACGAAAGTGAAAGAACGTTATGGATCATCTGGATAAACTCGAACACCAATCCGTCTTCATCCTGCGCGAGGCGCATAAAAAATTCAAGAAACTGGCCATGCTCTGGTCCATCGGCAAGGACTCCAACGTCCTCTTGTGGCTGGCCCGCAAGGCTTTCTACGGCCATGTGCCGATCCCGCTGGTGCACATCGACACTTCCTATAAGATCCCCGAGATGATCGAATTCCGCGACCGGTATGCCAAAGAGTGGGGGCTCAACCTCATTGTCGGCCAGAACAAAAAGGCTCTGGCCGAAGGCATGAACCACACGCTCGGCCGCATCAACTGCTGCACGGCGCTCAAGACCCAAGGCCTCCAGCAGATCATGGAGCAGTACGATTATAAGGGCCTCATTCTCGGCATCCGCCGTGACGAAGAGTCGACGCGCGCCAAAGAGCGCTATTTCTCTCCGCGCGACAAGAACTTCGAGTGGGACTTTAAGGACCAGCCGCCGGAGCTCTGGGATCAGTTCAAGACCAATTTCGACGAGAACACGCACATCCGCATCCATCCGCTGCTGCACTGGACGGAAGTCAACGTCTGGGAATACATCCAGCGCGAAAAGATCCCTGTCGTGAGCCTTTATTTTTCCAATAAGGACGGCAAGCGCTACCGCTCGCTCGGCTGCGCGCCTTGCACGAATACCATCGACTCGCCGGCCAAGAACGTCGAAGAGATCATCGCGGAGCTGAAAGCCACCCGTACCTCGGAGAGGGCCGGCCGCGCTCAGGATCAGGAAGACACCTACGCGATGCAGAGACTTCGCAGCAAAGGATACATGTGATGACGACATCAGCTATTGAAATCCCCACGTCCACCGAGACGCTGAAATTCGTCATGGTCGGCCACGTCGACCACGGCAAGTCCACGCTCGTCGGAAAGCTTTTGACTGAGACCGGATTCATCACCGAAACCAAGCTCGCGCACGTGAAGAAGGTGTGCGAGGACCAGGGCAAGGTGTTCGAATTTGCGTTCCTGCTCGACGGCCTCGAGGAAGAGCGCGATCAGGGCATCACGATCGACGTCGCGCAGATGTTCTTCAAGACCAAGAAGCGCAACTATGTCGTCATCGACGCGCCCGGGCACAAAGAATTTTTGAAGAACATGATCTCGGGCGCGTCCAATGCCGACGTCGCGTTCCTGATGATCGACGCCGAAGAGGGGATCCAGGAACAGACGAAGCGCCACGCGTACCTGCTCAAGCTCCTCGGCATCAAGCAGATCGCCGTCGTGATGAACAAGATGGACCTCGTCGGCTATTCGCAGGAAATCTATGACAAGACCGTGAAGGCTTACACCGAATACCTGCAGACCATCCAGGTCACGCCGCGCACATTCATCCCGATCTCGGCCTATCACGGCGACAACGTCGTGAAGAAAAGCACGAACATGCCCTGGTATACCGGCGAGACGATCATGGAGATCCTCGAAAATTTCGCGACGCACGACGACCGCTCGAAAGCTTCTCTGCGCTTTCCCGTGCAGGACGTATACAAGTTCGACAAGCGCCGCATCATCGCCGGCCGCCTTGAGTCGGGCACGGTCAAGGTCGGCGACGAGCTCATGTTCCTGCCCTCGGGCAAGACCGTCAAGGTGAAGACCATCGAGAAATGGAACGCCCCCATGCCGCAGAGCGCGGCCGCCGGTGAGTCCATCGGGCTTACGATGGAGGACCAGACTTTTATCGAGCGCGGCGAGATCGGCTGCCACCCGTCCAGCAAGCCCTATGTGTCGAGCCAGTTCCAGGCTAATCTCTTTTGGATGGGTAATAAGCACCTTCAGAAGGGAGCCCGATACATTCTGAAGATCGCGACGCAGGAAGTCGAATGCATGGTGGAGTCTATCCTCAAGGTCATCAATTCATCCACGCTCGAGGAAATCTCCTCCAATTCGAACGAGGTCGCCAAGAACGAGGTCGCCGAGGTCATTTTTTCGACTAAAAAACCGGTTGCGTTCGATACGTTCGACGAAATCGCGGAGACCGGACGCTTCGTCCTGGTCAGCGACCACGATGTGCGGGGCGGCGGGATCATTTTAAAGTCTGCCGAGTACTCGAGCGCGATATAAGGCGGTCTATGAGCTTGGACATCCAAAAACTCAATCAGGAATTTGAAACGAAGAGCGCCCAGGATCTCGTCCGGTGGGCGGTGTCCCAATTCGGGCAGGGGCTGTCCCTAGCCTCGTCTTTCGGAGCCGAGGACGCCGTGCTTATCGACCTGCTCGTCAAAGCCGACCCGAAAGCGCGCATCTTCACGCTCGACACGGGGCGTCTCAACGAAGAGACATACGGCGTCATGGAGCGTATCCGCACGAAATACAAAATTTCTATCGAGTCCTATTTTCCCGATAAACAGAAAGTGGAAGCCCTCGAACGGCAGAAAGGGTTTTACTCGTTCCGAGATTCCGTCGAGAACCGCAAAGAATGCTGCGGTATCCGCAAGGTCGAACCGCTCGGCCGGGCGCTTGAGGGTTTGAAGGCTTGGATGACGGGTCTCCGCCGCGAACAGTCCGTGACGCGCACCGAGCTTCATAAGATCGAGACCGATGCTTCACACGGCGGGATCCTGAAGGTCAATCCGCTGGCCGATTGGTCCGAAAAACAGGTCTGGGACTATATCAAGACTCACCAGGTTCCTTATAATGCGCTGCACGACAAAGGGTATCCTTCCATCGGCTGCTCACCGTGCACCCGCAGCGTGAAGCCCGGCGAGGGCATACGCGCCGGACGCTGGTGGTGGGAAGATCCGGAGAACAAAGAATGCGGTCTGCACCGGTCCTGACATGCGCATAGCCTTAAAGCGCGTCCATAAAAGTTTTCCCCAGAAGGGCCAGCGCATCCAGGCGCTGCGCGACATCAATTTTTCGATCGAGGACGGGGAATTCGTCTGCGTGATCGGCCCCTCGGGCTGCGGCAAGTCGTCTTTGATCTCGCTCATCGCAGGACTCGAGTTTCCGGACTCGGGAGAAGTGTTCGTCGACTCCAAGATCGTCGAAGGGCCTTCGCCGGACAGGCTCGTCGTATTTCAGGAGGCAGCGCTCTTTCCGTGGCTTACCGTGCAGGAAAACGTGGAGTTCGGACTGAAGCTGCAGCGCGTGCCCAAAGAAGAGCGCCGCGAGCGGGCGTTTCAGGCGCTCAAGATGGTGCATCTGACGCGATTTCTCGACGCACAGCCGCATGAGCTTTCCGGCGGCATGAAGCAGCGCGCGGCGATCGCGCGGGCGCTGGTGATGGATCCGAAGATCCTGTTGATGGACGAGCCATTCGCGGCGCTGGACGCACAGACGCGCCAGATGCTGATGGAAGAGCTTCAGGATATCTGGCAGAAGACCAAGAAAACCATTTTTTTCGTGACGCACAACGTGCGCGAGGCGACGTTTCTCTCGGACCGGGTGTTCGAAATATCGGCGCGGCCCGGGACGATGAAAAAAGAGTACCCGATCCGTGTGCCTAGACCCCGGCTCGAGCAGGACCCGCATCTTTTGATGCTGCAGGGGAAGATCATGGGTTCTTTGAAGGACGAGATCGAAAAAGTGGCCAAAGAACAGTTGGACGACGACTTCTGCGCTGACAAGGCCAAGATCGTGGCGCCCGCCGAGAGAAACCTCGGGAGCAACATCTGATGCGCCTGCCGAAAAAAGTTTATGACGATATGATCGCGCACGCGAAGGCGGGATTTCCCAACGAAGCCTGCGGTATTCTCGGGGGCGACTTGAAAAGCGGAAAGAATAGCGTGTTTTATCCTATGAGGAATCTCGACGAGTCGAGCATCAGCTATTTCATGGATCCGAAGGAGCAGCTGCAGGTCTTCAAAAAGATGCGCGATGCCGGCGTCGAGATGACGGGCATCTTCCATTCGCATGTGGCCAGCGAAGCCTCGCCTTCGCAGAAGGACGTGCGGCTGGCTTTTTACCCGGAAGTCAGCTATCTCATCGTCTCGCTGTCGGATATGAAGAAGCCTGATCTCAGATCCTTCAAGATCATCGATGAAATCGTCACCGAGGAAAAGATCATTGTCGAATAACCCGGAGGGCAGTCCTTTGTCTACGAGCGCAGAACCCATCAAGATCACGTTGAACGGAAAACCGAGCGAAGTCCCGGCCGGCATTTCCGTGTCGGACCTCCTTTTGAAGTGGAAGGTGCGTCCCGAGCTCGTGACCGTCGAGGTGAACGAGAACATCCTGCAGAAGCTAGAGTACGACGATGCCAAACTCAAAGACGGCGACAAGGTCGAGTTCGTATTCTACATGGGCGGCGGCGCGGTAGCGGAGAATATTCTGGATCTGATCGGCCAGACGCCGATGGTGCGCCTCTCCAAGATCGTCGAAAAAGATTCCGCTTCCGTGTATGCCAAATTGGAGATGTTCAACCCCGGCGCCAGCGTCAAAGACCGCATCGCTTACAACATGGTCGAGCAGGCCGAAAAAAAAGGTCTCTTGAAAACAGGCTCGACGATCGTGGAGCCGACCAGCGGCAACACGGGCATAGGGCTGGCCATCGTCGGCGCGGTCAAAAACTATAAAGTGATCCTCGTCATGCCGGACGGCATGAGCCAGGAGCGCATCCAGATCCTCGAGAGTTTCGGCGCTGAAGTGGTTCTGACATCCGCCAAAGAGGGAATGTCGGGCGCCGTCGAGCGCGCCCGCGAGATCGTCTCGTCGCTGAAGGACGCGTTCATGCCGCAGCAGTTCAAAAACCCGGATAACCCGGCAACGCACCGCAAGACCACAGCCAAAGAGATCTTAAGGGACATGGACCAGATCGACGCGTTTGTCGCGGGCGTCGGAACCGGCGGTACCCTTACCGGCGTCGGCAAGGTTCTGAAAGAGCACAATCCCAAGGTGCGAATCGTGGCCGTCGAACCCAAGACATCCAACGTCCTATCCGGCGGCAAGCCCGGACCTCATATGATCCAGGGGATCGGAGCCGGTTTCGTGCCGGATGTCCTGGACCGCAGCCTCATCGATGAGATCGTCCCGGTCGACGACCAGGAAGCCTACCGCATGGCCAAGCGGCTATCGCGCGAAGAGGGGATCTTTGCGGGAATTTCCTGCGGAGCCGCCTGCGTGGGCGCGCTCAAAGTGGCCAAGGCTCTCGGCTCCGGGAAAAAGGTCGTGGTCATGTTTCCCGATTCGTGGGAACGCTACCTGAGCCTCGAACCTTATTTCAATCTATAATCTATGATCTCTAAATTTCTGGGGCAGGATAACATTTACCTTAAGATCGTGCGTCAGATCGTATTTTACGGTCTGATATACGCCGCTTGGCAGGGCTTTGCGGATCTGAAGATGTGGCCGTCCTATCTTTTTCCGTCGCCGTCTCAGGTGTGGGAGACGCTAGTCACGATCTTCGCCGACGGCACGCTGTGGTCCGGGGTGCGCGCCACGATGTGGCGGCTTATCGCGGGATACGGCATTTCCGTCGTGTTCGGCGTCCTTCTGGGACTGGTCATCGGCAAGGTGCGCGTCCTCGACGAGACGCTAGGAGGTTTTTTCGTGGGTCTGCAGACGCTGCCGAGCATTTGCTGGCTGCCGCTTGCGATCCTGTGGTTCGGTCTCGGAGAGACCGCGATCTTATTCGTCGTGATCATGGGTTCGCTTCTCTCGGTAGCGATCGCGACGGACAGCGGCGTAAAAAACATCCAGCCGCTGTATCTGCGCGCCGGCCTGAATATGGGCGCGCGCGGCAAAGACATGTTTCTTCACGTCGTGCTGCCCGCGGCAATGCCCTCGGTGATCGGCGGACTCAAACAGGGCTGGTCCTTCGCATGGCGCGCTCTGATGGGCGCCGAGATCGTGTTTTCCACCGTGGGACTCGGGCATTTGCTCAACGTCGGCCGCGAGCTCAACGACATGAGCCAGGTCATGGCGGTGATGGTCATCATCACGGCGATCGGTATTTTCATGGATGTGCTGGTCTTCGGGGCGCTCGAAAAAAAGGTCCGCCGGGTCTGGGGGCTTGAAAAAGCAAAAGGATCGAACAAGTGAAAAATAAGATCCGTTACGTCATTTTCTCTTTGTTGCCGCTGCTTGTTTTTACGGCTGCCGGCTTTACTCAGGAGCAGGATACGGTACGCATAGGATATTTTCCCAACCTGACGCATGCGCAGGCGCTTGTGGCGCGTGAAAACGGTTTTTTTGATAGCAGGATGGAGCCTTCGGCGAAGGTCGAGTGGCAGGTTTTCAACGCCGGACCCTCGGTGATCGAGGCAGTCTTTGCGGACCATCTGGATATCGCCTACGTGGGGCCGAGTCCCGCGATCAACGGTTATGTAAAATCCGAGGGCGCCGCGCTCCGCGTCCTGGCGGGCGCCGCCAGCGGAGGCGCCGCCCTGGTCGTCCGCTCGGATGCGGGCATCTCAGAGATCAAGGATTTTCACGGAAAGAAGATAGCATCTCCCCAGCTCGGAAACACGCAGGACGTCGCGCTCCGCTCTTGGCTGGCTTCACAGAAGCTCACGCTGAAAGACAAAGGCGGCGACGTCGAAGTCCTGCCGCTGGCCAATGCCGACCAGCTGAGCCTTTTCCAGAAAAAGGAGCTCGACGCCTCTTGGAGCGTGGAGCCCTGGGTCTCCATTTACCGGAAGAAGGCGGACGTGAAAATATTCTTAGACGAAGCGTCTTTATGGCCTGACGGAAAATATGCGACGACGCTCGTGATCGTGCGCAAAAAGTTTTTGGACCGCAACCCGGAGCTCACGGCCAAGTTTTTGGCCGCGCACCGCCAGATCACGGACTGGATCATCCAAAACCCTGAAGAAGCCAAAAAGCTCGTGAATCAGGGTTTCGAAAGAGTCACGCATAAGACGATAGATGCGGAAATTCTGGATCAAGCCTGGAAGCGCGTCACATTTACGACGGATCCGATGCAGGCGTCGGTGCAGGGTCAGGCCAGCGCCGCGCACAAGGTCGGTTTTTTGAAGAAAGAGCCGGTGCTTGCGGAGCTGGTCGCGAAAACTTGACCCGGCTGGACAGACCCGGATTTAAAATGATAGACTGATTTTTTGATACACGAACCGGATTATATTTAACTTTAGGAAAATCAATGAGTTATATGAAAGGGCTTAAGTGCCGGGAATGCCATCGGACTTATAAAGCCGAAGCCATTTACGTCTGCGAATTCTGCTTCGGGTCGCTGGAAGTCGATTACGATTATGACCGCATTAAG
Organism: uncultured Planctomycetia bacterium; assembly: GCA_964543965.1. Lineage (GTDB taxonomy): Bacteria > Omnitrophota > Gorgyraeia > 2-02-FULL-51-18 > 2-02-FULL-51-18 > CAMDWQ01. Next base: position 13,941 of record CAZJAX010000026.1, read on the forward strand.
TCCGTCCTGACGCGCGAAAAGATCCAGTCCGGACCCCAGAGCCTGTGGCGCTACCGGGAGCTTCTGCCGATAGACGGCGAGCCGACCGTCGGCTATCACGCGGGTTATACGCCGCTTTTCCGCGCGACCAACCTCGCTAAAGAACTCGGTATGAAAGAACTCTACATCAAGGACGACTCGGTTTGTCATCCGACGCTGTCGTTCAAGGACCGCGTCGTTTCCGTAGCGCTGACGCGCGCCAAAGAATTGGGCTTTAAAACGGTCGCTTGCGCTTCGACCGGCAACCTCGCCGGCTCGGTCAGCGCCAACGCGGCCTGGGCGGGGCTGAACCGCTTCGTGTTCATTCCGGCCGACCTTGAGCTGGGAAAAGTCATCGGTGCTTTAGCGTATGCGCCCAACCTTGTTGCCGTCGAAGGCAACTATGACGAAGTCAACCGTCTTTGCGCTGAGATCGCTGCTAAGTATCACTGGGCTTTCGTGAACGTCAACATCCGCCCCTATTACGCCGAAGGCTCGAAGTCCTACGGTTACGAGATCATGGAACAGATGGGCTGGCGTACGCCCAAGCACGTCGTGGTGCCTATCGCCTCGGGCTCGCTTCTGACCAAGATCTGGAAGTCGTTCAACGAATTCAAGAAGCTCGGCCTCATTTCCTCTGTCGACGCGAAAATGTACGGCGCGCAGGCGCTCGGCTGCTCGCCTGTCGTGACCGCGCTCAAAGCCAATAGCGAGATCATCAAACCCGTGAAGCCGAAGACCATCGCCAAGTCCCTGGCGATCGGCAATCCGGCTGACGGAATCTACGCCATCGATGTGATCAAAGAAAGCGGCGGCTCAGGTGAAAGCGTGACCGACGAGGAGATCATCGAGGGAATCAAATTACTGGCCCGCACCGAAGGTATCTTTACCGAGACGGCCGGCGGCGTCACCGTCGCGTCCGCAAAAAAACTCATCGAGAACGGCGTCATTCCCAAGAACGAGTCCTGTGTGATCTGCATCACCGGCAACGGTCTTAAGACGCAGGAAGCCGTCAGCGAACACATCGGTAAGCCTCACAAGATCAAACCCTCGCTCGCCTCTTTCGAAGAAAATGTACGCCACTTGAACCACATCAAACAAGACGTCTGGCAGCCCAGACACTAAGGAGACCTCATGGCCGTCAAAGTCAGAATCCCGACCCCTTTACAGAAACTCACCAACAACGCCGGTGAAGTCCATGTCGAAGCCAAGAACATCAACGAGATGCTCGCGGATCTCGAAAAGAAGCACCCCGGCATCAAGGAGCGTCTTTGCGATGACAAAGGAACGCTGCGCCGCTTCGTGAACGTGTATGTGAACGAAGAGGACATCCGCTTCCTGCAGGGTCAGGAGACCGCGGTCAAAGACGGCGACGACATTTCGATCATACCGGCCATCGCCGGAGGAGCGCCCGCTCCCAAGAAAGCGAAAAAAGCTTCCGCCGGCTCTGTGAAGCGCGTGACGCTGGTGTTCCCGCAAGACCAGATCAAGGAACCGGCCGTATTCACGATGGCCAAAAAGTACAATATCATGCCCAACATCCGCCGTGCGCGAGTGACAGAGAGCATCGGCGAGATGACGCTCGAACTCAAGGGCGCCGAAAAGGACCTGCAGAACGGCATCAAGTTCCTCGAGTCGCGCGGCATCAAAGTGGAGCCCGTCACCGGAGAAAGCGCTCTCTAATTTTCCGCGCGCTTAAAAGATGCTATCGAAGGTTCTGCAGATCATTTTTGCGGTCATTTTTTTCTTCGCTCTGCCTTTCGGCGGGTATCTTACGGCGTCTTCTTTCACTGACCAGTATTTCCGCCTGAAGGGGATCCCTTACCCGTCGGAGACTTTCGCGACGCTGGTAGGTGCTGGCGTTTCGTGCTGGATCGTCGGCCTTTCGTTTTTTATTCACGGAATTCTATTTCAAAAAAAAGGGGACTCACGATGAAACACCGCCGCACGCTTCTTTTCTCCGCCGTTTTCGCAGCCGGGATCCTTCTGCCGCTTTCAACGCAGGCCGCCGAAGAAGACTATCAGCGCGTCAACGCCCGGCTGGAGATCATCGAAAGGAAGCAGGACGAGATCCTGCGGTTATTGAGCGAAATGAAAGAGGAGCTCTACAAGATCAAGATCAGAGCCACTCTGAATGCGTAAGACAGAATGAAATTTTCGACCCGCACGTTTTATGGACTGAAGGCGATCTTTGTGCTCGCCGGCCGCTACGGCGAGGGTTCGTTATCCGTGTCTCACATCGCCAAGAAGGAAGGCATTTCGACGCCGTATCTTGAACAGATACTCAATGCGCTCAAGAAGAAGGGTCTCGTCAACAGCGTCCGCGGACCCCAGGGCGGCTACATGCTCGCCAAAAAGCCCGCCGACATCGTGCTAGCGGACCTCTTCCGCGCACTTGAAGGAAAGAATTTCTTTGCTGTCAGCGAAAAGCTCACGGTCTCGCCGTCCAGCGACGAGACGGCAGTGGCCAACTTCATTTTCTGGAAGAAGTTCGAGGCGGGCCTGCAGAAGCAGCTCTCCGAGCTAACCTTAAAGGAGCTTATGGATGAAGCTCGCCGCCTCAAAAAGACGAAATCTGCCTCACTCGAGCAAACCTTTCATATTTAGTCCCGCGTGATATAATAAGACCTGTTTTCGCCGGGCTTAGACCCTCTCATGAATTATATAAGTCATTTATTTATAATGACTTAAGAAAGATAAATGTGGAGACAAAAATCAGCCTAAGGCGTCGGATCAGCCGGCTCTTGGAAGAGCAAAGTCCGGCCGACCGCCAGCACCGGAATCTCGCGATCCAGAAGAAGCTCAAGAGGCTTCCGGCGTTTAAAAAGGCCCGCATGGTCTTTTTCTATGTTTCGAGGCCGGAGGAGGTCGATACGCACCCTCTGATCGACGAAGCGCTGGCCGCCGGAAAACGTGTAGCCGTGCCTTCATCGGACTTGAAGACGAAAAAACTTTCTTTTTTTGAGATCGCCGACAGGGAAAAGCATCTGAAACTGGGCGTCTTCGACGTTCTGGAGCCGCGGCCCGAGCTGACGAAGCCGGTTTCCGCCAAGGACGCGGACTTTGTGGTAGTGCCGGGCGTCGTTTTTGACCGAAAAAACCGGCGCGTCGGGCACGGCGCCGGATTTTATGACCGTTTTCTGAAAGAGATAGGAAGCCGTACGGCAAAGGTCGGACTGGCTTTTTCGTTTCAAGTGGTGGACGAAGTACCGCAGGAGATCCACGACGTCGCACTCGACAAGGTCCTCACGGACTGAATCTTTTTAAGGGGAATCCAACATGGACGGCAACCTGATATTCGCGATCGTGCTCGGAGGAGCGCTCTTGGCCGCCGTATTTTTCGGCATCGGCTACATGATGCGCAAGATCACCGCCGAGCGGCTGATCCGTACGGCGGAGTCGAAGGCCCGCGAGATCCTCACGATCTCAAAGCGCGAGTCCGAAGATCTCCTGAAGAAAGCTGACAAAGAAGCGCGTACCTACCTGGCGAAAGTTCAGGGAGATTTCGAAGAGAAGATCCAGGATACGCGGCGCAATCTCGAAAATTCCGAGAAGATGCTCAAGCACAAGGAAGACACTATCGACCAGCGCCTTGACGCTGTCGACAAGAAAGAGAAAGAAGCGGCTTTCCGGCTTCAGGAAGCGGCCCTCAAGGAGAAGACGGTCACCGAAAAGGAGAAGAGCCTCGAGAAACTCGTCGAAGAAGAGCGCGAAGTCTTGAAAAAGCTTGCGGCGCTGGATTCGGAAGAGGCCAAAAAGCAATTTTTGAAGCGTATGGAGATCGACGTCCGCGCGGAGTCGAGCAAGATCATCCGAGAGGCCGAGCTTGAAGCGGAAGCGACGGCTGAAAAAAAGGCCAAAAAGATCCTAAGTCTCGCCATCCAGCGCTGCGCCGCCGCTCATACGATCGAATCGACGGTCTCCGTCGTGCCGCTGCCGAGCGAAGAAATGAAGGGGCGCATCATCGGCAAGGACGGACGCAACATCAAGACGTTCGAGACGCTCACCGGCGTGGACATGATCATCGATGAGACGCCGCAGGTCGTGACCCTTTCGGCCTTCGACGGCATCCGCCGAGAGATCGCGCGCCTCTCGCTCGAAGAGCTCGTGAAAGACGGCCGCATCCAGCCAGCTCGCATCGAGGAAGTCGTCCAGAAGATGAAAAAGAACATGGAAAATGTTCTGAAGGAGGAAGGCGAGAAGGCGCTGGCCGAGGCCAACATCCCGTCCGCCGTGCATCCCGAGATCGTAAAGCTCCTGGGGCGCCTCCGTTTTCGAACGAGCTACGGGCAGAACGTGCTCGACCACTCTATCGAAGTCGCTCATATCATGAACGTGATCGCAGGTGAAATGAGGATCGACCCCATTCTCGCGCGCCGCGCCGGACTCATGCACGACCTCGGCAAAGCCGTAAGCCACGACGTCGAAGGACCCCATGCGCTCATCGGCGGAGAGCTGGCGCGCCGCTACGGCGAACATCCGGACGTGATCCACGCCATCGAAGCCCACCACGAAGACATCGAGATGCAGTCCATTTGGCCCATGCTCGTACAGGGCGCCGACGCGATCAGCGCCGCACGTCCCGGTGCCCGCCGCGAGAGCGTCGAAAGCTACCTGCAGAGACTGGAAAAACTCGAGAAGATCGTCGACGGTCACCCGGGCGTCGAAAAATCTTTCGTCATTCAGGGCGGCCGCGAGGTGCGCGTAATGATCAAGCCCGACCGCGTCACCGAGGAGGCGCTCCCGGCCTTGGCGCGCGAGATCTCGAAGAAGATCGAGGAAAATCTCCAGTATCCCGGCCAGATCAAAGTCGTCGTCATCCGCGAGACGCGCGTCGAAAGTCTGGCGAAATAGCATGCTCAAGATCCTCATGATCGGCGACAC
>CAZJAX010000027.1:0-18413 GCA_964543965.1 uncultured Planctomycetia bacterium
AAAAAACGCCTCTGATCCTTTGGGCCGGCGCGTGGAGATCAAGAATCTTAATTCGTTTAAAGCGGTGAAGGCTGCCATCGAGTACGAAGTCAGCCGTCAGAGCGAGGCCGTCGGTAAAGGGGAGACGATAGCGCAGGAGACGCGACTCTGGGACGACGCTAAAGGCAGGACATTCCCGATGCGTTCCAAGGAAGAGGCGCACGACTACCGCTATTTTCCTGAGCCGGACCTTGTGCCTTTTCATCTCGACGCCGCTGTTATCGAAGAAGCCAAGAAGTCGCTGCCGGAGCTTCCCCGCCAGAAAAAGGAGAGGTTCATCGCCCAATACGGACTCTCGCCCTACGATGCCAAGCTGCTGACCGAAGAAACCGAATACGCCGATTTTTTTGCCGGCACCCTGGAAAAGACGGGCGGCAAAAATCACAAGGACGTCGCCAATTGGATCAACGGCCCCGTCCGCGCGTTCTTAAGCGCCAACAACCGCTCGCTTTCTGAGACCAAAGTGACTCCGGCGCTTCTGGCGCACACGATGAGCCTGGTGCAGAGCGGCCAGCTAAGTCTGCAGACGGCCAAAGAGAAGGTCTTCATTGAAGTCATCGAACACGGACGCAACCCCGAAGAGGTGATGAGGGAGAAGGGTCTCGTCCAGGTCTCCGATACCGGCGCGCTGGACGGCTGGATCGTCGAGGTGCTTGCGGCTAACCCGAAAGTCGTCGATGATTTCAAAAGCGGCAAGGAAACGGCTGCGATGTTTCTCGTCGGCCAGGTCATGAAAAAAAGCCAGGGCAAAGCCAATCCGGGCATGGTCCAGGATCTTGTCCGGAAAAAACTGAAGGAATCCTGATCCTCCTTTGAGATATATCAAGGCCGGCATAGCGGTCCTTTTCGTGCTCCTCGTCAGCTTCTTCGTCGTCAAGTCCTGCGTCCACCCCAAGCGCATCTCTTATGAAGACGAGGCGGAGTCCCGCATACCGTTCTTCTCCGAGCTCGTCTCCCCGAAGCGCATCGTCGTTGCGCCGAAGACCGCAGCTGCGTCCAAGCGTCCCAAGGTTTCGGGCGCCGCGCCGCGCATGGCCATCATCCTGGATGACTGGGGGAAGAACTACGGCGTCCTCAAATACGCGCTCGAGATCAAGCGCCCCCTGACGCTGGCCATCATTCCCAACCTACCCAAGACGCGAAAGATCGCGGAGGAAGCTCATCAGAACGGCCTCGGCATCATGCTGCATCTGCCGATGGAGCCGAAGAGTAAGAACGAGCCTCTGGAGCCTCATACGATCCTCACGACGATGCCGGAAAAGGAGATACTCAAGTGTGTGGACGATGCCGTGGCTTCGGTTCCTCACCTGGAAGGCGTCAACAACCATATGGGGTCCGCAGCGACCAGCGATGCGCGAGTCATGAAAACGATTCTTAAGCGCCTCAAGGCCAAAAACCTCTTTTTCATCGATAGCGCGGTCGTTTCGACGACCCAGGGCCCGAAAGCGGCTGCCGAAACGGGCATCCGTTTCGCCAAGCGTGACGTTTTCATCGACAATGTCAATAAAGTGGACGCGATCAAAGCGCAGCTCAAAAAAGCGCTCGATATCGCGCTCTCTCATGGCGAAGTTGTGGTGATAGGGCATGACCGCAAGCTGACGCTTCAGGCGATAAAAGAAATGATCCCCGCTTTCGACGAGGCGGGCGTGAGGCTCGTTCTTGCGCGCGAACTCGTCAGGACAGCATCTTAAAATTCACAAGGGATCCATGATCACACTCGGCATCGAAACTTCCTGCGACGAGACCTCTTTCGCCGTCGTGAAGGACAAGAGAGTCTTATCCAACATCGTTTCTTCGAGCCTGGCTCAGCACCGGCCGTACGGCGGCGTTATTCCCGAGATCGCTTCCCGATCGCACCTGGAGGCTGTGCTGCCGTGTCTGCATGAAGCGGTTAAGAAGGCCAGGGTGAAGATTTCCGACATCGATCTTATTGCGGTCACCCAAGGGCCGGGTCTTCTGGGTTCGCTTTTGGTGGGCGTGTCGGCCGCCAAGGCTCTTTCTCTAGCTTTGGCTAAGCCGCTTGTGGGGGTCGACCACGTGATCGCTCATCTTTATGCGGGTTTTCTTTCGGAGCCCAAACTCCGCTTTCCTGTGCTGGGTCTGGCGGTCTCCGGAGGACACACCATGCTTGTGGAGATGAAAAGCGCCCGCGAGTACCGGATCTTGGGAAAAACTCTAGACGACGCGGCCGGAGAAGCCTTCGATAAGGTTGCAAAAATACTGGGTTTAGGGTATCCTGGGGGTCCAGAGATAGATCGTCTTGCCCAAGGCATTGATACGAACCGATTTTTTTTCACCCGGCCTTATTTGTCCCACGACTCGCTGGATTTCAGCTTCAGCGGGATCAAAACAGCAGTGTTTTATACCGTGGAACGGCACCCCAAGAAGAAATCCATGACGATGAAAGATAAAAAAGCGATCGCAGCAGGTTTTCAGGAAGCCGTCTGTGAAACTTTGGTTAAAAAGACTCTCAAAGCAAGTAAAATGAATAACTTACGTACCATCATCGTCGGCGGCGGCGTCAGCGCCAATACCCGTTTAAAACAGCTTTTCTCAGAAGCTTCGAGCCGGGAGGGCGTCCGAACCGTATTTCCGTCGCTGTCTCTCTGCCAGGACAACGCCGCCATGATCGCGGCTCTGGGCGCAGCCGCCTATGCCGAGGGGCGGCGCGACAAACTCGACCTTGCGGCCTACCCGGAATTCAATTATGGAAATTAAAAGCGAAGATTATCAGGAATATCTCAAGGAAGAATACCTGACCGTTCATGAGGCTACCGAGCTTCTCGGCGTGAGCGAGGAGGAGCTTTGGGACCTCATCAAGAAGCACGCAGTTCCTACGCACAACGTCGCCGGCGCCTTCACCCGCTTGAAAAAATCCGAGATCGAAATCATGAAGAACAAGTGGAGGATCGAGCGCGAGCTCTTCCCGCAGCCTGCGAAATATTTCCCTCACCAGGCGGTCGTCCGCAAGGCGACGCTCGGCGAAAAACTTGCGGATTTCTGGTACTTCAACGATTTTTATATTCTTTGCACGGCGCTGATCGCGCTGCTCGTGTATTTTATCGTCTCCTCCCAATAAAGGAACCCGTTATTCCCCGATGAAATTCATCCTGCTCGACGGAAATTCTTTCTGTTACCGGGCTTTCTATGCCGTGCGTGACTTGCGGACGGCCAAGGGCGAGCCGACCAACGCCGTCTACGGCTTTATCACGATGCTCGAAAAGATCATAAAGGACGTCGACCCGGACGGCGTCGCCGTAACGTTCGACATGAAGGGTCCGACTTTCCGCCACAAGAAGTATGAGGACTACAAGATCCAGCGCGCCCCCATGCCTGACGATCTGGTCCTTCAGATGCCCGTGATCAAAGAGGTCATCGAGGCGATGAACATTCCGATCTTCCAAAAAGAAGGCTATGAGGCCGACGATATCATGGCGACGGTCGCCAAAAAGCTTGAAAAGGGCGGTCATCAGACTTTTTTGGTGACGGGCGACAAGGATATGCTTCAGCTCGTGAATAAGAAGACGAAAGTCCTCAATCCCCAGAAAGAAAATCTTATCTATGACGAAGCGAAGGTCAGGGAGCGTTTCGGCGTCGGGCCTGAGGGCGTGACGGACATCATGGCGCTCATGGGCGACGCATCCGACAACATTCCCGGCGTCGACGGCATCGGCGAAGTCACGGCTAAAAAATTGATCGGCGAGTTCGGATCGCTGGACAAACTTTACAAGAACCTCCCCAAAGTGAAGTCCGACTCCGTCCGTCAGAAGCTCGAGACGGGCAAGGAGCAGGCGTATCTTTCTCACGAGCTGGCCACCATCATGGACGACGTACCGCTCGACTGGGATATCGAGAAGCTCAAGCGCTGCGAACCCGACAGGAGTAAACTCGGAGGGCTTTATCAGCGTCTGGAGTTCCGATCTCTGATGAGATCGATGGGGGTCGAGGAAAAGAAACATGACTCGGATAGCTCGCTGCACTACACGCTCGTCGAATCGCGCAAGGATTTTGAAGCGCTCAAAGCCAGGCTCGCCAAACAGAAGCGCTTTGCCCTGGATTTCGAGACCACGGGCGTCGACGCGATGACAGCGGAACCTGTCGGGATGTCGTTCTCTTTCAGCGGTAAAGAGGCGTGGTACGTGGCTTTTTCGCATCTGAAGGGGGATCTCTTCACGATGGCGGGCTCTCCGGCCTCCGCCGCAGCGCGCCGCGAGATCACGGCGTCCGAGTGCCTCAAGTCGCTTAAAAGCCTCCTCGAAGATCCCAAGATCCAGAAAGTCGGGCAAAATATCAAGTACGAAGCGCTCGTGCTCAAAAACTTCGGCATCGAGCTTAAGGGCATCTATTTCGACACGATGGTCGCCTCCTATTGCCTCAACCCCGCTAAGCCCAACCACAACCTCGACGATATCGCGATGGAGCATCTCGGCGTGCGCATCACCTCGATCGCGGAGCTCATCGGCACGGGCCGCGCGCAGATCTCGATGGCCGACGTAGACATCGAAAAACTCTACCGCTACGGCTGCCAGGACAGCGACGTGACGCTGCGCATCGCGGGGCTTCTTGAAGATAAATTGAAAGAGCGCGACCTCTGGGATCTTTTTCAGGAGATCGAGATGCCGCTGGTGAGCGTCCTGGCTGACATGGAATACGCGGGTATCGCGATCGACCGCAAGCTCTTAAGCGACCTCTCCAAAGAGATGGAGAGATCTCTGGCGGCGCTGACACGCGACATCCACAAGCAGGCGGGGCAGGAATTCAACATCAACTCCCCAAAGCAGCTGGCCGAGATTTTATTTGATAAGCTGGGTCTGCCTGTGGTAAAAAAGACGAAGACTGGAGCGTCTACCGACGTCGAGGTTTTGCAGGAGCTCTCCGAATCTCATCCGCTTCCCCGGGAAATATTAAAATTTAGAGAGCTTTCAAAACTCAAGTCGACCTATGTCGATGCTCTGCCGCAGATCGTCAATCCAAAAACCCATCGGGTCCATACATCCTTTAACCAGACGGTGGCGGCGACGGGCCGGCTTTCATCGAGCGACCCCAATCTTCAAAATATTCCGGTAAGGACAGAAGAAGGGCGAAAGATACGGCGAGCGTTCATCGCCGAGGGCAAAGACAAGCTCCTGGTGTCCGCTGACTACTCCCAGATCGAGCTGAGGGTCCTGGCCCACATGTCAGGCGATGCTCACCTGATCAAGGCTTTCAGGGAAGGTTTCGATATTCACCGCTATACGGCGGGACTTATTTTCGACACGCCCATGAAGGACGTGACCGATTCGATGAGGAATTCGGCCAAGACAGTGAATTTCGGCATCCTTTACGGGATGGGTCCGTACAGCCTGGCCAAAAACCTCGACATTACCAACGAGGCGGCCAAAGATTTCATCAAGGCTTATTTTGACCGCTATCCGAGCGTAAAATCATATCTCGACGGTACGCTTGAGAAGGCCCGCAAGGAAGGTTTTGTTTCGACGCTGTTCAAGCGCCGCCGCTATATCCCTGAGATCGCCTCCCGCGATCCTAGGGTCAAGAGCTTCGCGGAGCGTGCGGCGATCAACATGCCTTTGCAGGGCACAGCCAGCGACATCATCAAGATCGCGATGAACCGCATCGCCGCCCGCTTGAACAGGGAGGGTTTCGAGTCGCGCATGATCCTGCAGGTGCACGACGAGTTGGTGTTCGAAGCGCCCAAAAAGGAATTGAAGGATCTGATGGCTCTGGCGAAAAAAGAGATGCAGGGCGCAGTCAAGTTTGAAGTGCCGATGGACGTGTCGGTGAAATTCGGACCCAACTGGCTTGATATGGAGGACGCCGATTAAAGTTTTATTCTGTTCGAGCGAAGTGGCGCCGTTCGCCAAGACCGGCGGATTGGCTGACGTCGCGGGCTCGCTTCCGCAGGCTCTGGGCAAACTGGGCATCGAGCTTCTCGTGCTGATGCCTAGATACCGCGGCATCGATTTCAAGGAAAAGAAGCTGGGTGAGCGCGTCCGCGTACGTTTTGTCGAGCACGAGGGGTACTTTAACCGCTCCGGACTTTACGGCAATGCCGACGCCGATTACAGCGACAACCTCGAGCGTTTTGCCTTTTTTTCACGGGAGTGTCTGCGCCTAGCCGAAGGTGAGGGTTTCCGGCCGGATATCGTGCATGCGCACGACTGGCATACGGCGGCTTTGCCGGCGATGCTCAAGACCGAGTTTGCGGCGGGTGAATTTTTTAAGAAGACGAAGACAGTGCTGACGATACACAATCTTGCGTATCAGGGCTTGTTCGAGGCGCATCAGTATGCGCAGCTGGGGCTGCCGAAAGATCTTTTTTCGCTGGACGGTTTTGAGTTTTACGGCAAGGTCAATCTTCTCAAAGGCGGCCTGCTCATGGCCGACCGCTTGAACACGGTCAGCCCGGGCTACGCCGAAGAGATCAAGACCAAGGAGTTCGGCTGCGGGCTCGAAGGGGTGCTGCAGAAGCGGAGGAAGCGTCTTTCGGGCATCCTGAACGGGATCGACCCCGAGCTTTGGGATCCGTCAACAGACAAAAAGATTCAGGAGCCTTACTCCGCGGCTTCAACCGCGGGTAAGAAGCAGTGCAAGGCGGCGCTCCAAAAGTTCTGCCGTTTTGAGCAGGATCCGGCAATACCGCTCTTTGCAGTGGTCTCGCGCCTGGCTCAGCAGAAAGGATTTGACCTGTTAGCCGAGGCGGCTCCGGCGATCCTTTCGAAGAAGCTGCAGCTTGTCGTGCTCGGAGACGGAGATTCGCATCACCGCCGGATGTTCACGATGATCGAAAAGGATTTCCCGAAGAACTCCCGGGTGTTTCTCGGGTTTGAGTCGGCCAAGGCCCACGAGATCTACTCGGGCTCGGACTTTTTTCTGATGCCGTCGCTTTTCGAGCCGTGCGGGCTCGGGCAGATGATCGCTATGCGCTACGGCTCCGTGCCGGTGGTGCGGGCGACCGGGGGTCTCAAGGACACCGTCATCGACGCCGCTGAAAAGAACGGCAATGGATTCACGTTCAAAGGCGCGGCAGCCGCGGATTTTGTGAAGGTGATCGAAAGGTCGCTGGAAGTTTTCAGAGATAAGAAGCGGATGGATGCTCTCGTCGCCTCAGGCATGAAGGCCGATTTTTCGTGGGATGAGAGCGCCAAAAAATATGAAGCACTTTACCGTGAGGCAATAGACGAAAAATGATCGTCGTCGGAGTGACGGGCAGTTTCAGTTCGGGCAAAAGCGCGGTGACCGCCATCCTTAAAAAGCTCGGCGCCAAAGTTTTCGACGCGGACCAGACCGCCAAAAAGGTCACGAAAAAGGGCACGGCTGTACACCGCGCCATCCTGCAGATCTTCGGTGAGGAGTATCAGGACAAGAAAGGGCAGATCGACCGCAAGAAGCTGGCTAAGCGCGTCTTCTCCAGCCCTAAGGATCTTCGGACGCTCAACATTCTCGTGCATCCGGAAGTTATTTTCGAGGCGCTGAAGGTCATAAAAACCAATAAAAACCAAAAGGGTATCCTCGTGCTCGATGTGCCTCTGCTCTATGAAACGCGCATGGAAAAGCTCGCCGATTACATCATTGTCGTGGACTCGACGCAGAAGCAGATGCTGCGCCGCGGCGCCGAAAAGGGCATGGAGCCGGCGCTTTCTAAAAAGATCATCAAAACCCAGTGGCCCTTTGAAAAGAAGGCGCGCCGCGCGGACTTCGTCATCGAAAACCGCGGAAACCTAAAGGAGCTCGAACAGAAAACCAGACAAATTTTCAAGCAGATCAAAGAACAAGCTTATCCCTAAACGAATTTAACAGGAGGAATTACGAAAAAATGGAAATGGATTCAGGAAAACTAAAAAAAATGAAGATGTCGGAGCTGTCCGACGTCGCCCAAAAACTTAAGATCGAAGGCGTCAGCGCGCTGAAAAAACAGGACCTGATCTTCAAGATCCTGCAGGCCCAGCCCGAGAAGGACAGCCAGATGATGGGCGAGGGTGTGCTCGAGATCCTGCAGGACGGTTTCGGCTTTCTCCGTTCGCCGAATTACAACTACCTGCCCTGCCCGGACGATATCTATGTCTCGCCTTCGCAGATCCGCAAGTTCAACCTGCGCACCGGCGACACCGTCGCCGGCCAGATCCGCCCGCCGAAAGAAGGCGAGCGCTATTTCGCGCTGCTCATGGTCGATAAGATCAACAACGAGCCGTCGGCCTCAGCGAAAGACAAGATCCTATTCGACGATCTGACGCCGCTCTATCCGCGAGAAAAATGGCAGCTCGAGAACGGCCAGGCGGAAGTTTCGACCCGCATCCTCGACCTTCTGGCTCCCATCGGCAAGGGCCAGCGCGGATTGATCGTCGCGCCGCCTTACAGCGGTAAGACCGTCCTCCTGCAGAAGGTCGCCAATGCGATCACGACCAACCATCCTGACGTCGTCATGATCGTGCTTCTGATCGACGAACGTCCGGAAGAAGTCACGGACATGCAGCGCAACGTCAAAGGCGAAGTCGTCAGCTCCACTTTCGACGAACCCGCCGAGCGCCACGTGCAGGTCGCGGAGATGGTCATCGAAAAGGCCAAGCGCCTCGTCGAGTGCAAGAAGGATGTCGTGATCCTGCTTGACTCGATCACCCGTCTTGCCCGCGCTTACAACACGACGGTCCCGCATTCCGGCAAGATCCTTACCGGCGGCGTGGATTCCAACGCGCTCCATAAGCCTAAGCGCTTTTTCGGCGCGGCGCGCTGCCTTGAAGAAGGCGGCAGCCTCACGATCATCGCGACGGCGCTCGTGGACACCGGAAGCCGCATGGACGAAGTCATCTTCGAAGAGTTCAAGGGCACCGGCAACATGGAAGTCCAGCTCGACCGCAACCTCTTCCAGCGCCGCATCTACCCGGCTATCGACATCAAGCGCTCCAATACCCGCCGCGAAGAGCTTCTCGTGCCGGCTGAGGACCTGGCGAAGATCTGGGTGCTGCGCAAAGTGCTCAACGAGCTCAACACGACCGAGGCGATGGAGCTTCTGGTCGAGAAGATCGGCAAAACCAAGACAAATAAAGATTTCTTGAAATCCATGAATAAAGCGTCATAATAGGGGGCTTCTTAGGAGAATGACATGAAAGAGAAAATACACCCGAAGTACAACGAGACGACGATCACCTGCCTCTGCGGGAACGTGATCCATACCCGCTCGACCAAGCAGGCTATCCGCGTCGAGATCTGTGCCAGCTGCCACCCGTTCTTCACGGGCAAGCACAAAGTCATCGACAGCGCAGGCCGTATCGAGAAGTTCCAAAAGCGTTACGCCAAGTAAGCAAGCAATTCCCAAAAGCCGGTCATGCGTTTTTTAAAGAAGGTTGAGGGGAGGGTCGCTCGGTTTCAAGAAGTCGAGCGGCTCCTCCAAGACCCTTCTGTCACCGCGGACCAGACCCGCCTTCGCGACCTCGGCAAGGAATTCCGCGTCCTCGAGAAGCTTAAGAACCTCTACGTCGAATACCTGAAAGTCCGTGAAGAGACTGAAGAGGTGAGTCTTCTTCTGAAGGACAAGACCCAGAGCGCCGACATCAATGCGATGGCTCAAGGGGAGCTTGAGTCCCTCACTGCCCGCGAAAAAAAAGTCGTCCATGAAATCGAAGCTATCCTCATGCAGGACGACCCTCTGCTCGTTAAGAACGTCATCATGGAGATACGCGCCGGTACCGGCGGTCTCGAAGCCGGGCTTTTTGCCGGAGAGCTTTTCCGCATGTATTCGCGTTTCGCCGTCAAATGCGGCTTCAAAGTCGAAACCCTTTCCGTTTCGCCCAACGAAGCCGGCGGGCTGAAGGAAGCCATCGCTTCCATCACGGGCACCGGCGCCTACGGTAAATTCAAATACGAAAGCGGGACGCACCGCGTCCAGCGTGTGCCGGCCACAGAAGCTCAAGGCAGGATCCACACGTCGGCCGTGACCGTAGCCATTCTTCCTGAAGCTGAAGAGGTCGACGTCGAGATCAAGCCTGAAGACCTGCGCATCGACGTGTTCCGCTCGGGCGGCCCGGGCGGCCAGTCCGTCAATACCACCGACTCGGCTGTGCGCATCACGCACATTCCTTCGGGTCTCGTCGTCAGCTGCCAGGACGAAAAATCCCAGCTTAAAAATAAACAGAAGGGTATGAAGATCCTCCGCGCGCGTCTTTTTGAGAAGATCACCAACGAGCGCAACGCCGAGATCGCCAAGCAGAGAAAAGAGCAGGTCGGTTCAGGCGACCGCTCAGAAAAGATACGCACCTACAATTTTCCCGACCGCCGCGTGACCGATCACCGCATCGGTTTCACCGCTTACAACCTGGAAGCGGTGCTCGAAGGGGAGCTCGACGCGTTCGTCGACGCTTTGTTCGAGGATGAGCTTGCCAAGAGCTGATCTCGCCGCTTTTTCGGCCCGCGAAAATCTCCGCTTCCTGAAAGAGACCGAAAGAAAGCTCCGCGCCAAAAAGATCCAATCGCCCGAAGTCGAGGCTGAGCGTTTTATCCTCCATTTCGCCAAGACTGATCGTCTGAGCTTCTTCACCGGCGCCTCCGGGATCACCGGCGGACAGAAAAAAAATCTCGAAACGGCGCTCAAAAAACGATTTACGGGTATCCCGATGGCCCATCTGACGGGTATGGCGGGCTTTTACGGGCTGGATTTTTACGTGAACCGCCATACGCTCATCCCCCGGCCGGAAACCGAGCTTTTGATTGAAAAGACGCTTCATATCCTGGAAGAGCGCAGGTCTCCTGAGCCTGAGATCCTCGAGCTGGGAGCCGGTTCGGGGTGCGTTGCGGTAAGTTTGACAATCGCAAGGCCAGACTGTAGAATGACGGCTCTTGATATCTCGTCCCAAGCCCTGAAAATAGCCCGAAAAAACGCGCTTTTTCACCAGGTCGGCAGGCGTTTGACCTTCCGGCGGAGCGACCTTTTTAGCTCGCTGGGAGCCGAATGCAGGGGTTTTTGGGACGTCATCGTGTCCAACCCGCCTTACATTCCGACGGGGGAGCTTGGACGTCTCCAACGGGAGGTCCGAAAAGAGCCTTTTTTGGCGCTGGACGGCGGTAAGAAGGGTCTGGAGATCATCGACAGGATCCTTGATCAGGCGCCGGGCTATCTGAAAAGCGGCGGATATCTGCTTTTAGAGATCGGCAAGGGCCAATCGAAAACGGTCGCCCGGAAAATGTCCGGAATGAAGGCCTATCAAAATTTTGAATTTTTCAAAGACTACGCGGGCATTGACCGCGTGTTAGCGGCGAGGAAAATTGGATAAATTAGTCATCGAGGGCGGAAGACGGCTTGAAGGCAGCGTCAGCATCAGCGGCGCGAAAAACTCGTCTCTCCCGATCCTTGCGGCGACCGTCCTTTCCAAAGAAAAGTCTGTGATCAAGAACGTCCCTCAGGTCGCGGACGTTTTTACGATGGTCAAAATTTTAAAGTCGCTGGGCGCGAAGGTCCAGCACGTCGGCGACACGGTCGAAGTCGACCCCGCCGGCATCCGCAACCCCGAGCTGACGTACAAGATGGTCAGCACGATGCGCGGTTCGATCTGTTTTCTGGGTCCGCTTCTGGCGAGATTCCAGTCGGCCAAGATCTCGTTTCCGGGCGGCTGCGTCATCGGACCGCGCCCGATCGACCTGCACATCAAAGGGGTTAAGGCCCTCGGAGCCGATGTCACGCTCGAACACGGCTATGTGATGGCGAAGACCAAGGGGCTGCGCGGCGCGCGCGTCTATCTCGGCGGCGCATTCGGTTCGTCGGTGCTCGGCACCGGCAACGTGATGATGGCCGCGACGATGGCCAAGGGCAAGACCGTCATTGTTAACGCGGCTTGCGAGCCCGAGGTGGTAGACCTCGGAAATTATTTGAAGAAAATGGGCGCCAAGATCTCGGGTCTCGGTTCGCCGTCCATCGAGATCGAGGGCGTCAAGAAGCTTTCGGGCGCCGCTTACACGGTGATCCCTGACCGCATCGAGGCCGGCACGTACATGATCGCTTCGGCGGTGACCAAGGGCGACGTGACGCTTAAGAATTTCGACCTCGGAATGCTCGGCGCGATGCTCGACAAGATGCGCGAAGCCGGGGTGATGGTGACGGAGAAGAACGGGCACGTGCGCGTGCGCCGCGATAAAGTTCTGAAGCCGGTTTCGGTGACGACGCTGCCGTATCCGGGCTATCCGACGGATCTGCAGGCGCAGATGATGGCGATGATGTGCGTGGTTCCGGGCATCAGCGTCATCACGGAAAAGATCTATCCTGAGCGCTTCATGCACGTGAGCGAGCTTAACCGCATGGGCGCCAGCATCATGCTCGAGGGTCCGAGCGCGATCGTGAGCGGAAAGAAAAAGCTTTCGGGAGCGCCCGTCATGGCTTCCGATCTGCGCGCGAGCGCAGGCTTGGTCATCGCGGGACTCGTGGCCGAGGGCTCGACCGAAGTGTCGCGCATCTATCACCTCGACCGCGGTTATGAAAATCTGGTATCCAAATTACAGTCTCTCGGCGCGAAGATACGCCGGGAAAAAGATCTACGTTAGTCAACATTCGAGAGGGGGTGTCAAATGGCAGTAGTCATACGTCTTAAAACGATGGGCACGAAGAAGAAGATCAAACACCGCATCGTGGTGACCGAGTCCGGTGCGCCGCGCAACGGACGCTTTATCGAAGAGGTCGGCTCTTGGGATCCTTCCAAGGCTCCGGCGATCGTGAAAGTGAAGAACGAGCGCGTCGAGCATTGGCTCAAGATGGGCGCTCAGCCTTCCGAGACCGTCCGCAGCATCCTGAAGAAGATCGGAATGAAGTCCGCGAACCGGAAATAAGCGCGCTTTGAAGATCCATCTGTTGACGCTTTTTCCGGAGGCGTTCGACTCTTTTCTGTCGCACTCGATCATAAAACGGGCGATAGAGAAGAAAAAGGTGGCTATCACTCCGCACAACCTGCGGGATTGGACGCACGACAATCACAAAACGTGCGACGATAAGCCGTTCGGCGGGGGCGCCGGGATGCTGATGAAGCCCGAGCCGATATTTGAGGCTTATGACGAATTGTTCGGGAAGAAGAAAAAAGACAAAAACTTCCGTTTTGTATACTTAACGGCGCAGGGCAAGCCGTTCAGCCATAAGAAAGCGGTAGAGCTTTCAGCCTGCGAAGAGATCGCGTTTCTCTGCGGGCATTATGAGGGCGTGGATCAGCGTGTGATCGATGAATTGGTGACCGACGAGATTTCCATCGGCGACTACGTGCTGACGGGAGGCGAGCTTCCGGCCATGGTGGTCATCGATTCAGTGGTCCGTTTGCTGCCCGGAGTGGTCGGGTGCGCCCGATCGACAGAATTTGAATCTTTTACCCATAATCTGCTAGAATATCCGCAGTATACCAGACCCGCCGTTTACCGGGGGCTTAAGGTCCCTGCGGTACTTTTATCGGGGAATCACCGGAAAATAGAGGAATGGCAAAAGAGCGAAGCGCTTAAGCAGACGCTTGAGCGGCGGCCGGATCTTTTGAATTTGAAAATGAAAAAAGAAAAGTAGAGGACGTTATGTCACAGCATCACCGTTTGATCAAAGCTCTCGAAAAAGAGTCCGCTAAAAACCAGGGCGTCTTGGCCAATTTCAAAGTCGGCGACACCGTGCGCGTCGGCGTCCGCGTGGATGAAGGCGAAGGCAAGTTCCGTACCCAGATGTTCGAGGGGATCGTGATCCGCAGGGAAGGCATCGGCGTCAACCGCAGCTTTACCGTGCGCCGCGTCTCTTTCGGCGAGGGCGTCGAGAGAAAGTTCCCGTACAATTCACCGACGGTTCAGAAAGTGGAGCTTGTCCGCTCGGGCCGTGTCCGCCGCGCTAAGCTGTACTATCTGCGCAATACCACCGGCAAAGGCGGCCGCATTGAAGAAGAGCGTAGAAAAGAAGAGCCCAAAGCAGCCTCTGTCTCAGCGGCTGCTTCAGCATGACCTTGACTTTATAGATCAGGGATTTAAATCCCTGGCGGGAGTGGATGAGGCGGGCCGCGGCCCTTTAGCGGGTCCGGTGGTCGCCTCAGCCGTCATCGTCAGGGATTTTTCATTTTCTTCGATGATCAACGATTCGAAGAAGATGACCCGAAAGAACCGGGAGGCTGCCTTTGACGAGATCATGGGCAAGTGCACGGTGGGCATCGGGGTCGTCGAATGCGGCGAGATAGATAAGATCAATATTTATCAGGCGACGTTCAGGGCGATGGAGGAAGCGGTGATCAAGCTCGGCGAGGCGCCCTCGGCGCTTCTGGTCGACGGACCTAAGGGTCCAAACCTGCCGTTCAGGCAGTTTCCGATCATCGACGGTGATGCGATCTCGTTCACGATCGCCTGCGCCTCCGTGGTGGCGAAGGTCACGCGCGACCGCATGATGGAATATTACGCACAAGTGTATCCGCAGTACGGTTTCGAAAAGCACAAAGGCTACGGCACGCAGGAGCACGTGGAGGCGCTCAAGAAATACGGCCCCTGCAAGATACACCGCCGCAGTTTTGAGCCGGTCAAGTCGATGACCAACAATTATTACGACTATCTAAACGCAAACTAAAAGCAGAGCCCGATGGAAACCCTTTTAATCATCGATTTCGGTTCCCAGTACAACCAGCTCATCGCGCGCCGCGTCCGCGAATCGAAAGTCTTCTGCGAGATCGTGCCCCCGACCATCACGGCCGAGGAGATACGCGCCAAGAACGTGAAGGGCATCATTCTCTCCGGCGGCCCGGCCAGCGTCTACGAAAAAAATTCCCCCAAGCTCAATCCGGAGTACCTCAAGCTCGGCGTTCCTGTGTTCGGCATCTGCTATGGCATGCAGGCGCTCTCGCACCTTTTGGGCGGGGAAGTGCGCCGCGCCAAGCGCCGCGAGTACGGGCATGCGGAGCTGTTCCTTCACGTAAAACGCGGCGAGCTTTTTCACGGTGTGCCCAAACGCTGGATCTCCTGGATGTCTCACGGCGACTACGTCTCGCGCTTGCCCCAGGGTTTCTTCAAGACCGCCTACACGCACAGCACCGTCGTCGCGGCTTTCGAAAACAGCCAGAGGCGCATCTACGGCGTGCAGTTTCACCCCGAAGTGCTGCACAGCGAGTACGGCGCGCATGTCATCCGTAATTTCCTGTTCCGTATCTGCGGTTTTCACCGCTCGTGGACGATGAAGAACTTTATCAAAGAAACGGTCTCCAGAACCCGCCACAAGGTCGGGCGCGAGCGCGTGATCCTGGGTCTTTCCGGCGGCGTGGATTCGTCGGTGGCAGCGGCGCTCCTCTCCAAGGCCATCGGAAAACAGCTCGTCTGCATCTTCGTCAACAACGGCCTGCTCCGCAAAGGCGAAGAGCAGGAAGTCCGCAAAGCCTTCATGGGCAAATTCAATCTCAACCTCAAGATCGTCAACGCCGAGAAGATCTTCCTGCAGAAACTCAAAGGCGTCACGGATCCTGAGAAAAAGCGCAAGATCATCGGCCACGAATTCATCTACGTTTTTCAGCGCGAAGCCAAAAAGATCAAGGGAGCCAAATTCCTCGGCCAGGGCACGCTCTATCCTGACGTCATCGAGAGCCAGTCCGCTTTCGGCGGACCCACGGCCGTCATCAAGAGCCATCACAACGTCGGCGGTCTGCCGGAAAAAATGAACATGCAGCTCGTCGAGCCTCTGCGCGAACTCTTCAAAGACGAAGCCCGCGCCCTCGGCTATACGCTCGGACTTCCAAAAGCTCTGATCGGCCGCCACCCGTTTCCGGGTCCGGGATTGGCTGTGCGCATCTTGGGCGAGATCACCCCTGAGCGCCTGCAAATCTTGAGAGAAGCCGACTCGCGTTTCATCGAAGAGATCCGCAAAGCCGGCCTCTACGACAAAATCTGGCAAGCCTTCGCGGTGCTTCTCCCGGTCAAGAGCGTCGGAGTCATGGGCGATGAGCGCACCTACGACAACACGATCGCGCTCCGCGCCGTCACCTCGGTCGACGGCATGACCGCCGACTGGTTCCACTTCCCGAAAGACGTCCTCTCAAAAGCTTCCAACCGCATCATCAACGAGGTCAAAGGCGTCAACCGCGTCGTCTACGACGTGAGCTCCAAGCCTCCGGCGACGATTGAGTGGGAGTGATTATGTTTTCGGACGAATTTATCGAATCTTTGCCAGAGGACAGGACAAAAGCAGCTCATAGAATGTGTGAGCTCTTTCGCGAAAATGATGACCTTAATCAACAACATGATATCAACGATTACGAATCTTACATTAAGGCGCTTGGACAATTCCAGGCTTTTTGCGAGACAGCCGGGTTTACTATTAAAATTCCTATTTTACGAACTAGCCGTGTGGATAATGTAGAATCTATACGTAATTTTTTCAACAATATTTTCACCGAACTTGATAAACAAGTAGCAAACGTAATTCTTAACACGGCCAAAGAACAGTATCTTTTAAAATTTGGTAAAATTTTTTGTTACGAGTTTACTGACGGCGATTTAGAAAAAATTCAGAAATCGCTCGACGAGCTTCGTGGTATGGTCGTTGCTAGCTCCTTATTTGAGGGGGATCATAAAGCTCGCATTCTATCACGTCTTGAAAGGCTCCAGGCGGAGCTACATAAAAGGATGTCCTCTCTGGACAGGTTTTGGGGCCTTGTAGGTGAGGCGGGAGTTGCCTTAGGGAAATTTGGAACAGATTCAAAGCCATTTGTTGATCGTATTAAAGATATCGCTGAGATAATTTGGCGAACTCAGGCCAAAACTGAAGAGTTACCAAGTGACGCGCCATTTCCTATACTAGAAGATAAAATCGATAATCCTGACTAGTGAATTTCGTAAAATAATCTTATGAAGGCGCCTCTGCCGGGCGGATGAGTTTAGCTTGCAAAAAAAGTTATAAAATTTAAAATAGTGTTCGTCGTCCGTTCAAAACCACCCGTAACAATTGGCTGGGAATAGAACAAAAACAGAGAAGACTTTATGGCCGCTTTCCCCGAATTTGCCCATCTGCACGTCCACACCAAATACAGCCTCCTCGACGCCGTCGTCCATATCGATGAGCTCGTAGAACAAGCCAAAGAGTTCAAGATGCCGGCCGTGGCCATCACGGACAACGGCAACATGTTCGGGGTCGTCGAGTTTTACTCGGCGTGCAAGAAAGCTGGGATCAAGCCCATTATTGGCGTCGAGATCTATGTGGCCCCTGAGAGCCGTTTCGAGCGCTCGACGCACGGGCTTCCCGGCGCCTCTTATCCGATGGTGCTTATCGCGGAGAACGACCTGGGCTATTACAACCTCGTCCAGCTCGTCTCCATCGGCTACCTCGAGGGGTTTTATTACAAACCGCGCGTCGACAAAGAGATGCTCCGCAAATATTCCAAGGGGCTTATCTGCCTGTCGGGTCCGCTTCGCGGTGAGATCCCTCACAATCTGAACCTCGGCCAGTTCGACAAGGCCGAGAAAGCGGCGCGCGAGTATCAGGAGATTTTCGGCAAAGAAAATTATTATTTCGAGATCATCCACAGCGGCTTGCGCGAACAGGAGAAGGCCGACGAGGAGATGATCAAACTCGCCAAGAAAGTCGGCGTGCCTCTCGTCGCGGCCAACGACGTGCATTATCTCAAGCGCGAGTATGCCCGCGCCCACGAAGTCATCACCTGTATCCAGTCGCAGCACACGCTCGACGACCCGGGCCGTTTCCGTCTCAATACGGACGAATTCTATTTCAAGAGCACGCAGGAAATGGCGCAGAGCTTCAAGGATACTCCCGAGGCGATGGAAAACGCGGGCAAGATCGCCGCGCGCTGCAACGTCACGTTTGATTTCACCAAGACGCACGTGCCCATCTTCGACCCTCCCAAGGGCAAGACGCGAGAAGATTATCTCTGGGAGCTCGTGCAGGAGGGGCTCAAGGGGCGCTATCCCGAGGTCACCGACGCGATCAAGAAGCGCGTCGAGCATGAATTCACCGTCATCAAAAACGCCGGTTTCGTGAGCTATTTCCTCATCGTCTGGGATTTTGTCCATTTTGCCAAGAAAAGCGGTATCCCTGTGGGTCCGGGCCGCGGCTCGGCGGCCGGCTCCGTCATCAGTTATGCGCTCGGCATCACGGACATCGACCCGCTTCCGTACGACCTTCTCTTCGAGCGTTTCCTGAACCCGGAGCGCGTGACCATGCCGGATATCGACATCGATTTCTGCTACGAGCGCCGCGACGACGTCATCAAGTACGTGACGGACAAATACTCGGCGGACAACGTCGCGCAGATCATCACGTTCGGGACCATGATGGCCAAGGCCGTCATCCGAGACGTGGGGCGCGTCATGAATATGCCGTACTCCGAGGTCGACAAGATCGCCAAACTCATCCCGACAGAGCTTGAGATCACCATCGAGTCGGCGCTCGAGAAAGA
>CAZJAX010000028.1:0-18398 GCA_964543965.1 uncultured Planctomycetia bacterium
GCCGTCCAGAAGCTGGCCTCGGCCTGTTTATACATATTCCAAATATCATGGTGCTGGATGGGAAATAGAACGAAACGGTCTTTGTTTTCTTTAAGAAGAGGCTCTGTTGTCATCGGCCTTGTACCTATTTTTGGGGGCAAAAAAACCTTAGAATTTTCTTATGGGGCTCTGCAAAAATTCTAAGGGGTCATTTAAATCAATATCGTTTGATTACAGGTCGAGTATAATCCTGTGCATTTTTCTTGTCAAGAAAAAATACAATATATTGTGTATTTTAACGGGATTTAGTCTAAAAAGGCACTACCTTGCATGCCCGGCCGAGGCCGTATTAAGCGGATTTCCGCTCTCGGGTCAAGCGCAGCGCGTTCTGGATCTGCTCTTGAGGCGTACGCCGCAAATCCTTGGCCAGCCCGACAAGGGACAAGACCCAGATCAGCCACTTGGTCGGATCGTAATGGTACCAGCGGATGCCGTTGCGGTAATCGTTGGGAAAGCGGTGATGATAATTATGATAGCCTTCGCCGTTGGTAAGGATGGCGCCGAGCCAGTTATCGCGGGCGCTCGTATCGAGATCGTACGGTTTAGTGCCGAACGTATGTGCGTACGAATTGATGAAGAAAGCGGAGTTCATCACAAGCAGGATGCGGGCTCCGACGCTTAAGATCAGCGCGCCTCCCGGCTCGCCGAATGTGAATCCGATAACGATCGGCAGCAGGACGCCCGAGAAAAGAGACCATCCCTGATAGTACTGATGCTGGTGCATCACCATCGGCCTCTTCTGAAGATCTTTGACGTTGTCATAGCTGACCGGATGCTTCCAGAACATGATCCAGCCGATATGCGCGTAAAAAAACCCTCTCTTGATGTTGTACGGATCGCGGTCAGTATCGGTGTATTGATGGTGCGAGCGGTGCTGGGACGACCATTTGAGCGCCGACTGTTCGAAGGTGGCTGCGCCAAAAAAAAGAAGAAGAAACTCGACCGCCGGATGAGGCTTGAAAGTCGCGTGCGCGAAACACCGGTGATAACCGGTCGTGATGGCGAAAGACGTCGCGAAAAAATAGAACGTGAAAAGCGCGATCTGCGGCGCCGACAGGCCGTGGCGCCAGATATAATAGGGTGCGGCGGCGACCGTGACGCCGATAAGCACCGTGTAAAGCGCGACACTGCCCCATCGGGTCTTGCGGCGGCCCAGCTTGGGGGCAGTGCTCTCCGTGTGGAGCATTTCGTTGGGAGATACTTCAGAGATGACTTTCATAACCTTATTGTATCACTTCGGAGGGACGGTTTCGAGTGGGAGCTGTCAGTCGCTTTTTTCGGCCAGAGAGGCCAGAAGCGTATTGACGGCTTCGGATTTTTCCAAGAGACTTATCCAGTTCTTCTCTTCGGACTCGATCATCTTCATCAGCGCCTCAAGCCGCTGGTTGCGCTCCTGGGACCAGGAGGAGGGGTCCTTTAAAAAATCATTCTCGATCGCGTCTTTTTCACCCTTGTAAGCATCGAGAGTCTCTTCGGTCTTCTTCAGACGGTTGACGATCTTTCTTTTTTCGGCTTCCAGCTCCCTTTTCTGGATAAAGAGAGATTTGCCCTTAGGGGCTTCGGCAGACTTTTCTTTTTTCGGGCCGGATGGCTTGCCTTCGTCCATATCCGGGTGCAGTTCGTGCCGGAGCTTATTTTCGAGGTGATAGACATATTCCTCGTAATTGCCCGGATACTTCACGACCTGGCCGTTGTTCACCTCGATGATCTCGTTGGCGACGAGGTTCACGAACGTACGATCGTGGCTGATAAAAAACAGCGTGCCCGAGAAGCTTTTCAGCGCGCGCCCGAGAGCCTCGACGGTCTCGAAATCCAAATGGTTGGTCGGTTCGTCCAGAAGGATGACCTGGCTCTTAGATAAAAGGAGTCCGGCGAGCACCGCGCGCGCCCTCTCGCCTCCGCTCAAGACCTTGACCTTCTTCTTCACGTCGTCGCCCTTGAAAAGAAAACTTCCGGCCAGGTTCAGGATCTCCTGCCTGCCGACGCCGTCGGCCGCTTTTTCGGCAAGATGCGTGTAGACGTCCTGCTCGGGGTGCAGCGTCGCGAAAACGTGCTGCGCGTAATAAGCGATCTTGAGATTGTGTCCCCACTTGTAGCTTCCGGCCTTCGGCGCCAGGTCTTCGGCAAGCGTCCTTAAAAACGTCGTCTTGCCCTGACCGTTGTCGCCGAGCACGGCGACGTGCTGGCCCTGCATCACTTCGAGGTTTATCTTCTGAGCGACGAGCTTTTCCGGATAGCCTATCGCCAGATCCTGCGTGCTCATCGCGATACCGTTGCGCTTCTCGACGGCGGGAATGCGGATGTGTACGTTCGAAAGCGCGTGCCCCACCTCGATCGTCTTTGTGTTGAGCTTCTCGATCTGCTTCATCTTGGATTTCGCCTGGCTGGCCTTCGACGCCTTGGCGCCGAAACGGCTCACGAAGTCCTGCAGCTGCTTTTTCTTAGCCTCGATGTTCTTATTGGTGCTGAGCGCCTGCTGTTTCTGATCTTCCTTGAACATCAGGTACTCCTGCACGCTGCCCGGATATAGCGTCATGTCGCCGTTTTCTACTTCGAGAGTATGTTCGCACGTTTTTTTCAGAAATTCACGGTCGTGGGACACGATGAGGAAGGCGCCCTCGTATTCCTGCAGGAAATCTTCGAGAAGGATCAGCGTTTTCAGGTCGAGATAATTGGTCGGCTCGTCAAGGATGAGAAAATTGGGGTCCGTCAAAAGCATCGCGGTCAGCTTCACGCGCGTACGGTAGCCGCCGGACAGAGCGCCGATGGGCTTCTCGAGGAGCTCGTTCTTCATCTGGAAATTGCCGGCCATCTTGCCGCACTCCCACTCTTCCTTGCCGGTATAGCGCATCAGAAAGTCGATGACGGTCTCATCGAGCTTATAAGGATCGTGCTGTTCGAGATAGCTTAGGCGCAGCTCCTGGCTTTTGACGACGGTTCCGCCGTCCGCCTCTTCGTGGCCGGTGATGATCTTGCACATCGTCGATTTTCCGGCGCCGTTGCGGCCGATCACGCCGATCTTCTGATTTTCCATAAAGGACGCGCCCGCATCGTCAAAGATGACGTTGGTGCCGTAGGCCTTATAGATATTGTTAAGCTGCAGGAGGACTTTAGCCATAAGTAAGGGGTGTATTATGCCACAAAATCAGGATATTCCTAGCGGTTAATGAGGGCTAGTTTTTGGGCCTTTTTGAGCCGTTTGATGGCAGCCTCGCGCTTCAGGGCTGACGAGCGGGACGCTGCTTTTTCCGTATAAACAACACGGATGGGCGCGTTGTAGCTGGTGAAATGCGCGGACTTGTTCTGATGCTCTTTGAAGCGGCGCTTCACGTCCGTGGTGATACCGGTATAGAGCCTGTCATTTTGGCAGAGAAGGATGTAGACGAACCACTTACCCCTCGGCCTGCGGCGAGTCTGAGGATCAGTTCTTTTCGGGGGCAAGTTTCAGCGCGACCGTGTTGATACAGAAACGTTTACCTGTCGGCGGAGGCCCGTCATCGAAAACATGTCCGAGGTGCGCCCCACAGCGCGCGCAGAGGACTTCGGTGCGGATCATGCCGAACAGGCGGTCTTCTTCCAGATGCACGTTCAGCGGAGAAATAGGATCGAAGAAACTCGGCCATCCGGTCCCGGACTCGAACTTGTTGCCGTAGGCGAAGAGGTCGGTGCCGCAGCCGACGCACTGATAGACGCCCTTTCCTGAGGAGGGGATCGCGCACTGCCGGCTAAAGGGGCGCTCCGTTCCTTTCCGGCGCGTCACCTGGTATTGCTCGGGAGTCAGGAGCGCTTTCCACTCGGCCTCCGTTTTTACGACAGGATCGACATACTCGGACCGTCCCGTCGAAGCATCGTAAATTTCGATCTTGTCTCTCATTTCAGCCCCCGCCGGGACAGTCCCCAGCAATATCAATGCGGTGAATAGAAGCGTCTTCATACGGCCCTCTCGTCTTTCATCTTATCTACGAAATCGGCCGGCTGTCCGGATGGGTCTATTTGGAGACGAGTTGGGCGTTTTCGAGGTATTCCTTGAAGAGCCAGGTCGAAAGATAGCGCTCGCCGGTGTCCGGCAGGACGACGACGATAAGCTTGCCCTTATTTTCTCTGCGCTTGGCCACTTCCAGGGCCGCCCAGAGAGCCGCGCCGCAGGAAATGCCTCCCAGAATGCCTTCAAGCCGCGCCAGGCTGCGCGCTGCCGCGCCTGCGTTGTCGTCGGCGACCTTGATCACTTCGTCGACAATCGCGGTATTCAGATTCTTAGGGATGAAGCCGGCTCCGATGCCCTGGATCTTGTGCGGTCCCGGGGCGCCGCCGGAGATCACGGGTGACGTTTCCGGTTCGACCGCTATCGCCTTGAAAGACGGCTTTCTTTTTTTGATCACTTCGGCGACGCCTGTGATGGTACCTCCGGTGCCGACGCCGGCGACCAGGATGTCGACCTTGCCGTCGGTGTCGTTCCATATTTCTTCGGCGGTGGTTTTGCGGTGGATGTCGGGGTTGGCGGGATTGGAGAATTGCTGGAGGATGAGCGAATCCGGCGTCACGGCTGCGACTTCTTCGGCCTTTTTGATGGCCCCTCGCATGCCGTCGGCGCCGGGCGTCAGCACGAGCTCCGCGCCGAATATGGAGAGCAGCTGACGGCGCTCAAGACTCATCGTCTCGGGCATCGTGAGGATGAGACGGTACCCTTTGGCGGCTGCGGCAAAAGCCAGCGCGATACCCGTGTTGCCGCTCGTCGGCTCGATGATGACGGAACCTTTTTTCAGGGCGCCCGATTTTTCGGCATCCTCGATCATCGCCGTGCCTATCCTGTCTTTGACGCTCGAGAGCGGATTGAAGCATTCGAGCTTGGCGACGACCTGCGCTTCGAGACCTTCGGTGATGCGGTTCAAACGCACCAGAGGCGTGCGGCCGATCGTCTTGGTGATATCAGAAAAAATTGCTGCCATGATATTCTCCTTGGAGTTAGGCTTTGACCTTGAAGATGGAATACGCTTTCAGGCTTCTCTTGGAACCCGCGTAACGCAGAGACCAGGTATAGCTTTCACCCGGCGTAAACGTGGAGCCGTCGATAAGCACGGATTTGACGTTGGGCGGGAACTGCTTGGCCAAGATCACATACGGCTCGTAAGGCTGGGTGCCTTTGTAGATCGCGAAGTCGTAATGGTCGAAGGAAGACCCCTCGCTTCCCCAGCGGAATTCGAGCTGGCCCTTATCGTCGAGCACGGCGGTGTCGCCGGGAGCCATGAGACGCGGCAAGGGAAGCGTATCCTGTTTGTTGCCGGCCAGAGCCTGGATAGAAAATATAAATACAAAGAGAAACGCGGACAACACGATCTTTTTCAGAGGCATTTTCAAGTTCCTTGGGTTTTTAAAACTACGGGCTTCTTCTCATTCATGGAGGCGACGGTCTTTTCAAGCTCCTCGATGCGCGTCTCAAGCGTACGGACTTTTTTATCCATCCTGTCGAATTTTCCGTAAACATATTCATCAAACGGGATCGGAGCCTGGATGCCGCCGCGCTTTTCGATGGGCATGTCCTCTGGGACGCGGAAGCTCAAGCCCTCTTTGGTGACCACGGTGCGGTATTCAAAATTGGCTTCCCCTTCCCCCTCTTCAGCGCGGGCCTCTGAAAGGCTTAAGGCCGGCATCAGCAGGGCGTATATGGGGAAAACGCTGATAAACTTTTTAGCAAGTTTATTCATCATCTTAGCCATTCTAAGCGAACATAAGCCCAATTGCAACTTCGGCGCCTCAAAGACCCGCCAAATTGACAAGCTCTCCTATATTTAGTACTATCAAGAGCATCCGCTTATGAAAAAAATTTCTATTCTTTTTTGCCTCTTCCTCACCACCCTGACCGGCTCCGTTTTTTCCGCGGAGGCCCCTGCAAAGACTCAGCCGTCGCTCGTGGGCGAAGCTTTCGGAAAGCCGGTCTCAAATGAAGAGTTTGATTTTGCTTACAAGACTTCCACGATCTTCTCGGTCACAGGCAAAGAGTCTGCGACAGAGGAGGAGCGTCGCATCGAGACCTGGAAACACATCATCCTGCTGAGGGAAGCCCTGCAGAGAAAGACCCCGCTCGAACGCGGTGAAGTCGAAAACGAGCTCTCCCGCCTCCTGAAAGAAAAAAACATCGAGTTTGGAACCTACACCTACATCCGCTGGGTCCAGCAGACGTTCGGGGAAGAGCCGGAAAAATTCGAAAAGCGGATCGAAGACCTCCTGCGTGTGAAAAAAATGGTCGACGGCATCATGAACCCTCCTAAACCCGTCATCAAGGAAGAGGATGCCAAACAGAAATTCCTGAACCAGTACAATTCGATGAATACCGAGTTCATCAACTTCCCTACGCTCGAAGAGGCGCAGGAATTCAGAAAATCGATCACTCCGGAAGAATGGGACAAAAAAAAGGCGGCCGACAAGAAATGGTGCACGCCGACGGGCCACATCTCTCTTGAGGCTGTCATCGACCTCTGGCAGGTGCCGACGCCGGATGCCTACCGCATCCATGCAATGAAGATCGATGAGATCTCGGATCCTGCCAAGATGTACAAAGGCTACGGAGTATTCCGCCTTAAGGAGAAAAAGGACGCGGATCCTTCCGAATACAACGACAAGAAAAAAGAAGAGTACATCAAGATCCTGACGCAAGTGTACTACTACAACATGACCCAAAAAGTGATCCAGGACATTTTCACCCGCGCGGATATGAAAGACTACCGCGTCGACAAGATCCTCGTTTTTCAGACCTCTGAGGGCGACTTCGAGGTCCAGCTCTACACGATGGTCGCCCCGAAGGCCTGTGAGAACATGATCGCACTCGCCGAGAAGGGCTACTACGACGGGACGATCTTTCACCGCGTCATTGACCGCTTCATGATCCAGGGCGGCGATCCCACCGGCACCGGCAAGGGCGGAGAATCGATCTGGGGAAAACCTTTCGAGGACGAAGTGAACGAACAAGTGCAGTTTGAAAAAGCCGGCATCCTCGCGATGGCCAACTCCGGAGCCAATACGAACATGAGCCAATTCTTCATCACGGTGTCGCCGAACCCCGGCCTCAACATGAAGCACACGATTTTCGGCGAAGTGATCAAAGGTTATGACGTCGTAAGAAAGATCAGTAAAACCGAGACCGGCCCGGAAGACCGGCCCGTCAAAGAACAGAAGATCAACCGGCTATTTCTTAAAAAATGGCAGACATGAGCACCCAGGAGAAAAGCGGCCCTATGAAAAAAATGACCTTGTTGCCCATGATAGCTCTCGGGCTTTTTATCTCCGCCTCAGGTGTCTGCGGCCCGCTTGAAGATGCGATCACAAAAGGCAACGAGTGGGTGCAGAAAAAGGATTATGATAAGGCCGTCGTGGAATATGAGCGTGCGGTCAAGATCGACCCCAAGAGCGCCAAGGCTTATCTGCTGCTCGGCCTGACATATGCCAATACCGGCAAACTCGACCTCGCCGTGAAAAACAGCTCCTACTCCGTGGTTCTCGAGCCCTCTTATGCCGGCTATCACAACCTAGGCCTTATATACGCCAATAAGGGCGATTACGAGAAAGCCAAGGAGGCATACAACAAAGCGCTGGGTATCAATGCGGCGAGTTTCCGCGCCTGGTACGAACTCGGTTTACTTGAGGCCGGGAACGGCTACTTCAAGGAAGCGGTCGACAGCTATAAGAAGGCTGTGGAGCTCAATCCCGCTTTCCCTGAAGCCCACCTAGGGCTGGGAAGCGCCAGCTACTGGAACGGCGATAGGGCCGCGGCGATGGCAGAAGTCGAAGCGCTGAGAGGATTGAAACACAAGAACGAAGCGGACGCGCTTGAAAACTGGATCAACGATAAAGAAGCCAAAAAAGCCGCAAAATCATCTCCGGACGCGGCCGCCCAGAAGACCCCCGAAACCCCGAAAGTCTAAGACAGTATCGTTTTTGAGACGGTCATCCCGCAGCGCGCGACGGTAGCCTCTTTGTTTTTAGGCTCGATCGCATACTTCTCGATCTTGAGGAAACCGGGGAACGTCTCGATCCGGTAGAAAAATCCCACGATCTCTTCCATGCGTCCTTCGCACTCGAGCGTGGCGATATATTTACGGGTCTCCGACTCCTTGGCGGGCTTTGAAGCGCCCGGCTTCACATATAGAAGGCTCACCGATGCCTGGCCCGCTAGAGTCTCTAGGTCCTTCAGGAAAACCGTCATCTCCTCCTCCGTCGACTTCGCTTTCACCGAATAGTTGGCGTATTGCTTGATCTCGGCGGAGATCTGGTCTTTGCGCAGAAGCACGTGAAGACTTTTTTTGATGGCGGTTTCCTGGTCGCGAGTATGCGTGTCCAATTGCCGCATCTGGTGATAAACGCGTCCGACGATAAGCTGGTCGATCATCACGACAAGGATCACGGCAGCTGCGATGCCCAGCGCGATCTTGTCTCTCTTGGTCAAACGTGAATACCAATCGATCAATTTTTTCATCATCACATCACTCCCCTACCTGCGTGGCGATCTCAAAATCCACGACGTCCCGTCCGTCTTCGCTGCGCATCGTCACGTACTTGGTCTTCACTTCTTTGAATAGCTTCGATTTTTCGAGGCTCGTCACGAACGAAAAGACCGACTTCATCGCGGCGGACGTCCCCTTGAACGTGAACTTGCGCTCGTCATAGCGCAGATCGCTGAGCTTGACGTCGTTGGGCACCACGTCATACAGCGCTGACAGCGCCTGGAGAGAATAGCCGCGCTCAGCGAGATTTTTCTTGATCAGCTGGATCTTCTCGAAGTTGCGTTCAAGCTCTTTGGCGTCTTCCATCACTGTTTTGTAGCGGGCTGTCAAATTATTCAGATATAGATTCTTGAGATAAATCTTGGTGGCGAAAAACAGGAAGATGGCGGCCAGGAATATGATCACCAGGACACCCAGCTTCATCATCTCTTTGCCCCGGACCTCCAGCTGCATTTTGAACTTCTGCTCATCCGAGGTGAGATCTATCTTCATCCGGTCAAAAAGAAGCAGCGGCGCGATCACATTAAAAAATGATACTTTTGTAGAAGAGGAGGCTACGGCCTTCGCCTTTTCGGATATAGGGAAATAATTGAAATACATGGTGTGTTTAATGGGCATGTTGAGCGTGTGCCGGAACAGCTCATCGAGCTCGCTGACTTCACCGACCACGCCGGTGAGTACGAGCTGGGAAGGCAGAAGCCCTCCCTCATCATGAATATAGGCGTCGAGCGACTTTTGAAGCTCGTCCATGAACTGGTCGCCGTAGATCTCCTTTTCGGCGAAAAGGTGCGACGCTCCGATCGGAATGCCGCGCATAAAGTGAATACGTCCCTTGCGTATCACATTGAACGAGGTGAACGAGTCGTCCATATGCACGACCGCGACGGTCTGGTCGCCGGTCTCGGCGCCCAGGATCTTCGCGCACGCGTGGCAGATGCCCTCCGATGAAAAGAATACCTTAGCGGGTTCTAGACGCGCCCTCTGCAGGATCTTGGTCTGGCGCACGACGATGTCGCGCGGCGCGATCACAAGAAGCACCTTCGTATAGCTTTCACGGACGACGCCGAGAGCCAGCATGTCGATGATGATCTCTGAGCGCGAATAAGGGGTATGACGGCTGGCCTGCAGGCTCACGATCTCCTTGATCTCTTCCTGGTCGCGGGACGGGATCTCGATAATGCGCGTGATGAGCGCGTTCAGAGGAACGCAGATATAAGCTCTCGGGTCTGTGAGCTTCAGCTCCGCGACCTTTTTTGCGATGAGCGCGGCGATATCATCGTCGCTCATACCATGGACTTCCGAGACGGAGAGGTTCACGACCTCTCGCTTCAGCCCTGAGAGGCGCACGTGAACGATCTTCAGCCTCTCTTCGTTTAAGTCGAAGCCGAGGAGGTCCTGGGGACCCTTTTTCTTGAATAATTTCAGCTTGAAGGCCATATAATTTCGGATGCCTTTACGTAATGAATTTTACCGTCCCCGCCGATCACGGCTTCCATCTCGAGCGAAGGCCCGGTTTCACTGATGGAGGCCCGGCACTTCACCGAAAAAAAAGCAGAGGCGGTGCCGAGCTTGCCTCCCTCGGCGAGGGTATTGAGCGTCTGCGCTTCGATGTCATTCAATCCCAGAATTTTCGTCAGGCTTGACGCGATCGAAGACGAAACCGCTATATAACCGTCGTCCGCCGTCCCGTCGGCGCCGTCAGCTCCTTTGCGGAACGTCAGCATCCTCTCCGCAAGAGTCGGCCCGATGCCGAGCGCCAAAAACGCTTCCTTCGAGGCTGTGTTGATATTGACGGAACCCGGCCCATAGACGGTCACCGAATCTTTGATTTTATCAAATATAGCACGATTTACGCCTTTGACCAGCAACAACTCGTCGATGATCTCAAAAGGGGCGTCCTTGGCCTTATAAGGCTGGCGCAAGTCGCCGTAGTGATCCGTTTCAGCGCCTAGAGTCGGGTGGCTCAGCGCCGAGTCAGCATCTCTCCAATCGACGACGGCGTAAGCGATCTCTTCGGCGGTGTCACGGTCAAGGCCTTGAAAACTTTCGATGAGGCGCACGAGGGTCGGAGCATCGGCTGTGTTGAGGTTGATCTTTCCCGATTCATCTTTCAGACCGTACACGATACGCCGCTTGGCGTCGTAGTGGCTCACCGGCCCCGCGTCATAGCCGATGCTGAAATAGCCTTGCTCAACCCGGATGTTCCGAAATGCGGAAATATTGTCCGCCCATGGATCGGAGAGCGTATGGAATAGCTGCGCGGGATCCATCCCTTTAAGGACTGCCCGGGCTTGCTCAACGCCTGAAAGCGCTATCGCGTGTAAGCGGCTGTGCGCGGTGAAGCGGTTCAAAAGCGTCGCCTTCTGACGCGCTCCGGCCGCGATAGAAACGGACAGGATAGATAAAAATGACACCGCCCACAGCGCAAGGATCAGGATGCTGCCGCTCTCGCGGCGGAAAATTCCGGTGCGCATGATCAACCGCTGCCGACCGGGACAGGAAATGTCTTCGTGACAGGCTTCCTCTGCCCGTTTTCGCTGATGACCATCCGAAACCTCACGGCGACAGGAAGTTCCTTGGCTTTGGGATCCAACTCATAGACCCAGCGGTAATTCTTTTCCAGGGGATCACGGACAAAATAGCTTATCTCGAGCGACTCTACGCCTCGCAGCATGACCTTGTCGATCCCCGCGCCGTCCGCGGCCCATTGGCTTAGGTTTTTCGTCGTCCTGACGATCTGTTTATGGTTCCCGTCGTACGAATACCGCGTCTGCCCGAAACCCCGGTCCCCTCCGAGCGCGGCATCCGTCTTGACAGGCCCGGCAAAAAAGACCTCCGACGCGCTGCCCTCGAACGGGATCGCGGCATATTTGAAGGCCTGCTCAAAATCGACCGAAGCTCTTTGGAAAAAGATCTGGGTGTCTTCGGAAAAACGCTGTCTTTCGGTGAACTGCCACAGGCGCAGTCCGGAGCTGAAATTGGCGTAGATGACAAATGCGATCACTGGCACCAGCACGGAGACGATCAAGAGCTCCATGAGCGAGAAGCCGTTTTGACCGCGGCGCTTCATCATGACTTGGGGACGCTGTTGGCGTAGAGCTCGCGCTGCGTCTGCACTGTGCTGCCGCCTTCGAGCCAGAGAACTTTGATGCTCAGCGAGTACACGTCGGACAAGCTCAGCGGACGCGCCTCGGCGGTCCAGGAATACTCCCTGTCCGACACCTTGAATACGCCGACACCCTCCCCGGGCGACGGGTCGTCGGAATAAAAAAGCTGTTCTTTGACATCCCACATTTTTTCATCGATCCATTGCTGGGCGTCCAAGGTCCTCGAGACCCGCGAAAGCAGCGCCGCGGACCGCAAAAACCCTCCCTGAATGACCACGAGCGTGACCGAAAGTACGGTGACGGCGATCATGACCTCGATCAGCGTAAATCCCGCGTATCCCTTAGTCCCAGTTCTTGACGTCATCGGCGCTTTCCTGGCCGTCGCGGCCCAGCGAATATAGATCATAGTCGTATGTCCGGTGGACGCCCGGGCTCTTATACAAGTATTCCCTGCCCCATGGATCTATCGGCTTCTTTTCAAGATAGGGTCCGTTCCAGTTGTTGGCGTCCGAGGGCTTGGTCAGAAGCGCGGAAAGACCCTGGTCTCCCGCGGGAAATTTACCGTTGTCCAGTTCGTAAAGCTTCAAACCGGTCGCGATATTGGTGCTGATGTCGGCCTGAGCGGCCGCTACTTTTGCCTGCTCGGAGCGTCCGGCCAGCCGCGGCGTCACCATCGCCACAAGCGCGCCGATGATGATCACGACCAGCATGAGCTCGATCAGCGTGAATCCGCTATTTTTTTTCATTTTCTTCATCCCCCTATTTTTTTACGTTTTCGACGATGTCTTTTTTCCAGGCCGCTTCCAGCAGCGTCAGGCTTCCGATGGATCCCGGATAAGCCGAGCGCAGGGCGGAATTCAAGTCCTTGCCGTCCCGGAGCTGGCGGCAAAATGCTGTGAAGGAATTGGCGCCATGCTTTCGGATCAGAAAATCCACGAGAGTCACGGCCTGCATGTAAAAATGATGCACCTTTTCTTCCGTGAAACCGCTCAGATCCTGGATCGCGGTCAGCTCCTTCAATGAAAGGCTGAGTCCGTTCTGAAAAAGATAGGCCGCCGCGTCCCTCGCAACGGCGCGCTTCTTGGGCTCCTCCCATTGTGCGACGCCCTCGTCGATCCATAGCGGCACTTCGCCCTTAAAGCCCACGAAGTCCCTGAAGATCAGGTGTGTCAGCTCATGCGGCAGAAGGCCGTCCAGAAAAAACTCGCTCTGCCGGTAGGACAAGATCCGCTTTCCGAAATAGTCGGCCATCCCGTGGGACCAGTCCGGCTGCCCCGAATCCTTCTGAAATTCCAGCTTCGTCGGATAAATATAGATCTTTACCCGGTTTTCCCACTGCCAGAAATTCGAGTAGCGCGGATAACCGAGATCAGAAGCGATCTGGCCGTAATACAGCTCGGCCCGGCGTGCCGTTTCGCGGGCGAACTTCTCGTCGCCTGAATAATAAACCAAAAAATGATCGCCCTTGATCTCCTGCCAGTCGGCGGCTGCCGGAGACGCGGCGGCCAGAAAGATCAGCGCCGCGGCTAGACGACGGATCATTATTTTACGGCCAGGCTCAGCTCGAACATCGGCAGCATCATCGCGATCACAATGAATCCGACGACAAGCCCCATCAAGAGTATCATCATCGGCTCGATAAGCGACGTCATGACCTTGATCGCGGCTCCGGTCTCGCGTTCGTAGTAGCCGGCAATCTCCTCGAGCGCCTCGTCCAGGCGGCCCGTCTCTTCGCCGACAGAGATCAAGTTGGTCATAAAAAGCGGAAAATGGCTCGACTCTTTGAGGCTTTTTCCCAGCGTGCCGCCGCCCGCCAGCTGACTTTCGGTTCTTTCAAATTCGGCACGGAGCACGCTGTTCCCCAGAACGGGAGCCGTGATCTCGATCGCCTTAAGGATAG
The DNA here is from genome assembly GCA_964543965.1 of uncultured Planctomycetia bacterium. Lineage (GTDB taxonomy): Bacteria > Omnitrophota > Gorgyraeia > 2-02-FULL-51-18 > 2-02-FULL-51-18 > CAMDWQ01. The sequence goes on from CAZJAX010000028.1 coordinate 13,542, forward strand.
GGATGCCGGACTTGATCAGCAGATGCATCGTCCGCGAAAGGCGCGCGAGCTCCGACTTCACGACAAACGTCCTGATCCCCGGAATACGCAGGCTCAGGGAACTCCATGTCCTTTTGACGAAAGGGCCCTGATATTTGACCATGAATGCGGCAATGAAAAAAAACACCGTCGGGACGATCAAGAACCATTTCTCATGAAAGAGTCCGCTGATGGAGATCAGAATACGTGTCGGAACCGGCAGATTTTCGCCCATATTGGTGAAAAGCGCCGAAAGCTTCGGAACGACGAACGTGATCATAAATACGACCGTTCCGATCCCCGTCACAGCCATCAGCGCGGGGTAGGCCATGGCCGATAGGATACGAGAGCGGATCTCCTCCTGGCTCTGGCGGTAGTCCGAGATCCGCAGGAGCGTCTCCGGAAGCGATCCCGAGTCTTCGCCGATGCGGATGAGCGCAATGTAGATCGGAGGAAAAAGTTTGGGATACTGCGCGAACACGCTTGAAAACGGCTTGCCATCCTTGATCTCGTCGACCGCTTTTCTTAGAAAGCGCTTAAAACGCGGGTTCTCCGTCTGGTCGGAGATGATGCCGAAAGCCTGCAAGATGGGCACCCCCGCTCTAAGAAGGCTGGCCATTTGACGCGAAAACACGGTGATATCGGTCGACTTGATCCTGCCGACAGGCCCATGATCATTTTTAGTCTGTCCCGCGGGTAAGGCGGTTTGCGCCGGACGGGGCCTTTCCTGCTCGCGCTCCTTCATGCGGACAGGCGCGCGGGACTCCTCCACGCTCAGAGGCAGAAGGCCTTGGTCGCTCAAACGGTCGACCGCCTCTTCTTTTGTCGCAGCCTCGATGACGCCGGACAAAAGCTCATTCGGGCCCTTTTTCGCACGGTACGAGAAATGCGGCATGTTATTCGGCCTCCTTTTTCACATACTTTTCAAAACGAGCTCTCGCCGCACCGGAAAGATCAAGGAAGCACACGGCAGTCTCATAAACCTTGTCCTCGCCCGTCTCCTCCTGACGTATCACCCGGGCCAGGCACTCGACCGGCTCCTGTCCGTCCGGCAGCTCGACGCGCAGCTCAAGGATGGCGCTGATGGAGATCGTCTCTTTGGCCAGGAAGACAAGTCCCCCCGCGGAAATATTGCGCGTGACGGAAAAATCGGCAAATTTGCGGACCGCGTCCTTCGCCGGCTGGGTATCTTTGATAAGGCGGTAGCGCACATTGACGACATGGTCGAGACGCATGAAAACACGGCGCTCCCAGTCTTCGCCCCTGCGGGCAGGAGGAGCTGTAAACTTGACGGGGTTGCCGCTCTCCTTCTCCTTGATCTCGGGCCGGTCAGGCGGCGTCATCTCCATGATCTCCTGAGCCGTGGTCACCCCCTGCAGCACCTTTTGCCATCCGTCCGCGCGCAGAGTGCTCATGCCCTCTTCCATCGCCTGCTGTTTGATCTCGCTGGCAGTGGCCCTTTTGACGACGAGAGACTTCACTTTTTCCGACATGAGCAGGATCTCATAGATCGCCTTGCGTCCCCAGAAGCCCGTCGAATTGCAGTGGCTGCATCCTTTACCCCGGTAAATTTTGATAAAATCCTTTTTCACGCTCGCGTCCATCTCCAAGGCCATCTGCCGCTTGATCTCGGCGCTGCCCGGGCCCTTATCTTCTTCCTTGCAGTGTTCGCAGATCGTGCGCACCAGGCGCTGGGCAATAAAGGCTTCAACGCTCGATGCCACGAGATAGGGTTCCAGGCCGATATCGATGAGGCGCGTGACGCCGCTGGCGGCATCATTGGTGTGCAGGGTCGAAAATACCAGATGGCCCGTCAACGCGACGCGGATGGAGATCTCGGCGGTCTCAAGGTCGCGCACCTCTCCGACCATCATCACATCAGGGTCGTGGCGCAGCATGCTGCGCAGGCCGCGCGCGAAATCGAGTTTGATCACCGGAGACACCTGGATCTGGGTCACACCGTCCATTTCGTATTCGACCGGGTCCTCGATCGTGATGATCTTCTTGTGCTCCGTATTGAGTTTCTGCAGGCAGGCGTAAAGGGTCGTGCTTTTACCGCTGCCGGTCGGGCCGGTAATGAATATGATGCCGTGAGGTTTTCGTATAAGGTTTTCAAAGATGTTCAGATGCTCCTGGCTCAAACCCAGCTGAGAGAGGCTGAAAATGCGGTTCATCGGCAGCATGCGGATGACGACGCTCTCTCCGTGAGTGGCCGGGATCGAAGATACGCGCAGATCGAGGGTCGTGTCTTCGACCTTCACGATCGCGCGCCCGTCTTGGGGCAGGCGCTTTTCGACGATATTGAGATTCGACATGATCTTGATGCGTGAGAGGATAGGCAGGATGAAGCGCGCCATCTCCGGCTGTATATGCGCATCGGAAAGCGTGCCGTCGATGCGGTAGCGCAAGCGCACTTTATCCCGGTACGGCTCGATATGGATGTCGGTGGCCCGCTTGCGGTACGCCTCCAGGATGATCTGATTGACGAGCTTGGCGATCGATGCGTCGCCTGCCATCTTCTCGATATTTTCGATCGTCTCATGAGGCGATGCCGACGCCTGGGCCTCAGAAGAGCTGCGCGGGGCTTGAGCCACCATCTCGCCGATCGTGCCGGCTGCGAAACCGTAATAACGGCGTATCGCTTCGGCGATCTGCTTTTCTTTGGCGAGAACGTATTCGACTTCATAGCCGATCTGCGCGCGTATGTCGTCCTGAGTACGGAGATCCAGCGGAGACGACGCCGCAACGGTGATCTTGCGCTTCCCAAGCTTGAGAGGGGCGATCTTGTAATACTCGGCGACCTTGAGAGGCAGTTTATCCACGGCAGCCTGCTCCACCTGCGCCGCGGCCAGATCGATCAGCGACGTGCCGACGAGAACCGACGTGTATTTTAAAAGAACGTCTTCTGTTACGAATCCGCTCTTCTGGATCAGAGCGAAAAGATTCTCTTTTGACTTCGAAGCCTCTTCGAGAAGAGGCTTGATCTGCTCGCCTGAAAGAATGCCTTTCTCGACCAAAAGGTCGGAAAGAGCCGAATCGATCTTAGTGATCATGCTGTCTCCTGCCTCTATTCTTTTTTGTCGTCCAAAAGTTTGCTGATCTTAAGCGCTATCCGCTTCTTGTATGTGGCATGAGCTTCCGCCATATCGCTCTCCGAGACCAGAGCCAGCTTCATCTTCTGACCGCTCAAGACCGCTTCAACTTCGCTGATCGCTTCGGCGTTCAGCGGGTTGGTGACGGCGATGATCCAGACGCCTTTTTCGATGAAGACAGGCATGCACTTGCGGTCGAGCACCAGCGAAGCCGGAAAACTCATCGCAAGATCCCAGTCGATATACCTGTCTTTCAGACTGATGAACGGCATATTGAACTGCTGCGAAAGCGTCTTCAAAAAATCGGTCTCGCTGATATATTTCCTGCGGATCAGGATGACCCCGAGAAACTCCTTGGTACGCTTCTGCTCGTCGAGAGCCAGGTCCAGCTGGAACTGCGAGAGAAGGCCCTTATTCAGAAGCAGCTCTCCGAGAAAAACCGGACGGCCCGCCTCTGAGAGCGCGCCGACAAGATCCTTGATCTTGATGAAATTCTTTCGCAGCAGGATGGAACCCAGAAACTGGCGGCTCGCCTTCTGCTCCTCAAGCGCCGAGTCGAGCTGCGCCTTTGTGATAAGGCCCTTCCTGATCAATATCTCTCCCAGGAGCATCAGTTTAAAGCTCCTATCATATAAAATTCTTTCTCCGGGCGCCGGTCCATCTTGCCGGAAAGGATCTTCTCGCAGCCTTCGAGCGTCAGCTGCACCGGGACGTGGTCGCCCCTTTTTCCGGTATAGCGCTCGGCGACGGTGAACGGCTGGGTAAGAAAATACTGTATCTTGCGGGCACGCTCGTAAAGCGTGCGGTCGGACTTCGATAATTCGTCGATACCGATGACCATGACGATACGGCGGAGCTCTTCGTACTTCTGGAACGTGCGCAGAACTTCCTGCGAAATATCATAATGCTTCTGGCCGACGACATCAGGGTCGAGGTTGGTCGAGGACGACTGCAGAGGATCGATGGCCGGGTAGAGGCCCATCTGCACTCTTTCGCGCGAAAGCACCATGAGCGAGTTGAGAAACGTAAAGATCGCGACGACGGCGGGGTCGGTCAAATCGTCAGCGGGCACGTAAACGGCCTCGATCGAGGTGATCGAGCCCCCGGCCCCCTGAGAGTTTCGTATGCGCTCGTGAAATTCGCCGGATTCGGCGATGAGCGTGGGCTGATAGCCGGTCTCAGACGGCACGCGGCCGAGCAGAGTCGAGATCTCGGCGCCTGCCTGGATGAAACGGAACACGTTGTCCGCGAAAAAGATCACGTCTTTGTTCTGCTTTTGGATCGCTTCGGCCATCGTGATACCTGTCATCGCGACACCGTAGCGGGCGCCCGGCGGATCGTTCATCTGGCCGAACACCATCATGGTCTTGGTATGGAGGTTGTGCTCGCGCAGTTCATAATATAGCTCGTTGCCTTCACGAAGACGTTCTCCGATGCCCGCAAAAACGCAGCTTCCCTGATGCTTCTGCACGATATGCTGGATGATCTCGAGCATGAGCACCGATTTGCCCAGACCTGCGCCCCCCAGAATGCCCGTCTTCGTCCCTTTTACGAGAGGATAAAGAAGATCGATCATCTTGATACCCGTTTCCAAAAGCTCATCACCCTTGATCTTTTCTTTGCTGAAATCCGGCACGCGCGTACCCGACTCGGCGCGGCGTATCGGACTGTGGGTTTTGGAAACGATCGGTCCCTGCTGGTCGATCGGCTCGCCGATACAGTTGATGACGCGCGTATAAAGCGCGTC
>CAZJAX010000029.1:0-17981 GCA_964543965.1 uncultured Planctomycetia bacterium
TTCACGCCGAGCGTCACCGGGATGGCCTGGCCGATCTTCGCCGTCACGCGCTGTCCGTCCACATAAGAAGCGCCGAAATCCAGACGCGCGACACGAGCGAGCCAGTCGGCGTACTGCACGTGTACCGGCCGGTCGAGTCCGTAGAGCGATATGAGCTTCTCTTTGGCCGCCGCTGTCATTTTTGGGTTCATCGCGGAGCTTGAGTCGACGATGCTGCCGGGCGCCAGATGGATCACAAAAAAACTCACGAGCGTGATCCCGACGAAGAGCGGGATCATTCCAAGAAAGCGTCTGAAAAAGTATCGGGTCATGGCGCGGTCATTCCTTAAACCGGTACTTCTGTTCACTTTTCGGGACGAACCAGCGGGTGAAATTGTGGCCGATGCCGATGGGCGCCTGTTTGACGCCGCGGAAGCGCGAATGCACGGCCGGCAGCGCATCCGGCACGTAAAGGAACGTGTAAGGCTCGTCGCCGCTCAGGATCTCGTGGATACGGTGATACGCCTTTGCCCGCTCGCGCTCGTCAAAGAGGCGGCGGCCTTCATCCAGCAAGCGGTCTACTTCGTCGTTTTTGTAGCTGACGAAATTAAACTCCCCGGGCCTGGTTTTTGATGAGTGAAAAATGTCGTAGACATCGGGGTCGCGCGCGAGGTTCCAGGCAAGGATCACGGCGTCGAAATTTTTCTTGTCGATGAACTCCTTTAGAAACGTCGACCACTCCACTGTCTGGATCTTCATTTCGATACCGATCTCGCGCAGGCGGCGCTGCACGATCTCGCAGACCGCTTTTCTCTGATCATTGCCCTGATTGGTCAGGATCGTGAACGAAAACGCGCGGCCGTCCCGGTCAAGCAGGCCGTCTCCGTCGGTATCAGCGAATCCGGCCTCTTTCAATAATCGCCTCGCAGACTCGGGGTCATAGGCTGTCTCTTGGACGGCCGGATTATAAGCCCACATCCCCGGCAGAAACGGGCCCGTCGAGACCTTGCCCTGCCCCAGCAGCACTGAATCAATGAGCTCGCGCTTATCGACCGCAAGCCCGACGGCATTTCGTACACGCCTATCCGAAAAGAGCGGATGCTCCAGGTTGTAACCGATATAGACATAGCTGAAACTCGGAAATTGAAATTTGCGGTAATTTTTTTTGAAATAGGGCGTGTCCGTTTCTTTGCGGTGCTGCAAAGGGCTCAAGGAAGCCATGTCCACGCCGCCCGTCTGCAGCTCAAGAAAATTGGTCATTGGATCCGGAATGATGCGGTAGACGTAGCGTGAAATAAGCGGTTCACCCTCGAAATAACCGGCGTTGGCTCGAAGCTCGATAAGGCTCCCCGTCTCCCAGCGCTTGAGGCGGTAAGGGCCGGTCCCTATAGGTTTACGGGAAAATTCCGTCTTAAGCAGGTCTTCCTTTTCCAGCAGGTGCTTGGGGACGATGCCCATCCCCCAGCTTGCCAGGCCGGGCGAAAAAGGCTCTTTGTAGACGATCTCCACGGTCCAAGGATCGAGGACGGTCAAAGATCTTACTTTTTCAAAATCGGCGCCGTACGGCGTCGGGACGGCAGGATCGGTGATTTTTTCGAACGTGAATTTGACGTCATCGGCCGTAAAGGGCGCGCCGTCCTGCCAGCGGACGTTCTTTCGCAGATGAAATACGATGCGAAGGCCGCCCTCCCCGATCTCCCAGCTTTCAGCCAGATCACCCGTAAGCTTGATATTTTCATCATACTTGACCAGGCCGTTGAAGATCAGGCCTGAGATCTGCGCGGACGTCGCGTCCGTGGCCAGAAAAGGAATGAGATTGGAAGCGTCGCTGATCGAGGATACGACGATAGCGTCCCCGGGCACCGGCTCCCCGGCCGTAGACGATGGCCTGTCCGCCGCCGCTGACACACCCAAAAAAAATATCCCCGCAAAAAAAATCTGCGGGGATATAAAGAGCTGCTTTTTCAGATCAGGCTTTTTTGGCATCCGCCGCATCAGGTACCGGCGCCGATGCCGCCGCGTCGGCAGAAGCCGGCGCAGTATCGACGACAGCCTTAGCCGCGGCCGGAGCTGACACGACAGGCATCTGCTGAGATATCAGCGACTTGCCGCGCTGAGTGGAGATAATGCCGAGTGAAAGCGACGTGACGATGAACAGGACTGCACACACTTCGGTAGCGCGCGTCATGAATTCGTTGGTCTGCGTGCCGAAAATGCTCTGAGGCTGGGCTCCGCCCATCATATCGGAAAACCCGCCGCCGCGTCCCGCCTGCAGCAGCACGACCGCCACAAGAACGAGGCAGACTATCACGTGAATAACGATCAGAAAAATATACATGGAATCCTCTTTGGTTGAATTACTTTAGCGCCGTTACGTGCGCGTTTTTAACGATATCGCTGAAGCCTGCGGCATCCAGGCTCGCGCCGCCCACGAGGGCGCCGTCGATGTCAGGCTGTTTCATGAGCTCTGCGATATTGTCGGCTTTCACGCTGCCGCCGTACTGGATTCGCATCCCCTGGGCGACTTCTTCTCCGAATGCCTTGAAAATTTCCTTGCGGATAAACGCGTGCGCTTCCTGCGCCTGGGCGGGTGTAGCGACCTTACCGGTGCCGATGGCCCAGACAGGCTCATAGGCAAGAATGACCTTCTTCAGGTCTTCTGCGGAAAATCCGGCGAAGGCTCCCTTGAGCTGTTCTTCCAGCACTTTGAATGTGGTTCCGTTTTCACGCTCCGCAAGCATTTCGCCCACACAGACGATGGGAAGGAGTCCGCATTTGAGTGCGGCTCTGGTCTTGCGGTTGACGGTCTCATGCGTCTCATAAAAAAACTGGCGGCGTTCGGAATGGCCGATGATCACGTACTGCGCGCCGGCGTCTTTCAGAAGGCTTCCGGATACCTCCCCGGTGAAAGCGCCCTTCTCTTCCCAGTACAGATCCTGTGCTCCGAGCTTAATATCGGAGTCCGTCAACACCTCCGAGACTGTAGAAAGAGCTGTGTATACCGGACAGACGACGACGTCGACGTTCTGCGTATCGGTGATAAGCCGCTTGAGCATCGTGACAAGCTGCGCGGACTCGTTGATGGTCTTGTTGAGCTTCCAGTTGCCGGCGATAATGGGTTTACGCGAATGCATGGGATTCCTTATCCTGTAAAGCTGCGATACCGGGAAGTGTTTTGCCTTCGAGGTATTCCAGCGAAGCGCCGCCGCCGGTCGAGATGTGCGACATCTTATCCGCCAGACCGAAACCGATCACGCAGGCGGCCGTATCTCCCCCGCCGATGACCGTGGTGGCTCCCTTCGCCGAAATATCGGCTAGTTTTTTGGCGACTTCGAGCGAGCCCTTCGCGAAAGCTTTCATTTCAAAGATCCCCATCGGGCCGTTCCAGATCACGGTTTTGGCCGCGTCCAGCGTCTTCCCGAAAAGTTCGATGGTCTTGGGTCCGATGTCGACTCCGTAGCATCCTGCGGAGATGCCGGGCCCCTCGATCCTGGAAGGCGCTCCATCCTCGACTTTCTGGACGGTCACATGATCCGCCGGCAGAATGATCTCGACATTGTTCAGCCTGGCCTTTTCAAGGATGGTCTTGGCGAGATCCACTTTTTCTTTTTCATACTTGGAGCCGCCGATCTCGACGCCCTGCACTTTCAGAAAGGTGTAAGCCATCGCTCCGCCGATCACGATCTTGTCGACTTTGGAGATCAGGTTTTCGACAACTCCGATCTTATCGGAGACTTTCGATCCGCCGAGGATCGCGACAAAGGGTTTCTTGGGGCTCTGCATCGCGTCTCCGAGATACTGGATCTCCTTTTCGAGAAGGAATCCGGCGCCCGAAGGAAGGTATTTGGTGATCGCTTCGATCGAGGCGTGCGCGCGATGGCTGGAGCCGAACGCATCGTTGATATAGATCTCGCCGCTCTCAGCCAGCTGCTTGGCGAAGCCGGAGTCGTTCTTTTCTTCGAGCGGGCTGAAGCGCAGATTTTCAAGCACGGCCACAGGCGATTTGTCGCTCAGAGCCGAAAGCTCCTCTTTCACGCGCGGCCCGACACTGTCGGAGCACTGGATCACGGGCTTGCCGATCAATTCGGAAAGACGGTGAGACGCGGGCGTCAGGCTCATCGAAGAAACAGGCTTGCCTTCGGGGCGGCCCAGATGGCTCATCAGAACGACATAAGCGCCCTTTTCGAGCGCGTACTGGATCGTCGGGAGAGACGCCTGGATGCGGTTATCATCCGTGATCTTGAGGCTCTTATCCAGCGGGACGTTGAAGTCGACGCGGATAAGGACTCGCTTACCTTTGATATTAAAATCGCGGATGGTTTTTTTCATCGGGATCAGATGCCTTTTTTAGCCATGAATGTGACCAGGTCGATCACGCGGTTCGAATAACCCCACTCGTTGTCGTACCACGCGACGACCTTGAAGAAGCGCTTCTCGCCCTTCAGGTTGTTCTGCAAAGTCGCAAGCGAGTCATAGATAGAAGAGCGCTCGTCGTGAATGAAGTCCGTCGATACAAGCTCTTCGTCCGTGACGCCGAGGATACCCTTAAGGTAAGAGGTCGAAGCTTTTTTGAGAAGCCCGTCGATCTCTTCGATCGAGGTGTCGCGCGTCGCGCGGAACGTCAGATCGACCACCGAGACATCGGCCGTCGGCACGCGAAACGACATGCCGGTCAGCTTGCCCTTGGTCGCGGGGAGCACTTCTCCGACTGCTTTCGCTGCGCCGGTCGTCGAAGGAATGATGTTGACTGCCGCCGCGCGTCCGCCGCGCCAGTCCTTCTTGGACGGACCGTCGACAGTCTTCTGCGTGGCTGTATAAGAGTGGATGGTGGTCATGAGGCCGGTTTCAATGCCGATTCCTTCCTTCAAGATCACGTGGACCAACGGGGCAAGGCAGTTGGTCGTGCATGATGCGTTGGACACGAGCGCATGCTTGGCAGGGTCATACTCATTTTCGTTGACGCCCATCACGATGGTCTTCACGTCGCCCTTCGCGGGAGCGCTGATCACGACGCGCTTGGCGCCGGCGGTGATATGGCCTTGAGCCTTTTCGGATTCTGTAAATAGGCCGGTGGATTCGATAACAAGGTCGACGCCGAGCGCCTTCCAAGGAAGTTCTGCGGGAGACTTGGTCGCCATCACGCACTGGATCTTATGGCCGTCCACGATGAGGATGTCCGCTTCGGCCTTTGAGGGATCCGACTTCGCGGTCTTCACGTCATGCTTGAACTTGCCGTGAATCGAATCATATTTCATCTGGTAAGCGAAATAGTCCGCGTCCGTCGAAATATCGACGACAGCACGCACATCGATCTCTTTGCCTAAAAGACCCTTATCGCAGATCGCCTGAAACGCCATGCGGCCGATACGGCCGAAACCATTAATGCCAACGCGGATTGCCATGTTTCCTCCAAAAATAATTGACGGGTATAAAAACGGCTTCTGAAAAATTTAAGTCCCCTATTATAAACGGCCTCTCCCCGGGTGTCAAACTCCCCTTCGACCAAGCATTTCGAGGGCCTTTTTGGCTTCGGAGAACTCCGGGTCCAGCTCCAGAGCGCGCTCCCAGAGACTCCGGGCCTCCTGGACGCGGCCGACCCGGTAATAGATGAGGCCGAGGTTGGTGCTGGCACGGGGACTTTTAGGGTTGAGCTCCAGCGACCTCTTGAATGCGTAGAAAGCCTTCTCATTGTCTCCGCGCTTGCCGTACATCATGCCGAGATTGTTATGCGCCTGAGAAGAGTTGGGCTTAAGCTCGATCGCCTTGAGGAAATAACGCTCTGCGGTTTGTGCATCCCCGGCGTGGTCATACCAGAGACCGAGATTATTGTAAGCCTGGTGGTTGTCCGGATCCGCTTCGATGCATTTTAGATAATAGTCTTTGGCTTCGGCGTCATTCTTCTCCTTTGTGAGCACAAGACCCATTGCGAGATTGGCCTTTGCCGACGCCGGATCCTGTTTCAGCGCCTCGAGATAATACCGCTTGGCTCCGGCCGTATCGTTTTTGGCGAGCATCGCGTCTCCGGCGTTGACGTAGTCACGCGTCCATTCTGTGCCCACGAGATCTTTTTGGGAAATGTAAATACCTGCCGCCAGCGCCAAAATAGAGAGACCTATCTTCGGCAGATTGAATTCTTTCAGGTATCGGCAAAGCTCCAGCGTGCCGGCTGCGGCCAGACAAAAGAACACCGGCAGAAGCGGCAGCCGGTAACGCGCATTGATAAAAAAACTTACGATGCCGAAAAGATAGGCTCCGATCCACAGCCCGGCGGCCGCGCCGTATTTTCCCCGCAGGACAGACGAAACCAGCCCGAGGAAAAGCAGAGGTCCCAGCACGGTAAAATTAAGCCATGGGATCCTAAGAAAACTGTTCGTGCGGGCGGCGAACTGATAATCGTCGACATCAGAGATCTCGCGCGCATCAAAAAAAAGAATGAGCTTGCGGCCGCAAAGCCATATAAAACGTCCGGGATTTTCGCGGATAAAGCGCCGGGCCTTGTCGGACCAGTACCTAGAGACTTCCGAGGGCTTGAGCGGACGGCCAATCTCCCTCTCGGCGACTTGACGCGAATCCGTGATCTGGGCTTCGACGTTGGTGCCCGTGCCCTCGGGCGCGACGAAGACCCCCTCAGATTTCGGGTTGTTGCCCACGTAAAAATTGAACCCTGCGTGCGACGTCAAAAGAACGGTATCGTGACCGCGCACCCAATTATGGAGCGGGATCGGAGCCAGCACCCCGAAATAAACGATCGCGCAGACAAGTACGGCCCTGAGCCCGCCCCTCCCCCGGTGCGCTCTCAAGGCTGCAGCAGCCAGAAAGATCAGCATGAAAAGCAGAATGCCTGCCTTGGTCAGCGTCGCCAGACCCGCAGCCGCGCCGACAAAAAAAGCGTTTTTTACCGAAGCCTCATCCAGAAAACGCAGGATCAGATAAAACGATAGCGCGTAGAGCGGAACGCCCAGCACTTCCGGAATGAAAATACCTTCATGAAAAAAAAGGGGTCCGTAGATCGCGGCGAAGAACGCGGCCAAAAGACCGGCGGCCCGGCTGTGGAGCTTATCGCCGGTCTTGTAGACGAAAAACACCGTGCCCATCCCGAGAGAGATCTGCACGAGCTTCACGAAGAGCACCGAGGAGTTGGAAACCGCATAACAAAGCGCCAGAAAATATGGGTACAGCGGAAGCCCGTAAAATACCTCGGTATCCCACTTTCCCTGAACAAGTCTCTGGGCCCATTGATGGTAGTATGCCGGATCCAAAAGGAGGGGCTCATAAAACGGCCCCGCGAGGCTTGTTTTTAAATAAATAAGTTTCACGGCCAGTGCAAGCGCCATCACGACCCATAAGAGCACCGGCAGCTTCGGGGCAGCGGCAGCTGCGGCCGGGGCGGTCCGGATAACGGTTTTACGGGACTGTCTGCTTTTTTTACTCAAAGACTACCCCAATTCATCAAAGTACACTTTCAGGTTGAACGCGACGGCGCCGTTGCCGAGATCTTTCGGGAAGCTGCCGAAGGGCGCGGATCGCTTCAGCGCCTCAAGCGCGATCTTCTGCAGCGCCTCCCCTGCATCCGTATCCTTCTGGATGATGCCGGCCTTGACCAGCGAGCCATCCGGATTCAGCACGAAGAAAAGAGTCACGATGCCGAGCGAGTCCTGAGCGCCGTGATATTTGCGGCGTAAATTGAGCTGTATCTTTTCCTTCAGTTTGCCGAAATAATCAATAAACACTTTCCCCTTCTGAGGATCCCCCATGAAATCAAGCGCGCTTTTCGGCCGCGCATTCTCCGCTGCGGGAGCGGAGGGCGCATCAACGGCAGGCTTTCGGGGAGGCGGATTTTTGATCTCGGCTTTTTGCGCTTCGGCCAGAGATACCGTCTTGATCTTGTTCCTTTTCGGCGCCGCGGTCGGCGGCTTGGGTTTGGGCAGCTCGTACTTTTGCTTGGGTAGCTCGGGCGCCTTTTCGCGCGCAGGCGCGCGCTGAGTCACCAATGAGACCATGATAGGCTCAGGCTTCGCGGGCGCGTCCTGAAAAGAGCCTTCCCAAAACGCGATCCCGCAGAACGCGTGCAGCGACAGAGAAAAGATGAGTGCAGCCCAGGTGGTTTTCATGGGTTTTCATTATACCTCAAATCAGCGCCTCAAGCGCCCGCCGCTTACCAGGTATAACTGACAGTTCCGGAGCAGCTGCGGCCGGGAGCCGGGACGAAAAAATTATTCTCCACTGTTTTATCCGCGTTGAAGCTCGAAGGCGCAGCTCCTAGACTTCCGGCGCTGGCGTAACGCTCGTCGAAAAGGTTGCGGACCTCGAACGAAAACTCCCAATCCTTGTAAATATAGGCCGTTTTGAAGTTGAAGATCAGATAGGACGGCAGACGCCGGCCGTTCTGGTCGTTGGTGATATCGTTGGTCAGCACCTGCTTGGAGACCGCGGTCATATTAAGGTCAAGACGCAGATCGTGCGCCGGTTCGACGAGAATGCCCGCGGTGTAGCGGTTGCGGGGGATCATGGGGATGTGATCGCCGCTGATCTGGGTGCCGGAGGCGGTGTTGGATTTGTAGAGCGCCTCCGTGTAGGTGTGCGCCCCTCTAAGACGAAGCCATGCGGCCGGGCGGGCTTCGACCGAGGACTCGAGACCCATTCTCTGCGTTTTTCCGAAGTTGTTGTTGCGGCCGAAAAGGAACGTGCTGTCCACGAGGTTGGGGTCAAAACCGATCTCGTTAACGCGGTTGTTCAGAAACGCCGCCGTTTTCACGGTCAAAGACTCGGGATGCCATTTGAGCCCTATCTCATAATCTGAGGACTCCTCCGGCTGCAGAGCCGGGTTGCCTCCGAAAAGCGGATTGGCGTAAAGGTCGCTTAGGTTGGGCGCGCGGAAAGAACGGCTGTAGATCGCCGACACCGCGAGATCCCGGACAATATCTGCGGACGCGCCCGCCGAATAGCTCAAGGAGGACAGGTCGCGGGGCACATTGTTGCCGGCGTTGATGAGATCTAAGTTGCGGAAGCTGATATGGTCATAACGCACTCCAAAATAGGCTCCGATGCGCTCGTTCCACGAAAGCGACGCTTTTGAAAAAATTCCGTAGGCGTCCTTGCTCGAGTCGGAGTCCACCGTGCGCGATATCCTCCCCAGCGTCGCCTTTGAGCGCGAGTAGTCCTCCTCATCGATGCTGTTTTCGACGTAGTCGAAGCCGATGAGAAAATTTTCCGCCAGTCCGCAGAAGAGCGGCCGCGAATGGTCGAGCTGGACCGTCGTCCCCCATGTGTCGGACTCGAGGAGAAGCTCGTTGTCGTTGGTGTCAAAGGTCGCGAAATTGGCGACGGACAGTTCGTTCGAGCGCCGAACAAACCCGTTGCCGCTGAGCGCTGCGCTCTCCCAGAGCTCGAGATTGAAATTGGCGATGACGAGGTTGGTGTCGAGATCGGCAAAATTCCTCGGCCTCTCGGTCGCTTCCGGACCCAGCGACTCGATCAGCGATTCACGGATACTGCCGGAGCGGTCCAAACGCGCTTTCGCGTAGAGATAAGAAAGTGCTGCACGAAGTTTATCGCTCGGATCCCAGATGCTCTTGCCGTAAAAATGCTGCTTTTCCACGGAGGAGTTTTGGCGAAAACCGTCCGTATGGTAAATATCTCCGGACATGAAAAGCCCGAGGCCGCTGTCCCGGCGATGGCCGAGCTCGAAACTCTCGCCCCACTCGCCAAAGCTGCCGGCCAAGGTTCTGATCCTGCCCTGCGTGCCCAAGGCCTCCGGCGCCGCGCTCACGATGTTGGCGACGCCGCCCATGGCGCCCTCTCCATAAAGAAAAGAGGCACCTCCGCGGCTGATCTCTATCCTCTCGGCCAGGCCTAACGGGATCAGAGGAAAATTGATATTGTTGGACTTGGGCTCGTTCAAACGCACGCCGTCGAGATTGAACACGAAATCGCGTCCTTCGTTAAAGCCCCGCACGTCCAGCGTCGTCTCTTCTCCGTTGCCAGCCAGGTCGCTTGCGGTCACTCCGGGAGCGTCCGCCAGCGCTTCCGGAAGGCTGCGGGCACCGCTGCGCTCGATGTCGCGCTTAGCGACGATATGGCTAGAGCTCACCGAGCTGGACACGAACTCCTGAAACGGACTGGCAAGACGTTTACCTCCGATGAAAATGTTGCCGAGATCGAACACGGAAGACACGATGCTGCCGGCGGCTTTCAGCGTACCGGACAGCATGTCCGCGTTCTGATCGCCGGATGAAATCTGCGGCTCGGCTGGAAAACCGGCCGAGCAGAATGACAGCAAGAAAAAAAGGAAAAGAGGAAATAACAGGGATTTTCTCATTCTTTATGCCTCGTAAAGAAAGGGTGATCGATTCGGATGCGTGGCAGGTCTTCTGACTCTCCTGTCTTTCAGGCTGCCTTCCCGCGCGCGCCGGGCACGCACAGTGGCTTCTTTCACCGAAAGATCTTTTTCCGTTGCAACGAAAAAAGCAGGATCACAGCGGCGGGACCGCGGCTGATTTTCACAGCCTTCCCTATTCACGTCCGGTTAAGGACGACCACCATCCCTTATTCAATTGTCTGTGCTAGGTTATGAAATTACGATCTTGAAGTCTACAGGAATCTTTCTTGAATGTCCGGCGTCGGCAGCCAGCAGCTTTCCTTTTTTCCGTACCAGCGGTAACGGCTGCGGGAAACTTTGTCGTAAAGACAGTCGAGCCAGGGGCCCGGCACGATCACAAACATATAAAGAAGCGGCCAGGGAGCCCTCAACTTCCTGAAAAATCTCAGTACGGCTGCAGAACGTGTATAGGCTCTGCCGTCTTCGATCAGCACCATCGAGCGGAGATCTTCGGCAGGCAGGTTGTGCCGGTTTAAAAGAGTTTGTCCGGTCTCGGACTGGAGGGAAGCGAATCTGAGCCTTTTTTGGGGATCGCGCAGGATCGCAAACTGCACCGCGCCGCTGCAGAGATTGCAGACGCCGTCGAAAAGAAGGACCGCCTCTCCCGTGCCGGTCACCCGCGTCTTCTCACTAGATAGGCGCCCAGAAATTTAAAAAAACGCACCGTATCGCGCCCGGGATGAATATTACTCTTGCCGCCTTCATAAACGGACCGGATCGGCACCGAGACCACCGTAGCGCCGGTGCGGCCCGCCTCGAGGATCATCTCGGACTCGATCTCGAAACGGCTGGTTTCGAGCTGGACCCGCGTCAGCGCTTCGCGCTTAGCGGCCCGGTAACCGCACTGCGTATCCGGCACGTTCTCACCGGAAAAAAAAGAGATGATGCCGGACATAAAACGGTTGGTTAGGCGGCGGATGAGGGGCATGCCCTGAGGGTCGTGCATACGATTACCGATCACGAAATCCGCCTCGGGATTGTCCAGCGCCGCAAGAAAATGCGCCAGATCGGCAGGGTCGTGCTGGCCGTCCGAATCCATAAAGATCACGGCCTTGGCCAGCGTACGGTCGAGAAACCACTCGATGCCTTTGCGCAGCGCGTAGCCCTTGCCCTGATTAGGCCTGTAAGAGACTACCTGGGCCCCGGCCCATTCGGCCGCGGTGGCCGTGCCGTCGCTGGAGCCGTCATCAACGACGGTGACAGGATAACCGAGTCCTTTGACCGCGGCGACGACCCGGGAAATGTTCTTGGCTTCGTTATAGGCAGGAATGACGACGCAGACGTCTTCTGGCTTCATCAATCGGCTTTGGATTTACGTTCCTGGATTGAGCGGGACAGCGCCTCAAAGGATTCCTTGGCGTGGAAAGAGCTGCGCACGTACGGCGCGCTCTCAACCCAGGCGAATCCGATCTTCTGCGCCTGGGTCTTGTATTCGGCAAACTGATCAGGGTGTACATATTCGGCGACCGGGAGACCCAGCGTGCTGGACTGCAGATACTGGCCAAGTGTCAGGATCTCACAGCCCGCTTCGCGCAGGTCTTCGAGGACCTTCAAAACTTCCTCCCGGGTCTCGCCGAGCCCTAGCATGAGCCCGCTTTTCGTGAGAACCCGGCTCGACACCGCGCGGATCTCGCGGAAGATGTCGAGAGACTTCTCGTAAACGGCCTGGGGACGCACCCCGCGGTAAAGACGCGGCACCGTTTCGACGTTGTGATTAAAAATGTCGGGACCCGCGCCCACGATCTTCCGGACGGCCATGCGCTGAGTGCGCTTAAAATCGGGCGTAAGGATCTCGATGATGAGATCCGGAGAAAGATTCCTAAGCTCCGCGATGACCTCTGTAAAATGCGAAACACCTTCATCCTCGAGGTCGTCCCTGTTGACCGAAGTCACGACGACATGCTTCAGCCCTAGTTTCTCGGCTGCCATCGCCACGCGCCGGGGTTCGTCCGCGTCGAGCGCATCGGGCTTGCCGATACTCACCGAGCAGAACTTGCAGCTGCGGGTGCAGATGTCGCCCATGATCATGAACGTGGCCGTCTTTTGGGAGTAGCACTCGTTACGGTTAGGGCAGCGGCCGCTTTCGCAGATCGTGTGGAGACCGAGATCCTTTAATAGCGCATCCGTTTTTGGCGCCTCGTGACCGGGGGCAAGGTCTCTGCGCAGCCAGTCAGGCAGCCTGCGGGCCGGCGCATCAATTTTGGCGAGAGGCCTGGACATGCAGTGTTTACTTCATCGCCCCGATGACCGCGTCGGCGTATTGGCTTGTGCCTACGGCGGTGGGGTCGTTTCGGTCCTTCTTAAGGTCGTAAGTGACCGACTTACCTTCCCTGAGGACTGAGGCAACGGCATCTTCAAGTTTCTTAGCCGCCGCTTTCTCGCCGATATGGTCGAGCATCAGCACGCTCGAAAGGATCATCGCGGTCGGATTGGCTTTATTAAGGCCCTTGTATTTGGGAGCGCTGCCATGCGTAGCTTCAAAAAGAGCAACGCCTTCACCGATATTGGCGCCCGGCGCGATACCGAGGCCGCCGATAAGCCCGGCACAAAGGTCGGAGATGATATCGCCGTAAAGATTCGGCAGAACCAGCACGTCATAATCATTGGGGTACTGCACGAGTTGCATGCACATGTTGTCCACGATGCGGTCTTCAAACTGGATCCTGCCCTCATACTCCTTGGCGACTTCGCGGGCCACACGCAGAAAGAGACCGTCTGTGCACTTCATGATATTGGCCTTGTGGACGGCTGTGACTTTTTTACGGCCGTATTTAAGCGCTGCTTCAAAAGCATATTTTACGATGCGGCGTGATCCGAAATCGGAGATCGGCTTGATACTGATCGCCGGATGGTCGTGCATCTGCGCCTTCGGATTGAGTTCTTTGATCTTGCCGATGATAGCGGCGGCCTCAGGCGTACCGGTTTCAAACTCGATACCCGCGTACAGATCTTCCGTATTCTCGCGTACGATGATAAGGTTGATATTTTCGTAGCGGCTCTTCACTCCCGCGTAGAGCTTGCAGGGACGCAAGCAGGCGTAGAGATCGAGCTCTTTTCGCAAAGCGACGTTGACCGAGCGGAAACCCGAACCCACAGGCGTCGTGACCGGCCCCTTGATCGCGATCTTGTTGCGTCTTACTGAATCCAGCGTCTCCTGAGGAAGCGGCGTTCCCTTCTTCTCCATGATGTCAGTGCCTGCATGCTGGATCTCCCAATCAATCTTTACGCCTGTTGCATCCACGCAACGCTGCATCGCAAGCGAGACTTCGGGTCCTATACCGTCCCCGGGGATCAGAGTAATTTTGTGTGCCATGGTCTTATCCTTTGATATTTTTGTGAGTCCAGTCGATGATTCTTGTGAGGCCTTCCAGAATGTCCTTCTCGCTTGAGGCAAAGCTGAAACGCACGTGTTTATCCGAGCCGAAGCTCTTTCCGGGGATCACGGCGACGTTGATCTCCTCGAGAAGCTTCTCGCAAAGCTGTTCAGAGCCCATCCCGGTTCCCGAGATGTCGGAGAACACATAAAAGGCGCCCTGAGGGAAAAACGGCTTGAAACCCTGAGCCTTGGACACGAGGTCGAACATCATTTTGCTCCGCTTCTCGAAAATTTCCCGCACTTCCTCGCGGTATGTCCTGGGGAGTTTCAGCGCTGCGACCGCCATCTTCTGGCTGATCGAGGTCGGGTTGGAGGTCGAATGGTCCTGAAGGATGCCGATCTTTTTCACGACTTCGGCGTCGCCCGCCAAATACCCGATACGCAGACCCGTCATCGAGTGGCTCTTGGACATTCCATTAACGACGAACGTGCGCCTTTTGATCTCGTCGTTGAACGACGCGATAGAGACATGCCTTTTTCCGGCATAGAGATAATACTCATAGATCTCGTCCGAGATGCAGATCAGATTCTTTTCGACAACGATATCGGCGATCGCGCGAAGATCCTTTTCTTCGAGGATGCCGCCGGTAGGATTGGAGGGGCTGTTGACAAAAAGTATCTTGGTCTTGGGGGTTATGCTCTTTCGCAGAGCCTCAGGAGTCAGACGAAAACCTTCGCTCTGCGTTGTCGGGATGAATACCGGCGTCCCGCCAGCCAGATAAACCATCTCGGGATAGCTCACCCAGTAAGGCGTCGGGATCAGCACTTCGTCGCCGGGGTCGCAAAGAACCTGGATCAAATTGTAAAGCGAGTGTTTGGCGCCGCATGAAATCACGACGTTCTCAGGCGCATAGGCGAGCCCCTGATCCTCGAGGAATTTCTGGCATACGGCGCTGCGCAGCTCAGGGATGCCCGATGTGGGCGTGTACTTAGTAAAACCGTTCTTCAGGCAAAGCGCACCCTCATCCTTGACCATCTGCGGGGTGTCGAAATCAGGCTCTCCGGCCCCGAAGCTGATCACAGGCTTGCCCTGGGCCTTCATTTCCTTGGCCTTAGCGGTGAGTTTAAGCGTCGCTGAAGGAGAGACCTTGGCCATGCGCCCGGCGATCTTGTATTGAAAATTGTTTTGTGTGACGGTGCCCATCGGCGTGTTTTCCTTTCTGAAATAAAAACGTATTATAACAAAAAAGCCTCTTTTGTATGTAACAAAAGAGGCTTCAATGCTGGCGATTCTTTAGAAAAGGACCTTAACTGCCTCCGCCCTGCTTCCGGAAAAACTTACCGATGTTCTTCAGGAATCCGGATTTCGGAGCTTTGCCTTTCGCTGAAGCGTCCGGCTTGGCCTTTTCGTGCCCGTGCTCGTGATCATGCGCGTGCTCGTGCTTCGAATGATCGTGCGTCTCGGAAGAAGTGTCCTTCTTTTTCTTCTTTGCGGGCGTCTTAGGAACGATGATCTCCTTTTCCGTCAGTTCGAGCAGCGCAAGTTGCGCGCCGTCTCCCTTGCGGCGGGACAGCTGGAGGATGCGCGTATAGCCGCCTTTACGGCTTTTAAAACGCGGCGATACCTCTTTGAACAGCTTGGAGGTCAACTGGTGATCCTGCAGGTAAGAAAACACCTGGCGCCGGGCCGTCAGAGAATCTGTTTTGCCCAGGTGGATCACTCGGTCGGCCAGTCGCTTGGCTTCCTTGGCCTTCTCCAGCGTCGTCGTGATCTGCTGGTGCGTGATAAGGCTGGTGACCATGTTTTCGAGCATCGCCCTGCGTTCGGCGAGACTGCGCCCGAAACGTTTACTGCGGCGGTTGTGTCTCATTATTCACCGTCCCCGCTGTACTGCTTGAGCTTCTCAGGGTCTATGTTGGTACCGAAGCTGAGGCCCATTTCCTTGATGATGTTCGTGATCTCGGTCAGAGATTTTTTCCCGAAGTTACGGTACTTAAGCATCTCCATTTCAGACTTATGGACCAGGTCGCCGATCGTCTTGATGTTGGCTTCACGCAGGCAGTTGGCGCTGCGGACAGAAAGCTCGAGCTCCGAAACCGGCTGAGCCAGTCTCTTATAAAGCTCTCTCTCCTTGTCGTCTGAAGCGTCGACCATAGTCTCTTCCTCAGGAAGCTTGCCGAAGTTGACGAATACGTCGAGATGGCGCTGGAATATATTGGAAGCGTACAGCATCGCATCCTTCGGCGAAATGCTGCCGTTGGTCCAAACTTCCATCGCGAGCCTGTCGTAATCAGTCATTTGACCGACGCGGGTCTCTTCGACGTGAAAATTCACGCGTTTTACGGGCGTAAAGATCGAGTCGATGGCAATGACCCCGATCGGCTGCCCTTCTTTTTTGTTGCGGTCCGCAGGCACATAGCCGCGGCCCTTCTGCACTTCGAGTTCCATGCGGAACGGAGAATTCTTCGTCAGCGTGGCAATGTGCAGATCGGGGTTAATCACTTCGACAGTGTCGTCAGTGACGATATCTTTCGCCGTGATCGCGCCCTTCTCGTTCACCTCGATATGGAGGGTCTTGGTAGAGCGGGTGTGCGAACGGAGCACAAGATTCTTGACGTTCAGAATTATCTCGGTGACGTCTTCGACGATGCCGGGTATAGTTCCGAACTCATGAGACACACCGTCGATCTTGATCGATGTGACGGCAGCGCCTTCCAAAGACGAAAGCAGTACACGCCGGAGAGAATTTCCTATCGTGACTCCGTAGCCTCTCTCGAACGGCTCGGCAATAAACTTGCCGTATGAGCTTGTCAGCGATTCCTCATCGCATTCCAATTTTTTGGGTATTTCGAATGACCTAAGGGCAATTCCCATATTCACATCTCCTTTGAAACAACTGCGGTATTAACGGCGACGCACTCGTCCCGCCGTCCTGAGGACGTCCTTCTGTGATTCGATTATTTGGAGTAAAGCTCGACGATCAGCTGTTCCTGGATCGGCATCTGGACATCGGAGCGCTCGGGAAGCTTTTTGACGGTCGCCTTGAAATTCTCGATGTCAACTGTGAGCCACTGGGTCGCGTCGGTATCTTTGTGCTGATCGTACGCCTTCTTGAACATCTCCTTCATCTTGTCGCTGGCGGCGAGCGTGATCACATCGCCGACGTTGATCTGATAGGAAGGAACGCTCACCTTGCGGCCGTTGACCTGCACATGGCCGTGGCTTACGGACTGACGAGCCTGACGTCTGGAGTTGACGACGCCCATGCGGTAGATGACGTTATCCAAGCGGCGCTCGAGGAACATCAGGAGCGTAACGCC
Organism: uncultured Planctomycetia bacterium; assembly: GCA_964543965.1. GTDB lineage: Bacteria > Omnitrophota > Gorgyraeia > 2-02-FULL-51-18 > 2-02-FULL-51-18 > CAMDWQ01. The sequence continues at coordinate 16,995 of CAZJAX010000029.1, forward strand.
CGTGACACCCTTCGATTTGGCTGCTTTCTCGTAATAGTTGCGGAACTGCTTCTCGTATACGCCGTACACATGCTTCACCTTCTGCTTTTCGCGAAGCTGAAGGCCGTAGTTGGAGAGTTTTTGACGGTTCTGACCGTGCATGCCGGGCGGTACATCCGCGCGCTCGGCAAACTTGGTCTTGGAGCCCATGGAGCTCCGGGGAAAAAGATCAATCTTTTCACGGCGGCTTTGACGCCATGCGGGGCCGGTATAACGTCCCATATTACACTCTCCTTCTCTTAGGAGGACGGCATCCGTTATGCGGGATGGGCGTCACGTCCTTGATCAAGCTTATGGACAGGCCAGCGGCCTGGAGAGCGCGGATCGCCGACTCCCTTCCCGAACCGGGACCCTTCACGTAAACTTCTACAGATTTCATTCCGTGCTCCATGGACTTCTTGGCCGCCTGCTCCGCCGCCACCTGAGCTGCGAATGGAGTCGACTTTTTCGAGCCGGAGAATCCGGACGAACCGCAGCTCGCCCAGGCCACGACGTTGCCGCCGCGGTCCGTGATCGTCACCTGAGTATTATTGAACGTCGCAAGAATATGCGCGACACCTTCCGTCACATTCCGTACGACTTTCTTTCTGGATTTAAATTTTTTTGCTTTGGCCACTTACTTTACTTCCTCCTATTTTTTCGCGCCGGCTGCGGGTTTGGGTGCGGCCGCAGTTTCTTTCTTTCTCTGTGCGCCGATAGTTTTCTTGGGTCCTTTGCGGGTTCTTGCATTCGTACGTGTACGCTGACCGCGTACCGGCAGACTCTTCTTATGGCGGCTGCCGCGGTATGACTGGATATCCATCAGGCGCTTGATGTTAAGTGCGAGATCGCGGCGGAGGTTGCCTTCCACTTTATAATCCTTTTGAATGATCGCGGCGATCCTGGAAGCTTCTTCATCCGTAAGGTTTTTGGCGCGCACGTCCGGGCTGATCTTCGCCGACTTGAGGA
>CAZJAX010000030.1:0-1888 GCA_964543965.1 uncultured Planctomycetia bacterium
GTTCCGCTTCCGGTTGCTGTGCCAGTCCCGCTTCCGGTCGTAGTGCCTGTAGCAGTGCCCGTGTTTGTGCTCGTCGCATACCCAGGCGGAAAACCAAGAGGAGAAGTTGATGCCGGTATAAAGCCGCCGCTAGGAGTGTTGACCATCCACTGACCGCCGATAAAAACCCATGTAATGGGTCCAAGGGTAACAACCGTTCCGGATGTGGGGACGATCAGCGCGCTGGCCGCTGTTGCAGTGGCGGTACCAGTTGAAGACGTGCTTCCTGTGCCTGAAGCTGTTCCCGTCGTCGTTGGCGCCGTTCCTGTTCCCGTGTTTGAAGTAGTGGATGACTGTGTATTTGTATTGGTCGATGCGTTTGAAACTTGTCTAGCAATCTCCTGAACTTCTAACTCCGTCATTCGCCCGGCCGCGACCGCATCCTGAACCGATCGAATCAAAGCTGCGACAGGATCCATACCCGCAGCGACAAGCGCGTCATACCGATTACGCTGCCACTCGTTATTCATCACGATCTGAACCTGCTGAGGGCTGCTGGCTGCAGGGGCTGAAGTCGCCGTTGAGCTTGCCGGAGAAGATGCGCTGTTAGTCGGCGCGCTAACCATACCCTCGCTTGCCATTCCTGCCATGACCGCAGAGTCGGATGAAGTTATTGTCCCGTCAGTATTGATATCACTATATCCGCCCTGAGCGACTTCTGATATCGCCCCATCCAAAATATCCACATCGGCAGCGCCAACACTTCCGTCGCTCACGACATCGGCTGCGCCGCCTGTTACCGCTATATAGTCTTCATAGGTATTTTCGCCGATCGCACCCGCCACATCTTCCTTATTACTTATAAGTTCTCCACCGTCCTCTGAATTACTGAAAGAGATGACATCATTCTGGTTTTGGTTATAGATATCATTCGCGTAAGCCGGAAACAAAACATGGGAGAAAGAAAAAGAAACAACCAGAGTCAACGCAATCTTTAATTTTAGCTGTTTGTTCATTCCATCCCCCATCTTTTTTAAATTACTATTAAATCCTTTTATAAGCTCATAACTAATGAAAATATACTTTAGATCATTCGTAGAGTCAATAGTATTTTATAATAAATTATGCAAAACTTACATTATGTATGGCCTAATAATGTTAATAGACAAAATAATATAAATCATAATTTACGAGTGTAATTACGCTTTAGGCTTGAGCAATACCTGATATCGTATGCATTGACAAATGTATAAAATAGTATATACTAATATATAAATGATTAATATAATGTGTTAATATATAAAAAGATATACAAAAAATTCAGCGCTTCTACATGTGTTACCTTCATTATATATAGGGCGAGGTCATAAATGGCAGACCAGGTTCGTCGAATCAAAAACAGGAACACATTGCCCAAAGAAAGTCTCTTCGACACGCTCTTCGGGGTAGACCTTCGCTCGCTGGCCTTGTTTCGCGTCTCCCTGGGTCTGATCATCCTGAACGACTTCATCACATTTTTCATGGAGCGCGCTGCGTTCTTCACAGAACAGGGCGTGATGCCGGCACCGCATTACTACGCCAAGCTAAAACACTTCTGGTCGTTCTCGCTTTTCTGTATGAACGATTCCCTAGCCCTTACAACACTGCTGATAATATTAGGCATGTTAGCGACGATTGCGTTCATTCTTGGCTGGAACTCACGATTCGCTTCGTTTTGGATGTGGCTCCTGCTTATGTCGATGCACGGTCGAAATCTCTATGTGATCAAAGGCACGGATACATGCGTGCGCTTCCTTGCTTTTTGGAGCATGTTCCTCCCCCTCGGTGAAAAATATGCGTGGGATGCTCCCGCGAAGAATGATCAAAAGAAGATCGCCAGCTTCGCCACGATGGCGGTGATGCTTCAGCT
>CAZJAX010000030.1:1898-4224 GCA_964543965.1 uncultured Planctomycetia bacterium
TTTTTACATTTATTTCCTTACGTTCTATTTTAAAGCATTGAACATCGAGTGGATGAAAGGCGAGGGCCTTGCCTGCGCGCTACAGATATCAGATACCGTGCGGCCATTCGGCCGATTTTTGCTGCAATACCCGTTATTGACCACATCGCTGAACCACCTTACCCTGATCCTGGAATCGGTCGGGCCGTTTCTGCTGTTTGTGCCTGTATACAACCAATACTTCCGGTCATTAGCTATCTTCCTGTTCACGTCATTGCAAGCTGCCTTCGGTCTTTCGTTATATGTCATGAATTTTCCACCCGCGATGATCACGGGATCGATGCCATTCATCCCCTCCTTTTGGTGGGAGTGGATCGCGCGTTTTAAAAAAATGCAGAGCATTGGCGATATCGTCAGACGTCTGCTGAGCCGGCCGAAAATACTAGGCCCAGCTCCGGCGAGAGGTCCGCTGCAAAGAACCGTTCAAAGGTTCCTGAATGGAGCTGCCCTCTTTTTTACGTGTCTTGTGCTTTTTATCAACTTAACGACGATGAACTTCGGCATCAAGCTGCCGGCCTTTCTGCATCCAATCTCATACGGACTTATGCTGCATCAGGTCTGGACCGCCTATTCCCCTAAGGGGCATTTCTTTAATTTCAACAACTGGTACGTGATGGTTGGGACGCTCAAAGACGGCACTCAAATCGATATTTTCAGAAATGCTGCAGTCGACTGGGAGTGCCCGGAAGCCTATTGCAAGACTTACCGCAACTCCCGATGGTCGCTCTTTCTGACTTATGCTACTTACTCCGGCGCTTTCAATGAAATGAACCGCCAGCACCTTCTCCGTTATTGCAGCGACCAATGGAACAAAAGACACGACTCTGAAACGCAGGTGGTTAAAGTCGATTATTACCAGGTGACGCAATCGATCAGGCCTAAACCGGGGCCGCTCCAGAAAACGCTCCTCACGACATATTTCCCCTTCCCTCCGGCGAATGAAGCTGCCCCATGAATATCAGCGCTCTGATAAATAAGTGGAACTCTCAGGAGGCGCGGCCGAAAAATCGCTGGCTTGAAACATCCTTTAGCATTGATCTCAGGACGCTGGCGCTTTTCCGTGTTTGCCTTGGACTCAATATTCTTTATTTATTCATATCTCTAGGGATGAACGCCCGCGAATTCTATTCCGACCAAGGGGTGCTTCCTGCAGCTCTTTTTTCTCTTCAAATCCAGCATTACGCGACCAGCCCTATCTTCCTCATGAACGATACGGTGACCGTCACTGCCCTCCTGCTCTTCCTAGGCTGCGTCGCAGCGGTCGCTTTCATCCTGGGTTGGAAAACACGATGGGCGACGCTTTGGATGTCCTTTTTTCTGGTATCGATGTACATCCGCAACCCCTACGTCGTCAAGGGCGGCGACACACTGATCCGCTATCTCGCGCTCTGGTGTCTGTTCCTGCCGCTCGGCGATAAGTACGCTTGGGATGCGCGGCCGAAAAACCCCAAAAAGACCGTGTTCGGCTTTGCGGCATTCGCGCTGATCATGCAGGTCTGCTACGTATACCTTTTTGCGGGATACTACAAGATGCTCAACATCGAGTGGCTTCAAGGGCGAGGCATCATTTGTTCGCTTCAATTTGCCGACACCGCCCGTCCTTTCGGGCAATGGATGCTTCAGTTCCCGGGACTGCTCGTGATATTGAACTATCTCACGCTCGTGGCGGAGATCCTGGGGCCGCTGGCCTTTTTTTCTCCGATATTTCACCGATTCTTCCGTTCCTTTGCATTGATATCCCTGACACTTCTTCAAATTGGTATTTTTTTAACGATGGAAATCGTGAACTTTCCGGCTGCATCCATTCTTGCGTCGATACCGCTGATTCCGGGTTTTTGGTGGGATGGTTTGGGTAAATTCAAACCATGCCGGCAGGCGGGTCATTTTTTTCAAAAGCTTCTGATCAGGCCGGCCGTTCTTGGCCCCGCCCCGAAACCACACCGCTTTGAAATGATCTTTCGCCGAGCGCTCGGAGCGGTTTCTCTTTATCTCACGATCATGATGTGCCTTATTCAGGTAGAGGATACAGGGCTGGGATTCAAGGCGCCGAAAGCTTTGCTAGCGCCGATCCGGGGAGTCATGCTGAATCAGAAGTGGTCCGCATTTTCGCCTAAGAATCACTTTCACAATTACAACCACTGGTACGTCGTCTCAGCAACGCTCAAAGACGGCAGTCAGATGGACATCTTCCGAAATAGCGTCGTTGACTGGGAGTGCCCGATGCCGTTCGAGAAGGCTTACCGCAACCCCCGGTGGGCGCTATACGTGCGTCAAGCGCTTTGCAAAG
>CAZJAX010000030.1:4234-17662 GCA_964543965.1 uncultured Planctomycetia bacterium
CTATCTCCGCTTTCTTGCGAATGAATGGGACCGAAAACATGCGGAGAATGCCGTTGTGAAGGCGGAGCTGTACCATTGCTGGAAATCGATACGGCCGCGATCGGGACGGATCTTCAAAGAGCGGCTTTTCACATACTCTCCTCAACGAACATAAGGGATCAATCGTGAAAATAGGGCTTAAAGAAAGGATGTTCGGCGTCGACCTGAGAACCCTGGCACTATTCCGTATTTGCCTTGGCCTCTCAATCCTGTCGACCTACATATCACTTTTAGGCGACTTTCGCGCTCTGTTTACGGCTGAAGGAGTGCTCCCTGCGGGCTTTTACATCGATAGAGTAAAGCCGCTTTGGGGGGTATCGGTCTTTCTGATCAACGATTCCGTATGCACGACGGCGCTGTTATTCATCATCGCGATGCTTTGCTCAGCGTCCTTCATCGTCGGATGGAAAATGCGCTGGTCTGCGTTCCTGACCTGGCTTTTTTTTACAAGCCTCCAATCGAGAAACCCCCTCCCCTGGAACGAAGGCGATGCAATGCTGAGCTTTTTGACATTTTGGAGTATCTTCCTTCCTCTGGGCGATAAATACGCCTGGGACGCACCGCCAAAAAACATAAAAAAGACGGAGTGCGGTCTAGCGACGACCGCTTTAATGGTCCAAGTGATGTGCATCTGCCTATTCACCGCCTACCGCCGCCTGATCCATCCGGCGTGGCAGTCCGGCAGGGGCCTTGAATATTCGCTGCAGATACAGGAATCCGTGCTGCCGCTGGGCACGGCGCTGCTGAAATTCCCCGCGCTGCTTTTCCTTTCAAATTACGCAGCACTGCTCTTGCAAGCCGCCGGTCCGCTGTTATTATTTATCCCATTTTCTACGGCTTATTTTAGGACGATCGGCATCCTGTCGCTGGCAGCCTTTCAATCCTTCCGGGGATTAGCAATGGATGCTGCAAACCTTCTCCCTGGCGCCATGACGATGACCGTGCCGTTCATACCCGCCTCCTGGTGGACTTTTTGGAAGCGGTTCAAGATCGCGCGCTCCGCCGGGATGCTGGCAGAGAAAGCGCTGAGGCGTCCTGCGATCCTTGGCCCCGCACCCGCGTGGGGAAGATTCGAAATGCCTTTGAGGCGCGGTCTTGGCGTCCTAGCGGTATTATTCGCTGCGATCGCTCTATACCTTGATATGACGGCTGTCTGCAGCAGGCTCCCCGTACCTGATACTCTGAAAGCATTGGACACCGCCCTGCTCCATCGAAAAGCATGGGGTTCGTTCGAATCAGCCGACACATTCTCCAATTACCGGACTTGGTACATGGCGCTCGGTACGCGCCAGGATGGTACGCAGGTCGATATCATGAGAAATGCGCCGGTCTCTTGGGTATGCCCGATGAATTTCCGCGAAAACTTCAAAAATTCCCGATGGAAATTCTATGTCACCGCGCTCAGGGATGATGCCATGGAGCTCTGCCGGCCCTATTTCCTGCGCTATCTATTGAATGAGTGGAACAGATCTCATCAAAGCGGTCCTCGTGTTTCCAGGGCCGAGCTTTTCATTTTGTGGCAGACGATCCGCCCCGAACCCGGAGCGGTCGCCAATCAACGCATCGGCCAGTACGATCGCGGACAGGAGCTATCATGAAGACAAAGACAACGGTTTTGCAGTCGGGGACAAAGAGCGCATTTCTTGACCGGATGTTCTCGATCGACTATCGGACTCTGGCGCTTTTCCGGATCTGCTTAGGCCTTCTGATCCTTCATGAATTTATCGCGTTCGGATGGGATCTCCGGGCCTTCTTCTCCAACGAGGGCGTCCTGCCGGGCTCATTCTTTGTCCCTATGGCAAAACCGGCTTGGCAGATACGCCAATGCTCCATATTTTTTATCAACGATTCCGTGCTGTTCGTCTCGATCCTCTTCATCCTCGGCTCAGCATCCTGCCTTTTCTATATCGTCGGATGGAAAACGCGCTGGGCAAATTTCTGGATGTGGTTCTTCCTGATGTCGGTCCATGTACGCAATCCTTACCTGATCGAAGGCTTTGATGTCTACGTCCGCTTCATGGCATTCTGGAGCCTGTTCCTTCCTATGGCAGAAAAATACGCATGGGACGCCCCGGCCAAGACCCCCCAGACAAGCGAAAGGAGCTTTGCGACTTTTGCTCTCATGATGAACGTGTGTTATCTCTATGCCTTCATGGCCTATTTTAAATTCTTCAACGTCGAGTGGCTTAACGGGCAAGCGGTCATGTGCGCTCTGCAGGTTGGCGATACGGCGACTTCGGTCGGCGCATTCCTGATGCAATTCCCGGCACTCTTAACATTTCTGACCTATTGGACGCTCGCTCTAGAAACGGCGGGTCCTATCCTTTTTTTCATACCAGTTCATACTTCATTTTTCCGCGCTGTTGCGATCGCGTCCTTTACCGCGCTTCAAATAGGGTTCCTGATCTCGCTGGATCTTCTGAATTTCCCTGCCGCCTCCATGATCTCTACGATCCCGTTCATCCCGGCTTCCTGGTGGGATATGCTAGCGCGCTATGAACCGGCAAGGCGTATCGGAGATAAAGCGGCAGACTGGCTGACGAGACCGAAGTATCTGGGTCCTGCGCCTTACCGGGGACAGCTGCATTCATGGTTCCGGATTTTTTTGAGCTGGGCGGCGCTCGTTTTCTCGGCTATCGTGCTCTTTTTGAATCTCGTCAGCGCCAACCCCTCCAAGCTGTATATCCCCGGCTGGCTTTCTGCCGTCACCAACCCATTAATGCTTTTTCAAAAGTGGAGCGCCTATTCAGAGCGGGGACATTTTTATAATTATAGCAATTGGTATGTCGTCGTCGGCACGCTCAAGGACGGCACCCAGATGGATATATTCCGAAACGCGCCCGTCGATTGGCAGCGCCCCGAATCATACACGAAAGCCTACCGCAACAACCCCCGCTGGAGGCTCTACGTGTCTCAAGCCATGCCGGTCTCGGGCAACGATGCCCAGCGCATATACTTTCTGAGCTTTCTTATCAAAGAGTGGAACCTAACGCATGATGAGAGCTCACAAGCTGTGAAAGCAGAGTTATACCAAGTCTGGCAGTCGATACGGCCCAAGCCGGGACCGCTCGGCTGGAAACAGCTTGCATCGTATACACCGTCTACTTACAATCAGAAAGCGTAAACTATGACAAAGCAGGCTGCCGCAAAAGCAAAGATCCCCGATAAACCGTTTTTTGTGAGCGGGCCGGTTGATTTTTTAATGATTAGCGGGCTTTCTTTGATCACCTTCTTCTCTCTGCTGCCCCTCCAAAAAGCGGTTGGGATGGCTGCGGTGTACCAGCTGACAGCGTTCCTAGCGATCGTTGGAAACTGGCCGCATTTCGCGGCAACAAATTGGCGCCTCTATCACAGCCGCGATAACTATTCCCAGTATCCCTTGACTGCCTTCGCAGTGCCTGCGCTTATGGTCCTCGTCGCGATCGCCTCCTTCGTGTCGCCAACCGGCGTTGCGCCATACTTCGTAAAAATATACATGCTCTGGTCCCCGTATCATTTCGCAGGCCAAACAATGGGTCTCACCGCAGTCTATGCGCGGCGCAGCGGCTTCCTGTTGGGCCGGAATGAACGTTTGGCGCTGTCGGGCTTCGTTTTCGGCTCATTCGCTTTTTTGAATATCAGCGCTGACATTGGTCACGCGCAGCGGAGCTTCTTCGGCATCAACTACCCCAGGCTGGGTCTGCCGCCGGTCACAGAAACCATTGCAGGCGTCATCATGTACGCGTGCGGAGCCGCTTTTATAGCGATGATCATCAAACACTGCGTGCAGTCGAAGAAAATGGTTCCGCCGATAGTGCTCCTGCCGGCCATCACGCAGTTCATCTGGTTCGTTCCGGGCAGCAGGCTTCCGCAGTTCTATGAGTTCGTTCCGTTCTTCCATAGCGTGCAGTATCTTCTCATCGCCTGGTCCATGCAGCTGAAAGAGCGGATGGACTCCAAGGGCATCACACCCTCACCCGCGTATGCCTGGAAAGAGTCGATACGCTGGTACGCAGCCGTGCTGTTCCTCGGCTACGTGCTTTTCAAGCTCGGGCCTCAATTAGCGTCGACGCTTGGCTACAACATCAACTTCACGGCGCCGATTTTCATCACAGCCGTCTCTCTTCACCATTTCTTCGTCGATGGAGTCATATGGAAGCTGCGCAACCCTCAGGTCGCCTCGCCTCTCCTCGTGAATATCGAACAATTCACTAAAACGCCGGCAAAAAATGCCGCAGGATCCTTATCATGAAGAGGTTAATGCTGCTTCTTCTATGGGCACTGCTGGCGGCCGAGCCATGCGCGGGCGCTGAAGCGCCTCGCCTTTCCGATGAAAGAGTCATCCTGCATACATCGATGGGAGATATCGTCTTAGCCGTCTATCCCGATGACGCGCCGGCTCACGCTGCCAAGTTCCTCAAAATGGCCAGACTCGGCCTTTTTGACGGCAGCGTGTTTAATCTCGTGCAGCCGTCGTATTTTGCACAGACGAGCGGTATGGGCTACAGCCCAAAGACCCTCACCGCTGATCAGGCCGAAGCAGCGAAAGAGCTGCCGATTGAAAAAAATTCCCTAAAAAACCGCCGCGGAACGCTGGCGATGACGCAGTACCCCAAAAAAAATACAAGCGCTTCAGCCTCTTTCACGATCTTCGTCATCGATGTGCCTTCAATGGATGGGACCAATACTGTCTTTGGCGAAGTGCAGAAAGGCCTCGACATCGTTGAGGCCATCTGCCTTGAGACCGCGCCAAAAGGCGCGCGGGGGGTACCCGATGATCCTGCCGTGATCGAAAAAGTTGAAGTCGTTGACTATTCATCACTCTCGGCAACGCCTTTAAAGGGACTCATCTCAAAGAATGAACGGAAAAATCAGATTCGCGTTGCCGAGTCGATCGGATTCTTGGTCCTCATTTTGATAGGCTTCGCCACATACTTCTCTGCCGGAAGATCTCCGAAAGTCACGGCATCGATGGGTCTGCTCACCGTACTAACAAGCTTTTTTATGCTGTATCTTGTCCTTGTTCCGAGAGCCGGATTGACATCGCCCTGGATAGGCACAGCTCTTTTTATTGCGAGTATAGGCATATTTAAACTGATGAGCTTCTTTGAAGCTGCTCCGCCGGCCGCTTTCCGTCCCGGCGGCGCACAAAAAAAACCAGACAGCGATACGCGAAAAACCCGATGACCTCGGCAAACTCCATAACGAGATCCAGCGAAAACAAAGGTTACTTTCAGAGAACGTTCAGCATCGATATGCGGACGCTCGCGCTTTTCCGCGTGCTCCTGGGCATCAATGCGCTTTGGACCTTTATCACTCTAGCGCTGTACGTAAAACCTTTCTATTCGAACGAAGGCGTATTGCCTGCCTCGATGTACGTCTACTACGCATACCCCTATCAAACGACATCGATATTCCTAGCCAACGACACGATCACATTCGCGCTTGTTCTTTTTGTGCTGGGCGCCCTATCCTCGGTGGCGGTCATTTTTGGATGGAAGACGCGCTGGGCGAGCATCTGGATGTCTTTCTTTCTCGTCGCCCTGCACCTGAGGAACCCTCAAGCGATCGTCGGCCCGGATACCGTATTGCGGTACCTGGCCTTTTGGGCGCTCTTCCTGCCTCTCGGCGACAAGTATGCTTGGGATGCGCCCGGCAAGGTTAAAAAGAGATCTGAGTGCAGCTTCGCAACCATGGCTTTAATGATGCAGGCTTTTATTATTTATATTTTCGCTTTTTATTTCAAAATGGTCTGCTACGAATGGCTCGACGGCACAGCGATGCAGTGCGCGCTTAATTACGGCTACACCAGCACTCGCTTCGGCCAATTTCTTCTCAACTTTCCGGGTCTCCTGCACTTTACGACCTACGGCGTATTACTTGTTGAAATCGCCTGTCCGTTTATGCTCATCTCCCCCTCACGGCTTGACCTGATGAGGACATGGGCTCTATTACTGCTCGCGGCGCTTCAGCTAGGCATCTTCCTTGCGATCGATGTGATCAACTTCCCTCCCGTCGCGACACTGGCGACCGTACCATTCATACCGGCTTCTTGGTGGGATTGGGCGGCACGCTTTGGACCTGTGAAGCGCGCCGGAAAGCTGCTGCAGCGCCTCCTTTCCCGCCCTAAGATCCTAGGTCCCGCGCCAGCCCACGGCCTCTGGGAGATGCCTTTCCGCCGCTTGCTTGCCGGCTTCGCGCTTTATTTTTCCATCTTCATGTTCTATACCGCCGTCGTGTCGACCAACCTGGGTTTTGTGATGCCTTCCTTCCTGCACGCTCCAATGCGCGGTTTTATGCTGAACGAGATGTGGGCGGCGTTTTCAAAAGAAGGGCATTTCCCGAATATCAACTTCTGGTACGTACCCGTCGGGAAACTAAAGGACGGCCGCGAATGGAACATTCTGATCGATAAGCCCGTCGAATGGGAGCGTCCGATACCGTTCGCTGAAGGCCACCGGACCTCGCGCTGGGGTCTCTATATCCGCGTAGCGCTCAACACGTATGCCCTCGGCGGCGATTACAGGCGGTATTATTTTTTAAAGTATATCCTTGCCGAATGGAATGCGCGGCACTCTGGCGATTCAGAGGCCCTCAAGGTCGATTTTTACGAAGTCACTCAAAAAGTGCGTCCGCTCGGCCCGCTCAATAAACGTATTATCGCGGCCTATCCATCAGACGTCAAAAAGCTGGACGGCAGGACCAGATCAAGACAAAAAGACGAACACAACCAAAGCGACCCACGATGAAACCCGCTTCCTTCGAGAAAATTTTCCGCATCGACCCCAGAACTCTGGCTCTTTTTCGCATCTGCCTTGGAATGGCGGTGGCGGCTGCTTATCTATCTCTTCTCGGCGACCTTCGCAGCTTCTTCACCGATTTTGGGGTGCTGCCCTGGGCGCCCTTCATATCGCAGATCCGGCCGCTGTGGAGCGTTTCGGTGTTTCTGTCCAATCCTGCGGCGGGAATGATAACATTCTTCTTCTTTCTTGCGATACTTTTCTCACTAGCTCTTGCCGTAGGCTGGAAGACGCGCGCGTCCGCGTTCCTTACATGGTTCTTCCTGTCCTCGCTGCACGCCAGAAACCCCTACCTTTGGCACGCCGGCGATCAGGTCCTGCGCTGCCTGGCCTTTTGGGCGATGTTCTTGCCGCTTGGAGAAAAATACGCCTGGGATGCCCCAAAAACCGCGCAAGCAAAGAAAGGATGGGATCTGGCGGCTCTAGCGCTCAAAGCCAATATTTTGATCATCTTCATCTTTGCCGGCTCCAGCCTCTCAAACAAAGCCTTGTTGGCCGCGCCCGTTTTGATGCTGCTGCCCTTTCTCCCATCGATCGCATGGAAGCGCCTCGCCGGTGTCCCGCCAATACAGCGCGTCGGCGATATCATCGCACAGGTCTTAACGCGGCCGTGGATTCTCGGCGCAGCGCCTGCCCGGAATCCCTTGGATAGCTTCGTTAGGCGGATATCCGGCGGTCTTGCGGTGCTCTTCACCGTATTTTTTCTCTATCTGAACATCACGGCTCATCCGGCTGCGCCGCGGCCGGCAATACTCGAAGCTCTCAACACAGCCGTATTCTCGCATCACCCATGGAAAGACCTGGCGATAGGCCGTGTCTCAGCCAGTGAGGGGTGGTATGCGGTCGTCGGTACGATGAAGAGCGGTGCCACCATGGACATTTTCAGCGCCAAGCCCGTCGATTGGGAAAACAGAAGCGGCGCCTCGAAGCTTTACCGAGGTTTGCGCTGGCGGATCCTCATAGCGCGGTTAATTGAGAATGACTCCAAGGCGCTGTCTTATTATTTTCTTAGATTTGCGACGGAAAATTGGAACCAGCTGTCCAGCGGCGTCATCGACGTGGAGCGTTCCGAGCTGTACTTGATCCAGCCGTCCGCCGACGGGGCACCCCAAAAGAACCTGAAGATAGCCTATCAACCAAGGCCTGCCACAAAATGAAAAACAGCGCAACCCTTCCCTCGATAAAAAACGGCGGCATCCTCCAAAATATGTTCAGCGTAGACCTAAGAACGCTGGCCCTTTTTCGCGTATGCCTGGGGCTTCTGGTTCTTCATGAATTCCTTTCGGCGCTACCAAACGTCACCGCTTTCTACTCAGACACAGGCGTTCTCCCGATGCGGATCTTCCTGCCCGGCGATCGTCATTATTACCAGCTGTCGTTGTTTTCGATAAACGGCACGACAGGCTCGGGACTCTTGATCCTGCTCTTCGGGTCGCTCTGTGCGATGGCATTCATCGCAGGATGGAAAACACGCGCCGCCAATTTCTGGATGTGGTTCATATTGCTATCGATGCACGGCAGGAACCCCTTTATCATCGAAGGATTCGATGTCTATGTGCGTTTCCTGCTGTTTTGGAGCTTGTTCATTCCCATGGATCAGAAATACGCATGGGACGCGCCCCAATCGCAGAGCAAGAAGATCGAGCTGAGCTTCGCCACATTTGCGCTGATGATGAATGTCTGCATACTGTATCTTTTTATGGCGTATTTCAAATATTTCAATGCCGAGTGGCTGAGCGGCCAGGCCGTGCAGTACTCTCTGCAAGTTGCCAACACGGCCAAACCACTCGGCAAGTTCCTGCTAAACTTTCCGTCGCTCTTGGTGCTTCTGACGTATGGTACGCTGTTCCTGGAGACCCTGGGTCCGGTCATGCTCCTGATACCGTACTATTCAGGTTATTTCCGCGCTGCAGCGCTGGCAGCATTCACCTGCCTGCAGCTAGGCTTCATGACGACCATGGACCTCTTGAATTTTCCATTCGCCTCGATCATCAGCACGATCCCCTTCATCCCGTCATCGTGGTGGACGGTTTTGGGGTCTTACGGGCCGACGAAACGCGCAGGTGATATCGCTGTGCGTCTATTAACGCGCCCGTCATTCCTAGGATCGCGGCCTTACCATGGCAGGATCGAATCGGCAGCGCGGACCTCTCTCAACTTTGCCGCGCTTTTTTTTATACTCATGGTGATCTACCTCAATATCGTTTCCGCCAAACCTCAGCTCCGCATCCCTAAACCTATAATATGTCTTGAAAAATCTCTAGGTCTCTATCAAAAATGGACAGCCTACTCCCCGCCCGGCCATTTCTATAATTCAAATTACTGGATAGTCATCGTCGGGACTTTAAAAGATGGAACTCAGGTCGATATTTTAAGAAAAAAGGATGTGGATTGGAGCAATCCGGAGATCTACTACAAGGCCTACGGCGGCTCGCGATGGAAGCTTTATCTGATGCAGGCGCTGACCGACCCCAAACAAGAGAAAAACCGGATTTTTCTGCTTCACTATCTATGCCGAGAGTGGGACGCGCAAAACGCAGAAGAAAGGCATGTCGCAAAAGCGGAGATCTATCTCGTGGGGGAATCCATACGCCCGATCCCGGTCACGCTTACCAGAAAAGTACTTCAAACTCACACACCGCGCCCCTACAAAGCGATTCCAGCAGCACCCGGAGAAGTAAGCGAATAGACGGAAAAAGCAGGAAGCCTGAGGTGTTATTAGACGCCCAGCAAAACGGATTCAGGCATCGCTTCGGCATAGCCGTATCCGGAATCCGTTTCGGCCGAGGCCTCTGTCGTGTAATGATATAAGACTTTCTTTGCGATCTCACCGTTCCCGTTCGGCGGATTCCAAACCTGCACGATAGAGGCTTCCGCAACATGAGCATCTTCTTCATGTCTTGCATTCCAGCCTTTGACGAGATACCTGATAAACGTCGGGCGTAACGGCTCGCAAATATCCTTCTTCAGCATGAAAGCCACGAAGATCTTCCAGCGGGAATTCCTGTACCTTTCACGATAAACCCTCGGCGGCGACCAATCGATGGGTTTCTCCTGGAATAGATCGAGTTCGGTACCGTTTTTGAGCTTAGCAGGGATCACGTACCACATGCCGGCGTAGCGGAAACTCGGCGGTCTGGCAAACATATTCCACGGCTGGTTGAATCGAAGAGGGACGTTCAATTCGTAAATAAACCGCGGCAGCTTCACGCCGGGAACCTTGGCAAATTCCAAACCCATCCCTAAAGAGCAAAGGGAGAAAAACAGCGCTATCATTGCCAGAACCCGGCGGATCGTCGGCTCGAACTTTACAGGCGTCGGCGCAGGACCCAAAAATTTAGGGCGCGTCAAAACGCGGCGGATCATCTCGGACGGCCTCTTAAGCGGCCGCCAGCGCGCGATCGCGTCCCAAAAAAACGCCGGAATAAAGGGCAACGACACAGCGAACGACGCATAGGGAAAATCCACCACATCCAACGTCAAGAAAATACCCAATTGGAGGATCGCGAGCAGAATAAACGCCGCGATGCGAAAATAAGCCGTATAAAACGGCGATAGCATCATCAGCGGCGCACCTCCTTCGACGGCCAGCGCCGCCCAGGAGAGAAAGGTCAGCAGCCATTGCGGACTCTGGAGGATCAAGAATCCAAGCGGAAGCGTCATCGGCGCGATCTGAAGCGAGCTCTGAAAACCGTTGCCCGCCACCCAAACGGGATGAATAGTCTTATAATAGGTTGCGAATAAGTACAGATAGCAAAGCTGCGCCATTAGCGCAAATGTGGCAAAGCTGCGCTCCGCGGTCTTATGGGTTCCCGGTCTCTCGTCCCAAGAGTACTTATCCCCCAGAGGGATGAACATCGCCCAAAAAGCCACGATACCCACAAAAAAGTCCTGGCCGCCGATAACCTGCTGATTCCGTATATGGAGTGAAACCGAAAAGAACCACATCATGAATCCTGTGATGCGCGTTCTCCAGCCCAACATGAAAGAAATAGCAAAAAATATACCGAAAGCAAAAAGAATAAGAACGAACCAGAAAGAATCGTTCATGAGGAATATCGAGAACTGGGTCGGCAGCTTGAGCGCCGGATGCTGGAGTATGACCGAGGCGGGCTGGACTCCATCCATCGTAAAAAACGCCCTCATGTCGCCTAGCTGGGTGACGTAATCATGGAGGACGACATAGCCTAGCCAAATACGAAAAAGAGCCAAAGAGCGCAGGTCGACGGAAAATAGGTCCGCCAATGAAGTCCACTTAGCTGCTACAGGGCGTTTGCTCAAAGATTATCTTGCTCGCTGATTAATTGGATGATCCGTGATCAGAGTGACCGCTCATCATTGCGCAGCAGCTGCAATTCGCAAACATGCTGCGAGATAAATAACTGTTTCCTTAAAACCATGCGATCTTTTACATGATTATCAATAATATGTATTTTATATCAAAAATAACAAACAATCAAGCATTGTATTGTTTAGTATGCAATCCCTTCAAAAGAGGTGGGAACGATCGCTAGCGCCGGCAGATGAGAGCGGGCTTAAATACCGAGCCTGATAGCCTCAGGCCCCAGAGCTTTCTGAAGAGACTGGACAAGCTTTTCGCTGGGCAGGACAAAAAGACTGCGGTCGACCAGCATCTGGGAGCGGCTGTTGTTTTCGCCGAGAAATTCAAGATAGACCGGGGTGCTTCCGGGGTGTTGAGACAGGATCTGCTGCAAACCCTTCATCCTCTCCTCTTCGCCGGCCGTGCCTACGGCCAGGCGTACGTGAACGCTGCGCGTAAACTTCTTGTGAGCGTCCTGCATCGTGGTGACTTCATTGACCAAAAGCTTGGGCGTACCTTCCTTCTTATCGACGTTGCCCTTGAAGAACAGGATCGCGTCTTTGACCAGCAAGTGCCCGATCTCCTTGTAAGCGCGCGGGAACACCAGCATATCGATCATCCCCTCAGGATCCTCCAGCGTCAGGATGGCCATGCGCTCGTTATTTTTCTTGGTCTGCGTGAGCTTCAGTTTGTTGATGAGGCCGCCGATGGTGACCTCTTCCTGGTCCCGGCGCTTGGCGATCGTCGAGGTATTGACGGTCGAATAACTTTTGAGCTCGTTTTTGTATCGGTCGAGCGGATGGCCGGTGACGTAAAACCCGAGCATCTCCTTCTCGTGCGTCAGGCGCTCGCTTTCTTCCCACTCGGGCACTTCGGGAAGATCGCTCTCGGAGCCGCCGGCGCCTGCGGCCTTATCGAACGTGTCGAAAAACGAGCTCTGCCCGCTGTCGCGGTCCTTCTGGATCTGCTGCGCGCGCGCCAGCGCCTTGTCGAGCGCCAGGAACAGGCGCGAGCGGTACACCCCCATCGTATCGAAGGCTCCGCACTTGATGAGGCTTTCCAGTACCTTGCGGTTCACGACGCGCAGGTCGACGTTTTCGGTGAGATCGTAAAACGATTTGAAGCGGTTCTGCTTGATGCGGCCCTGAATGATGGCGTCGATAGCGGTCTGGCCCACGTTTTTGACCGCCGAGAGTCCGAAGCGGATGATATCGGCTCCGACGACGGTGAACTGCGGGAAGCTCTCGTTGACGTCCGGAGGCAGGACCTGCAGACCCATGCGCTTGGCCTCATCGATGTAGAGCACGACTTTATCCGTGTTGTCCTTTTCCGAAGAAAGAAGCGCGGTCATGAACTCGACCGTATAGTTGGCCTTGAGATAAGCCGTCTGGTACGAGATCATCGCGTAAGCTGCCGAGTGGGACTTGTTGAAGCCGTACCCGGCGAAGTGGACGATGAAATTGAAGATCTTGTCCGCGATCTTCTGGTCGATCTGCGATCTGATGCAGCCGTCGACGAAGTCTTTACGCGCTTCCAGCATGACGTCTTCTTTTTTCTTCGAGATGGCGCGGCGGAGACTGTCGGACTTGCCGAGCGAGAAACCGGCCAGCACGTTCACGATCTTCATGATCTGCTCTTGGAAAACGATGATGCCGTAGGTGTCCTTCAGGATCGGTTCGAGCATCGGATGGTCATACACGATGGGGATCTGTCCGTGTTTGCGCTTGATGAATTCGTCCACCATGCCGGAGCCGATGGGACCCGGGCGGTAGAGCGCGAGGATGGCGATCAGGTCCTCGAATTTGTCGGGGCGCAGTTTTTTCAGGATGTCTCGCATGCCTGAACTTTCCAGCTGAAACACGCCGATGGACTGCGCGTTGCACAGCAGATCGAAGGTCTTCTTGTCGTTCAGAGGGATCTCCGACCACTTCACCTCCTTCTTCTGGATGCGCTTGATGATCTTCAGCGTGTCGTCGATGACGGTGAGCGTGCGCAGACCGAGGAAGTCCATCTTGAGGAGACCGATCTTCTCAAGGGATTCCATCGCGAACTGCGTCGAAATATCCCCGTCCCCGGTCTTGAAAAGAGGCACGTGCTCGCGCAAAGGCTTCTGGCTGATGACGACGCCGGCCGCATGTGTCGAGGCGTGGCGCGCCATACCCTCGAGGATCTGCGCGGTGTTGATGAGGTCGGTGATCTGGGGATTGGTCTTGTAGAGGTTTTTGAGCTCAGGCTCTTTCTCGAGCGCCGACTCGATGGTGATCTCAAGCTCTGTCGGGATGAGTTTGG
>CAZJAX010000031.1:0-1130 GCA_964543965.1 uncultured Planctomycetia bacterium
GCGATTTTCGACTCGGTCTCGGTCGCGACGAGCTACAAGGCGAAACTGCTCGAATACGGCGTCATCTTCTGTTCGTTCTCCGAGGCGGTCGAAAAATATCCGGACCTCGTCAAAAAATACATGGGCTCGGTCGTCCCGTACACCGATAATTATTTCGCGGCGCTCAACTCGGCCGTGTTTTCCGACGGCTCCTTTGTTTACATCCCCAAAAACACGAAGTGCCCGATGGAGCTTTCCAGCTATTTCCGCATCAACACGGAAAACTCGGGTCAGTTCGAGCGCACGCTCATCGTTTGCGAGGACGCAGGGTACGTGAGCTATCTCGAAGGGTGCACGGCGCCCAAGTTTGATACGAACCAGCTGCACGCGGCCGTGGTCGAGCTCGTTGCGCTGGAAGACGCCGAGATCAAGTACTCCACCGTACAGAACTGGTATGCCGGTGATCCCTTGACCGGAAAGGGAGGCATCTACAACTTTGTGACTAAGCGGGGTCTCTGCAAAGGAAGGAATTCAAAAATTTCCTGGACGCAGATCGAGACAGGATCCGCCATCACATGGAAGTATCCGAGCTGCGTCCTTCTGGGCGACGGCTCCATAGGCGAATTTTATTCGGTGGCGCTGACCAATCATTTTCAGCAGGCCGACACGGGCACGAAGATGATCCATATCGGAAACAACACGAAGAGCCGCATTATTTCCAAGGGCATCTCGGCGGGGCGCTCCAATAACACGTACCGCGGTGCCGTCGAGATCAAGAAGTCGGCGTCCGGCGCGCGCAATTTTACGCGATGCGACTCTCTTCTTGTGGGGGGCCACTCTAAGGCCAACACCTTCCCGACCATCGATGTGCGCAATCCGAGCGCCAGGCTCGAGCACGAGGCGACGACATCGAAGATAGGCGATGATCAGATCTTTTATTTTGAGCAGAGAGGGATCTCTTCAGAGGATGCGATGGGCGCGATCCTGAACGGGTTCTGTAAAGACGTGTTTCGCGAGCTGCCGGGCGAATTCGCTGTGGAAGCGACGAAACTTTTGGGATTGAAACTCGAAGGGAGTGTCGGATAATGCTGAGCATCAAGAACCTGCACGTAGAGATCAACGGCAAAAAGATCCTCAAAGGCTTCAGTCTC
>CAZJAX010000031.1:1140-17567 GCA_964543965.1 uncultured Planctomycetia bacterium
TGCGATCATGGGCCCCAATGGTTCCGGCAAAAGCACGCTGGCCAAGGTTTTGGCCGGCGACCCTCACTACCAGGTCACGCAGGGCGAGATCCTTTACCAGGGCAAGAACATCGCCGGGATGGCGCCGGAAGAACGCGCGTTGGCCGGTATATTCCTCGCGTTCCAGTATCCGGTGGAGATCCCCGGCGTGAACAACGGCAGCTTTCTTCGCATGGCCTACAACGCCAAGCGCAAGAGCCAGGGAAAAGACGAGATGGATCCTCTCGAGTTCGAAGACTTCGTGAAGGAAAAGCTGAAGGTCGTCGAAATGAAGGAGGATTTCCTGAGCCGATCCGTGAACCACGGTTTTTCGGGCGGCGAAAAGAAGCGCAATGAGATCGTGCAGATGGCGGTGCTCGAGCCTAAACTCGCGGTCCTCGATGAGACCGATTCGGGTCTGGATATCGACGCGCTGCGCATCGTCGCCGGAGGCGTCAATAAGCTGAAAAATTCCGGCAACGCCTTCATCGTGATCACGCATTACCAGAGACTGCTGGATTACATCGTACCCGACAAGGTGCACATTCTGGCGGACGGGCAGATCGCGCGCTCCGGAGACAAGCATCTGGCCGTGGAACTCGAGAAAAAGGGCTACGAACTCCTTGAACAAAGAACATAAGATCTTTTTTTCGAACGGCGTCTACGACCCTGCGTCCTCCCGGATCAAGCCGTTCCCGCAGGGAGTGCGCTTAGAGACGGCGGGCGGATTTGCGCTCCACGTCCCTGACAAAGCCGTCATCGAAGATATGATCCATCTGGTCTTCTCGTCAGCGGATGTCGCTGCGCACCCCGGGCCGTTTGCTGTTAAAATTTATGCCGGCGTTTCGACTCGCCTCAACATCGTGGTGCACAAGCAGGGCAGCGGCGCTTTTTCGCCTAAAGAGATCAAGGCTGAATTCTTTCTCTCGGAAAACGCATGCGTCGACTATTACCAGCTCGAGGAGCCGGGAGTCAGGGGGGCTTTTTCCACGGAAAATATCTTTCACCTGAAAAAGCACTCGAGTCTCGACTATTTCGTGTTCGCCGGCAGCGACGGCGTCTCGTCGAGCCGTACGACCGTCGATTTTCAGGAGGAGCACGGTTTTTTTTCCGCGAAAGGCATCTCGGTGCTGAAGGAGTCCTCAAAAGCGCTGCATGACCTCAAGGTCAATCACCGCGTCCCGCACTGCATCAGCCGCCAGTATTATAAGAACATTCTCGCCGGGGAATCCCGCTCGGAGTTCGTGAGCCTCGTGCATGTGGCTGAAAACGCGTCCAAATCCGATTCTCAGCAGCTCAACCGCAATCTTCTTTTGTCTGACGGCGCCGCCGCGTATTCGAAGCCGGAGCTGCGCATCGACACCGACGACGTTATTGCGACGCACGGCTCGGCCTCAGGGCAGCTGGAGGACGACGAGCTTTTCTATCTGCAGAGCCGCGGTTTTTCCCGCGAGTCCGCGCGGCTGGTGCTGATAGACGGTTTTGCGGGGGAAATGCTTTCGGAGGTCCACGAAAAGGATCTGAGGATCTATCTCGATGACGCGATCCGCCGCAGAGTCCGGGCGGTCGCAGGGAGCGCGGCATGACGACAGCCTCCGTTCTGGATGTGCAGAAGATCAGAAAGGATTTTCCGCTGCTTTCTCAGGCCGGCCTTGTGTATCTGGACAATGCGGCCACGACGCAGAAGCCGCAGGCCGTCATCGATCGAATGGCGCGCTTTATGAGTCTCGAAAACGCCAATATTCACCGCGGTGTTTATAAGCTCAGCGAGAACGCCACGCAGTATGTTGAGCAGGCGCGTTCGCGCGTACGTCATTTTCTCAATGCATCGAAGGATTCTGAGATCATCTTTGTACGCGGCGCGACGGAAGCGATCAATCTGGCCGCCGTGTCCTACGGGCGGAAATTTTTAAAGAAGGATGATGAGGTCGTGATCTCGTCCCTCGAGCATCATTCCAACATTGTGCCTTGGCAGGCGCTGTGCGATGAAAAGGGGCTCAAGCTCCGCGTCATCCCTGTGAGCGATGCGGGAGAGCTGGATATGGCGGCTTACGAAAAGCTTCTGGGGCCCCGCACCTACATGGTGGCGATCACGCACGTTTCCAACGCGCTCGGCACCGTAAATCCGATAAAGGAAATGATCAAGATGGCCCATCACGCCGGCGCGGCCGTGCTGGTCGATGGAGCGCAGGCCGCCCCGCACAGGGCTGTGGATGTGCAGGATATGGACTGCGATTTTTATTGTTTCTCGGGCCACAAGATCTACGGTCCGACCGGCGTCGGCGTCCTCTACGGTAAAGAGAAGCACCTTTTAGCGATGGATCCCTATCAATACGGAGGCGACATGATCGAGTCGGTGAGTTTTGAAAAGTCGACTTACGCCAAGCCCCCCGCGAAGTTCGAGGCGGGTACGCCCGCGATCACCGAGATCATCGGTTTGGGATCTGCCATCGAATATCTGCAGGCCGTCGGCTTCGAGGCTATCGGGCGGCAGGAGCGCGATCTTTTGGAGTACGCGACGAAGAGGCTCTTGGATATCCCGGGGCTCAAGATCATCGGCAACGCGGCTGAAAAAGAGAGTCTGATCTCGTTCACGCTGCCGGACATCCATCCGCATGATGTGGGAACCGTCCTCGGTGAATACGGCATTGCGGTGAGGGCCGGACATCACTGCGCTATGCCGCTCATGAAGCGCCTGCGGCTGCCGGCAACGACAAGAGCCTCATTTTCATTTTACAACACGCGCGAAGAGGCGGATGCGCTTGCGGAAGGGATACTCAAAACTTTGAGGGTATTCCGATCATGAACGGTAAAACCGGCGGCGGGGAAGTGCGTTTGAGCGAGCTTTATCAAGAGGTCATCCTCGACCACAATAAGCGTCCGAGGAACTTTAAAAAGCTGGAGCACCCGACTTCTTCGGCTCACGGCGTCAACCCGCTCTGCGGCGACAACTATTACGTGTATCTTAAGCAGGACGCGCGCGGCGTGATCCAGGCTGTCGGTTTCGAAGGTGAGGGCTGCGCGATCTCAAAATCAAGCGCGTCGATGATGACGACGATGATCGAAGGCAAGACCGCCGAAGAGGCGCAGAAGCTTAAGGACGCTTTCATCCATCTTTTGACGCTCGAGAAACCGGCGGCGGAAGAGCGGGAAGCGGTCGGAAGGCTCAAGCTCTTTGAAGGTGTGCGGCAGTACCCGATACGCGTCAAGTGCGCGACCCTCGCATGGAGAGCTTTGGAAGAGGCTTTAAAAGACAACGTGGACAGGCTTGAAAAGGTAACGACGGAGGAATAAATGGAAACTAGCAACGCGCTCGACATCCGGGCTGAGATCACGCCGAACCCGAATACGCTTAAATTCAACATCAACCGCACCCTCATCGAGTCCGGTTCGTTGAATTTCCCCGACAAGGAAAAAGCCAGGGGCGTCACGCTTCCCGAGACGCTCTTCGGCATCGAAAGCGTCCTGGGCGTCATGGTCGGCAGGGATTTTGTGACCGTGACAAAGCTGCCGGGCGCCAACTGGAACCTGATGGTCGAACCTATCATCACCGCGCTAAAGAAGCTCTTTGAGTCAGGAAAGGTCTCGTTCGCGCCGGGCTCAGGCATCCCGGACGGCGCTCACGGCGGCGGCGACACCGAGATCGAAAAAAGGATACGCCAGATCCTTGACGATGAGATCCGTCCTGCGGTCGCCATGGACGGAGGAGACATCACGTTCCACGGCTATGACAACGGCATCGTGACGCTGCACCTTCAGGGATCCTGCAGCTCCTGCCCGAGTTCGGTCATGACGCTTAAGATGGGCGTGGAGAACCGTTTAAAGTCGCTCATTCCGGAAGTCCGCGAGGTCGTGCAGGTTTAACCGGGAATAGGTATAATACGCTCATGGAATTGGACATCTTAGAAAAGGCTAACACGGGGGACGTTCGAGCGCGGCTGCGCGAAAAGGTTTTGCGTCTGAAAAAGGAGCGCAACGCCTACATCGTCGCCCACAACTACCAGAACTACGAGGTGCAGGAAGTCGCGGACATCCTCGGCGACTCGCTGGCGCTCTCCAAGGCGACGGTGGGGACGGGGTACGACCTCATCGTGTTCTGCGGCGTCGATTTCATGGCCGAGAGCGCCAAGATCCTTAATCCCGAAAAGACCGTGATCCTTCCGGTGCGCGAGGCCGATTGCCCGATGGCGCTGATGGTCACGGCCGAGCGTCTCCGTGAAAAGAAAAAGGAGTATCCGGATGCGGCCGTCGTCTGCTACGTCAACAGCTCGGCCGAAGTGAAGGCGGAAAGCGACATCGCCTGCACGTCCGCCAACGCCGTCCAGATCGTCAAATCCGTGAAGAACAAGCAGATCATATTTGTCCCCGACAAGAATCTGGGCCACTACGTGCAGCGCTTCTGCCCCGAAAAAGAGATCATACTCTGGCAGGGTTTCTGCACGACGCATATCCGTATCACGGCCGAGGATGTGAAGCAGGCCAAGCTCAAGTTTCCCGGCGCCCCTTTCATCGTCCACCCGGAATGCCCCCCCGATGTCATCGACGAAGCGGATTTTGTCTGCTCGACGAGCGGCTTTTCGCCGTACATCGCCAAATCCGGGGCCGACACGTTCATAATCGGCACGGAAGTCGGCATGATATTCAAACTGAAAAAAGACCACCCTTCGAAGCGTTTTGTGATGCCGACCGAGCAGTTCGTCTGCCAGACGATGAAGATGACGACGCTCGGCTGGGTCGCGCACGCGCTCGAGACGCTCGAGCACAAGATCGAAATTCCCGAGCCTGTCCGCGTGAAAGCAGAGAGGACGCTGCGCCGCATGATGGACGTCTCGGGAGACCATCCTAACGCGGCGATCGCAAGCTACTAAAAAGGAGCCATATGAAAAAATTTTCCATTCTGCTGCTGATCGCAGCGGCGCTTTTCTCTCACGAAATACTCAACCCGGAGTCATCCATGGCAGCGGATATTTACGATTTCAAGGTCACAACGATCGATGGGGAGGAGACGACGCTCGCCGCATACAAGGGCAAGGCGCTTCTCATCGTCAACACGGCTTCGCGCTGCGGCTTCACACCGCAGTACCAGTCGCTTCAGACGCTCTATGACAAATACCGCGAGCAGGGCTTCGAAGTCCTGGGATTCCCGGCCAACAATTTCATGGGCCAGGAGCCGGGTACGAACGAGGAGATCAAGCAGTTCTGCTCGACTAAATTCCGTGTGAAGTTCCCGATGTTTTCGAAGATCAGCGTGAAGGGGAAGGATATCGACCCGCTGTATGCCTACCTCACGTCACAGCCGGGCATGGAAGGGGACATCGCCTGGAACTTCAATAAATTTCTGGTGGGACCGGACGGGAAAGTGTCCGGACGCTACGGTTCGACGACCGACCCGTTGTCGGACAAGCTCCGGGGCGACCTCGAAGCTTTGCTGCCGAAGAAATAGGCCGGACGTTAACCCGCCCGAAGGATCGCTTGCGGGCGGGTTAACGCCGGTTATTTCTATCCAGGGCTGCGTCTCGGATCCTCGAGCAGGCTCTGGACTTCCGAGGCCGTCGCTCCGAACTCCTTGGCGACCGCGATGACATCGGAGCAGATCTCGTACTGCTCTTTGCGCAGAGCTTCTTTCAGATAGAGAAGAGCCGTGAGCTTGACCGGGTGCTTGACGACCCCGATTCGCGGACTCCCCATATGAGTCATGGTTTTGATCATTTGACTTCTCCTTGGTTTGGTCCAACAAAAAACCCCCGCCGCCTTCTTCAAGGCAGCGGGGGTTTTTGAACGACCGTTGTTTAGACTTACTAGCTAGCTAAACCGCCTTTCAACCCGCTACCCGAAACTCGCTTCGCCATGCGATAATGACAAAACGAAGCCTTGACGACCGGCCATACGGCGATGGTCGCAGACTTGACGGATAGAACGTTGATCGTTTGGTTTGAAACTAACATGCTTTATATTATAGCGTGTAAATTCTGCATTTCAAGCGGATTTGGATCATTTTTTTAAGGAAAGACGCAACCCTATGGCATATCTAGCGTTACTTGTATTTCTCTACTGGCTGGTCAAAGGGACCGACCTAATTTTGGGCATTCTTCTTCGTACACCGAAGCTGCAAACGGCCATGTCTCCCGAAGAGCCCGACCTGCCGAAGGTCAGCGTCATCTTCGCAGCCCGAAACGAAGAGGCGTGCGTCAAAGAAGCGGCTTCGAGTTTTTTAGCGCAGATCTATCCCGATTTCGAGGTCATAGCGGTCAACGACCGCTCCGATGACCGGACCGCTTCGCTTCTGGAGTCCATTCCGGACAAACGGCTTAAGATCCTTACGATCCAAGAGCTTCCTGCCGGATGGCTCGGCAAAACGCACGCGCTTCATGAAGGCTACAAGGTTTCCACGGGCGAGTGGCTGCTTTTCACCGACGCCGATGTGATCATGGAAAGGGGAACCCTTGCGGCGGCCGTGCAGGCGGCGCGCGAGAATACGCTCGCGCACCTGACGCTTTTTCCCGGGCTCGTCATCCGCCAGTATGTCGAGGCAGTGTTCGTCAATTATTTTGCGCTGGCGTTCAACGCCCGCTACCGGCCCTGGGCCGCCAAGCGGCGCGGCTCGCTGGCCTACGCGGGTATCGGCGCCTTCAATATGGTCCGCCGCGATGCCTATGAAAAGATCGGGACGCACAAGGCTCTGGCGCTTGAGGTCGCGGATGATATGATCCTCGGACGAATGATCAAGCGCGCCGGTTTCCGCCAGATGGCGATGTACGGCACAGACTTTATCCGCGTACGATGGGTGGTCGGTTTCAAAGGCGTCCTTTCAAGCCTGCATAAAAACGGTTTCCGGGGACTCAATTATAGCGTCATCAATTTGATCGCGGCGACGGCAGCCCTCCTGCTTGCGGATGTGTTTTGGTTTTTGGCGCTGATATTCGGGAGCGGGGAGGTCCGCTTGCTAGGCGCGGGCTCAGCTTTGATGTGTTTTCTCGTCTACCTCTCCGGCCAGAGATACAACCGCTGGTCGGTCTCGTCCTTTTTTCTTCATCCTCTCGCCGGACTTCTTTTCCTTTTTATCCTCTGGCGTTCTGCGCTCTCGGCGATGGTCAGCGGCGGCGTGACCTGGCGGGACACATTTTACCCGCTCAAGGATTTAAAAAAGGGGATGCGCTGATTTTTGGTATAATGGCGTTTTCACGGAGCGGCTATGGCCTTACCCAACGTTAAAAATATCATCGCTGTCGCCAGCGGAAAGGGCGGCGTCGGAAAATCGACGGTCAGCGTCAATCTGGCCGCAGCTCTGGCAAAGACCGGCGCCAAAGTCGGTCTCATGGATGCCGACGTCTATGGTCCGAGCGTGCCCGCCATCCTCGGGATCACGGACAAGCCCCAGATGAAGGACAACCGCGTCCAGCCTGTCGTGCGGCACGGCGTCAAAGTCATTTCGACCGCTTTCTTCATGCCTCCGCACGAGGCGGTGATCTGGCGCGGGCCGATGCTCAATAAAATGATCCAGGATTTTCTGTCGCTGGTAGACTGGGGCGAGCTTGATTACCTCATCATCGATCTGCCTCCCGGCACCGGCGATGTGCAGTTGAGCCTCTGCCAGTCCGTCGCGCTGACCGGTGCCGTCATCGTATCCACTCCGCAGGACGTCGCCTGGAACGTCGCGCAGAAGGCCATCGTGATGTTCGACAAGCTCAACACGCCTGTCATCGGCGTCATCGAAAATATGGCAAGCTATGTCTGCGGGCATTGCGGGCATGAAGATGAGGTCTTTGGTAAGGCTGGAGCCAGGAAAGCCGCCGAGCGCCTCGAGATTCCCTTTTTGGGGGAGATCCCTCTGGTAACATCCGTGCGGGCCGCTTCCGATGCGGGTGAACCTGTGGTAATAGCTGACCCGGACGGCGCGGCGGGGAAGATATTTATGAAGATCGCTTCCAGCCTCGCCGCTCAGATCGAAAGCAGCCGGAAGACGCATGGTAAAAAACTAGCTCCGATCCAGGTGAGCCCCGCGGGATCGCCGGAGATCAGTATTTTGTGGAACGACGGAAAGTCCAGCCGTTATGAAGCGCGCGCGCTGCGCCTCCTTTGCCCGTGCGCGGCTTGCGTGAATGAGATCACCGGCGCGCGCACGCTGAAACCTGAAGCGGTGCCGGCGGACGTGAAGCCTCTGGCTCTCAATATCGTCGCCTGCGGGACGAGTTACCACGCCGGGCTCGTCGGGCGCTACGCGATCCATGTCGCATGGAGCGACGGGCACAACACGGGGCTTTATGGTTTCGAATATTTACGGAAAAATAACGGTGGATGAGCGCTTCGCCAAAGGTCTCGAGCTCTTCAACGAAGGCGAGTACTTCGATTGTCATGAGGTCATCGAGGATCTCTGGCTCGAGACGGCGTCCAATGATATGTACCGCGACCTTTATAAAGGCGTGATCCAGGCCGCCGCCGCGATCTATCAGTGGGACCGCGGGATCCTGACCGGTGCCCGCGGACTTTATGCGGGAGCGGTCGGATATCTGGAAAAATACCGGCCCAGGGCTCTTGGGCTGGATGTCGAAAAAATGGTCAACGATCTAAAGGCTTGCTTCCGCCCGCTGGAAACGTGGGACGGGCAGGCCCAAACCCCGCGCTCCAAGGCGCGGACACCGGTGCTCCGGTACGAGGCCGCATGAACATACAGGAATATTGGGATAAGGCGCTGAAGAAGACCGAGATCGTGCGTCCGCGCGTGCAGCCGCTCTTGAGCGGAGGACCGACACATCTGCCCTATATCTGTCTTTCGGAATCCTCCGTGAACAACGGCGATACCGTGATCCGCAAGGGAGAGGTCATCGTCGAGAAGCCGACGCTCATCCTGCCTTACGGCACGCCGCGTTTTGAGGGATTTGAGTTTGAAAAGGACATGCAGTTCAGCGAGAATACGCTGACCAATTTTTTCCTCGTCCGCGGCGTTTCTTTCCCTTCCATGAAATATAACAACATCACTTCGTCGATGGAGATCCAAGAAGGCGCGCTTTCGAAAGCGATCGCGGAGCACAAGGCGGCGCTGCAGCGCAGCGAAAACGTGCATTCGGGTCTGATCGTGGGGCCTGAGGACTGCTGGCAGTTTTCCGTCCTCATTTTTGTCGCGGGGCAGGTGATGCGCTCCGCTGAAGGAGACTTCCGTCGCCTGCTCGAAGACCATTGGAAAAACCAGAGCTTCAATTGAGAATCCGCATTGTTCCTGCAGCGCTGATTGGATCCATTCTCGCGCTTGGCGGTTCGGTGCCGGCTGCGGCCGAGATATCCGACGACAAGATCAGGAATCTTTCGATCGGCATGAAAAAAGAAGACGTCCTGGCGGTTCTCGGCAAACCCGACTCGATGTATGCCGACGGTCTTAATGCGGAAGGCAAGCCGGTCGAGATGCTCGAGTACCGCGTTGCAGGGATGATGGACTTTCCCGATGAAGGATACACGGTCGATCCGCGGATGCTGGGAAAGACCTACGGCATCGACCGCCCTAAGCCTCCGCCGAAACATAAAGGTTCCAAGGGTTACGACTGCACGCTTGTGCTGATTGACGGCACGCTGGGCCGCGTAGAAAAAAGGCGCTGAGGCGCGCGAGGGCCGTATGGATCTTTTTCTGCGCATTCTCGGATCCCTTCTTTCCCGCAAAAAACTTTTTTGGTTTCTGGCGGCCGCTTTTTTTACGGGTCTGGGGATATCCACGGTTTACCGCGGCTGCTTCGAAGTGCCCAAACGCACCGATTTTACCGTGTATTTGGCCGCCGCCGAGGCGGTGAACTCCGGCGGCGATATCTATGCCGCGCAGAACAGCCGCGGATGGAACTATCTTTATCTGCCTCTCCTGGCCGTCATCCTTTCGTTTTTCACGAAACTTCCTCTGCCTCTCCTGGTTTTTCTCTGGTACGCGCTGTCGCTGACGGCGCTCTACGGCTCCGTCGTCCTTCTGGCAAAAATGTTCCCGGAAAATAAGAGCGCGCTTCTGACGGCCGTAGCCGCTTATACGCTCACGCTCCCGTGTTTTACCCACACGCTGGCGCGGGGGCAGGTCGGGGTTCTGGTCCTTTTTCTTTTGACCGCCGTTTTTTATTTTTATCTCAAGCGCGAGGATTTTTTTGCCGGCATGCTTCTGGCGCTGGCGATCGTGCTCAAGGTGTCGCCCCCGGGTTTTGCCGTTTTCTTCTTTTTGTTCAAGAGGGAGTGGAGGGTGCTGTGGTGGACGCTGGCCGGAGCGGGGCTGTTCACCCTTATCGTGCCCGGGTGGGTGCTCGGCCGAGAAAGAACCATTGAATACCTTTTCGAATGGCTGCGTCTAGCCGCGCAGTCCGTGTCAGCAAGGCCTTTCGAGAGCCCGGTCTGGCATCAAGCGACAACACCCTTCGCGCAGGACAATCAGTCTTTGAGCGCGCTGGCGACACGTCTATTTTGGGGAACAGAGAGTCTTTACTTTCAGGGTTCCAACGAAGTTATCCGCCTCGGAACCCGCATTTTGTCCGGAGCAGTGCTGGCAGGTCTCGCGTTTTCGCTGCGGAGCCGCCGGGCGGACGGGGACAAGACTCGGCTGCTGGCCCAGTACGCGCTCTTTCCCGCGCTCATGCTTTTGGCCTCGCCGGTCTCCGAAACGCATCATTACACGGTTTTATTCCTGCTTTTTGCAGCCGCGCTGATGCTGATGGAAGGGGGGAGGCCGGCACAAAGGGTTTGGCTTGCTCTAGCCGCCTGGATCTCGTTTCTCTTCTATCTCGCAGGCCTGCTTAACCGCGGTGCGGGATGGTACGGGCTTCCGGCGGCAGGGCTTCTCGTCTTGTTCGCTGTTGTCTGGAGGATTGCGGCGGATCGTACCCGAGCCCTAGAGGCAGGGCAGAAGGATCTTGGACAGGCTGGCTTCTGATCCGAAAAATTTCACGCCGACGGTGTAGCGCTTCCCGTGAGGTGCGCATCGCGTCACTTCGCCGCGCAGTTTTATCACCGAGCTTTTACGGATGAAGTTGAGTCTCAGGTGGAGAAAGGTTCCCTTCTCGAGTTCTTTGGGGCAGTCCAGGGCGATAGCTTCAGCGCTCAGATCTTTGGCGGGCACCGTGAGATAGTGTCTTTTTCTCTCATCAGGCTCCGGGCCGACGGCGAAGCTGACCTCGCACTCTACGCCCATACGCTGATATTTTCTCTTCTCGCTGTCCTTTGAGGTCATCTTGAATAGGCCCTTTCTCGGCCGGCTGAAATACAATCATATCAGAAAAATAAATAATTGTCCCCCGTAAGGGCATGGGTTAGAATCTACGCATGAAGCATTTTCACCCATCCCTGATCCTCGCAGCTCTTTTGCTCCTGACCGGGCCGGCCGCCGCTGAAAGCGATGCCGAGCTGCTGAAGGATCTCGACAACCTGAAAAGGGAGATCGACGATGCGATCGAAGGCACGGACGAACTTCCCGCCCTTGAGCGATCGGAGGCTCTTACCCAGACGCCGCACACGCCTTCGCAAGCTTCCTTAGCTGCAGAGGAAGCGCTGCCGCCTCAGGTGTCCGAGTCTTCGGCTGCGCCGGAGGCTCCGAAGCCCGAAGCTTCCAGTCTAGAGACAGCCGCAGTTTCTCCGAAGGTTCTGGAGATCACGCCGGCCACAGCTTTGCCGATCCCGTCCTATGAAAATTTGGCCTCTTCGGAACCCGCCGCACTGATCGAGGCTATCGGCCCTGATAAAAATGCCGAGCTTTGCCGTGCCGCCAGAAGAGGGGATGCGGTTCGGGCGGAAATGCTCCTCAGTCACAAAGCTGATCCGAATGCGCGTCTCTCGGACGGAACGACGGCATTGGGTGAAGCCGCGGGCGCGGGGTCTTTGGAGGTCGTGAAGCTGCTGATCGCCGCAGGCGCCGATGTGAATGCGAAAGGATTTCTCGGGGGAACGCCGCTCATTTCTGCGGCGGCCGGAGGCCATCGAGACGTCGTCTCGCTGCTTCTTTCTTCGGGTGCGGATGTGAACGCAAAGACCAGCGCCGGCGTGACCGCCCTCAACCGCGCCGAGAAAAAAGGTTTTGAAGAAGTCGCCGCACTGCTCCGCAGAGCAGCCCACGCCTAAAACATCCTCGAATATTTAGAAGAATAAGAAGAGCGCGTTTACGCCGCAGACCATTGCTGCGGCTCCGAAGAGAAGGCCGACGAGCCACATGAATTTCTTTTTCAGCAGGGCGCTGACAGAGGAGAGCATGATGGCTATTTGAAAGAGGACGGCCGAAAGAGTGAACCAGTTGCCTTGCTCGCTGACCATTTCTTTTTTCGCGCGAAATTCCATCGCCTTGGCCTCGTTGATCTCCATTTGACCGTTATTTAGGCGTATTTCGCGGTCGTGGGCCGCGATCTTTTCCTCGATAACCTTGATCTGCTCGGGATCCGCAGCGCGGGCCAGGCCATTGACCAAAGCGTCGCGCTGGACGCCGCTAAGCTGCGCTTTCAGATTTTTGTGCTGGTAATAGGTCCAGCGTATACCTTCCTCGGCCGTAAGCACCTGAGTCTGGGCGACGCAATTGGAGGAGCGGGCCGAAACGATGGCCGTCATGACCGCGAGCACCGTCGTGGTGATCGCAACTCCCCGCATCCATTTCTCCTGAAGTATTTCCGTCATCGATCCATGATCCTTTATTTTTTGGGTTTTGACGCAGGGCGTTTTGGTTTGGCCTGCTTCTCGCCGAGGAGATTTTTCTTGGCGGATTTTTCAGCGTACATCTTTTTGTCCGCGATCTCGAAAAGCTCTATCGGCTGCTGCAGGTCTTTTCTGTAGGTCGCCAAACCTATGCTGACGCTGAGCCCTATCTTGATCTTGGAAGTGACCGGCAAGGCGATCTTCGCCACGTTATCG
The DNA here is from genome assembly GCA_964543965.1 of uncultured Planctomycetia bacterium. Taxonomy (GTDB): domain Bacteria; phylum Omnitrophota; class Gorgyraeia; order 2-02-FULL-51-18; family 2-02-FULL-51-18; genus CAMDWQ01. The sequence continues at coordinate 14,005 of CAZJAX010000031.1, forward strand.
CGGAAGCGTTCGATGCCTTCGGCGGCTTTTATCTCATCGGTCTCAGGAAAGAGCGCCACAAATTCGTCTCCGCCGTAACGGATCAGGATGTCGGTCTCGCGGAACGAATACTTCATGCAGCGCGCCAGCGTTTGTATCGCGTGGTCGCCGGCGGCGTGTCCATAGGTATCGTTTACGATCTTGAAGTCGTCGAGATCCAGCACGGCGAGAGAGAAGGGGCGTTCATAGCGCCGAGCGACATTGAAGAGCTGTACGATCGAACGCTTGAACACGTGCAGGTTGCCTAGACCCGTCAGCGCGTCTGTGGCCAGCACTTGATCGCGCTCACGGTAGCGCAGGGAAAGGGAATCGATGCGCGCGGTCAGTTCCCGCAGGTTGAAAGGTTTAGCGACGACGTCGTCGGCTTTCAAGTTGAAGCCCTGGATCTTTTCGTCGGTGCTCGCGTTGTCCGTCATGAAGATGACGGGGATATCGAGCGTGGTGGATTCGCGGTTCAGGCGGTTTTTGACTTCGACGCCCCTGAGGCCCGGGATCATCAGATCGAGAAGAATGAGGTCGGGCGACATCACGCGCGCTTTCGTGAGCGCCGTGTAGCCGTCGCGTGCGACGTGGACGTTGTATCCGGCTGACGAGAGGTGCTGCTCGAGCACCGACACCGTATCGTATTCGTCGTCGGCTATCAGAATCGACCGTTTATCCATAGATGATCATCTCCCCGGGTCTAGTTTATGCTTGATCAGGGATGGAATCAAGGGGTCGCAAAAAAATACCGGCCGCTTTCAGGGGCGGCGATCCTGAAGAAAGAAGGAGTAGAGGTAAGCGCCTTGCCAGGCGCCCAGCGACATCAGAAGAAAGTTCAGGCGCATCCCCCAGCCGAAAGAATCATTGGCCAGAGAAAAAAAGGCGACGAAATAATAGGAAAGGACGAGATAGCTTATCGTCCGCGCTGTCGTCCTGAAAGAAGCGCCGAGCAGGATGCGGTGAGTTAAGGGCAAAAGAACGCTGCCCGCGACCACGGCGATAGGCAGGGAACCGTAGAGCGAGTCAGCGAAGTCTGAGCCCCGGTTCCAGTTCTGCGACGAGATCGTGTAGACGAGCGCCCAGATGAGCGACGAAGCCGCCGTGAAAGCCAGGTGCTTTTTCGCGGCGAAACCCCGGAAGCTGTTCGAATCCCACGAGATCACCGCAAGTCCGAACACGGGCCCGACGATCCAGGGGCCGTTGACGTAGTGACAGCTGATATAGACGCTGCAGGCGTAGATCGCAAAACGTGCGAGCATTTCAGGCATTGCACTCTCCTCTAGACATTGTCGGTTGCCGGGTTTTCGGGGTTTGGGGTCTCGTTTTCCTGCCGGAGGTGCGCTTCATGCTCCTCGGCGGTCTCCATCACGCTGCCGGCGTATTTTTCGGCCAGGTCGCTCGAAAACATGATCTCGAGCTCGGCCTGGATCAGGCGCAGCTTGTCCGGGGAGATGCCGTATTTTTTTCCAAGCATTTCGAGTTTTTCGGCGCTCGTGAAGCGGCCTTCGTAATTTTCGACGATGCCGCCGATCATGCCGTCGAAGGCGCCGTGCCGGGCCTTGGCGTGTTCCTCCCAGAGATCGTCAGCCTCAATGAGTTTTTTACCTGCCTCGCCGGCGATTTCAAGATATTTGGAGCTGTTTCTCATGGACTCGAAGCCGTCCATCGCCGTGTAGAGCTGAAAGAGCTCGCCCTGCAGCTGCGCCATTTTGAGCTCGGCCTCCGTTGCGGCGGCGGGTGCGGTGTGCACCGCAGGCGCCGCCTGCTTCTTTTGGAGGGGGAGGTTTAGGAGGTAGAGCGCGAAGCCCACCATGCCGACTGATAGCGCCAGCACGAACAGCGTAAAGGATACGGAGCCTTTTTGGGGTCTCATCGGAGATTTTCCTTTTTAGGCGTCATAGTTCAGATTGGGCGCCAGCCACCGCTCGACCGTCTTCAAGTCCATGCCTTTTCGGCGCGCGTAGTCTTCGGCCTGGTCGCGGCCAATTTTTCCGACGGCAAAGTATTTCGATCCGGGATGCGAAAAATAAAATCCGCTCACCGACGATGCCGGGTGCATCGCAAAGCTTTCGGTCAATTTAATCGACGCGTTCTTTTCTGCGCCGAGCAGATCAAAGAGCAGCGCTTTTTCCGTATGATCCGGGCAGGCCGGGTATCCCGGGGCGGGGCGGATGCCTCGATAGCGTTCACGTATCAGATCCTCGGGGGTGAGCGATTCGTCTTTGGCGTAGCCCCAGTATTTTTTGCGAACTTCTTCATGCATGAGCTCGGCAAAGGCCTCGGCCAGGCGGTCGGCCAGAGCTTTGGTCATGATAGCATTGTAATCGTCGTGTCTTTTTTCGAAAGAGGCGACGAGCGGGTCGATGTCGATGCCGCTTGTGACGGCAAAAAAACCCATGTAGTCGTTGATGCCCGAATCTTTGGGCGCGACGAAATCGGCCAGCGAATAGCTGGGATCGCCCTTTTCCTTGTACATTTGCTGGCGCAGGAAATGGAATGTCTGGATCTTTTTCGAGCGCGCCCCGTCAGCATAGACCTCGACGTCGTCGCCGATGCTTGCGGCGGGGTAGAGCGCGATGACGCCGCGGGCCTTCAGGAGTTTTTCACTGACGATCTTTTTAAGGAGAGCCTGGGCCTCGGTAAATAGTTTCTTGGCCGTTTCGCCGACGACAGGATCTTCGAGGATCTGGGGGTAGCGGCCGCGAAGTTCCCAGGTGTGGAAGAACGGCGACCAGTCGATCTTTTGGGCGATAGCCTCCAGAGGATAGTCCTCAAAGGTTCGGACGCCGGTAAGCGAGGGGGCTGTGACGGGTGATGTTTTCCAGCCGGGGGAGTAGCGGTTGGCACGAGCCTCTTCGATCGTAAAAAAACGAGCCGCCGATCTTTTTCCGCTCTGCTCGGCACGGAGCTTCTCGTAAGCCGTTTTCTTCTGTTCGGCAAACGCTTTTTTGGACGCCGGCGTGAGAAGGCTTCCGGCGACAGTGACGCTTTTAGAGGCGTCGAGCACGTGGACGACAGGGCCTTCGTAGGCGGGGGCGATGCGGACGGCCGTGTGGATCTCGGAAGTCGTAGCGCCGCCGATCAGAAGGGGGATCTTGAAACCCTCGCGCTGCATTTCACGGGCCACGTGCACCATCTCGTCCAGCGAGGGCGTGATGAGACCGCTTAAGCCGATGATGTCCGCTTTGACTTCGCGGGCCGCCGCAAGGATCTTTTCCGAGGAGACCATGACGCCGAGGTCGATGATCTCGTAGTTGTTGCAGCCGAGCACGACGCCGACGATGTTTTTGCCGATATCGTGCACGTCGCCTTTGACGGTGGCCATGACGATCTTTCCGGCCGAGTGTCTGCCTCCGGCCGCTTTTTCCTTTTCGATATGGGGCGTCAGATAGGCGACCGCCTTTTTCATGACTCGGGCGCTTTTCACGACCTGAGGAAGGAACATTTTACACGAGCCGAAAAGATCGCCGACGATGTTAATGCAGTCCATCAGCGGGCCCTCGATCACGCTGAGCGCCTTATCGTATTTGAGGCGATCTTCT
>CAZJAX010000032.1:0-10391 GCA_964543965.1 uncultured Planctomycetia bacterium
ATCCGAACTTCTTTTTGAATTTCAATAGCCGCTTGAATAGAATCTTCAACTTCTTGATTCGTACAGTTTTCGTACAGTTTTGTAAAATTTGTACAGAAATTGGACACTTTTGAAAGCAATCAAAAGAAACTAGGAACAAACAAAGAAAGAGCGTAACTTCAATGTTTCCAATGATGTTACGCTCTAACTTGCATACATATCGAACTTACATCATTTGCCCACTAATAAAACTACGGAGAGTCTGGGATTCGATAATCCAAAAATCTATCCCCCTCTCTTACAAAGAGTTACACCCGTTTTGTGAATTCTATGTACAACAATCGTACACTTTCTTCCTTCAAACAAATAAAACTACGGAGAGACTGGGATTCGTTTTTTAGAAGAATTATCCATCTCTCCAGCAACGAGTTACAAGCTTTCCGTAAATTCTTCGTACAACAATCGTACACTTTACACTTATAAAACCAAAAAACTGGCGGAGAGGTAGGGATTCGAACCCTAGAACCCGTTTTACCAGGTTAGTCACTTAGCAGGCGACTGCAATCGGCCTCTCTGCCACCTCTCCTAATTCTTTAGCCAGAATTACCTTAAAAGTGGCGGCCCGTAAAGCTTTGGGCGGGCCTGCCACCTCTCCTAATTCTTCTTACTAATCTCTTCTGCCTTCCTGCATTTTGCGCACGGATTTCGTGACGAAACTCCGCGGGAATACCCGCAGCAGCTGCACGAGCAGCCGGTTCTTGAAACCCGGTATCACGATCGTCCTGCCCCGCTTCATGCCTTCGTAGCCGGCGCGCGCGACGGCTACGACCGGCACGTTCAATTGGCTGCTGAACAGCATCGACTTTTTCATGCCGGCGGCTTCGCGGAAACCCGTATGCGTGGGTCCTGGACAGAGCGCGGTCACCGTGACTCCCGTGCCGCGTGTCTCGTTGGCGAGCGCCTCGGTAAACGAGAGCACGAACGCCTTACTCGCGTAATAGATGGCCATCAGCGGGCCCGGCTGGAAAGCCGCGACCGACGCGACGTTCAGGACGGAGCCCCGTCCTTTTTGTATCATATCCGTTAAGAAGAGTTTGGTCAAATGGACAAGCGAGACCATATTCAGGTTCATCATGCGCGTCTCGTGCTCAAGGTCGGTGGTCCAAAAATCGCCGTAGCCGCCGAAACCGGCATTGTTGACGAGAACGTCGACGCGCAAGCCTTCCCGCTTAAGCTCCTCATGAACCCGGCTGCAGTTTTCAATGACGGACAGATCCCGGACGATCACTTTGACCGAAATGCCGTGGCGCGAGGACAGCCCCGCCGCCAGATGCTCGAGCTTTTCCTTCGAGCGAGCGACGAGCACGAGGTCATGACCGTCCTCTGCGAAAAGCTTCGCGAGTTCGAGGCCGATTCCGCTGGAAGCGCCGGTGATGAGCGCGGTCTGCCGCTGTTTTTTTTCTGGAGCCGTCATAAGGGGTTTTGACAATCCCGTGATTTTACCAAACTTTGGGAAGATTTACCGTTATTTTAGAGGCAGGGCCAAGAAAACTAGATCTTGAGGCTTTCGATGGCCTGACGGCAATGCGGCTCCCGGAGCAGGATCATGGCGGTAAGGATGTATTTGGCTTTGAGCTCCTGCATTTCGCTGTCGCGGGCAAGCTCCGCTTCCATCCATGCCGCATAAAGATCGGGCGACTCGTTGAGCGGCACCCGGCAGGCCTTGAAAGCCTGGATCGCGCTGAAGACGAAGACTCCCTTTTCGAGCCTCGAGAGCGCCAGCCAATCTTTGCCGGTCAGCTTGGACGGATTGAGATTGGCCGTATTCACAAGATCGGCCTGCTCCGCGGCAGCGGGGGAGAAAAAAAGAGACAGTGTTAACAAAACAAGGGCAAGCGTTCGCATCATAGGATCACGCGTTGGTGCGGATGGCCTGCTCGAGCTGATACATCTTGTACGCTTCTTGCAGAGATTTGGCGAGAATGGGACGTATCGCGAATCTCTGGATCTTGGAGCGGTCGCCCTTGAGGAAATCCTGGAAGTCGGAAAGCGTAGGCTCTTCCCCGGCGTTCGTCGCCGCATACAGCTGACGGAAGATCGCGTAAGCGCCTTCGATGTCGCCCGAGACGATCTTTTCGATCATCGATTCAATGGCGCCGAAAGCGAACACGCCCGTCTGGCCGGATTGGTTGTCGTTTTCCATCGCCAGCCAATAGTGCTGAGCGTGGTCGGAGAAAATACCCGCGATCTTGGCGGCAAAAGCAGGGATGGGATTGAGGTACGAATGTTTGGAGATGAGATGGACGGCCTGTGTTTTTTCATAGTCCGCAGGCACTTGGGTGAAAAAGCGGCCGGGGTTCTGTATCCCCTTTTCGCGTATCACCTCGCGTGCGAGCGCGACGGCTTTGTCGCTGCCTTCGAGGATCACGACGGCTTTTTCGCTCAGATGCGTCAGGAGATTGGCGAGTTTGGCTTTGTCCGCCTGAGCGACACCGGTCAACTGGCCGTCCAGGTCATGCAGATAGACGACAAAGGGCGCCTGCGGCGGAAAAGCCGGGCTTCCGACCGCGTTGATCTCGGCAAGCTTCATGACCCGATCCGTGAGGTCGGGGTTGTAAACGGCGTCCTGCTTCAGGCTTTCGGAAACCTTCTGGTGCGAACCGCTTTCAAGGTCGATGACGACCGGCTGGCCGTAGCCCTCCACGATCACCTTGCCTGAATTTCTCGTAAGGTCATAGACGCGAAGATCCAGCGCGATTCTTCTTTTGGAATCGGCGGAAGGCAGGAGACGCCCTGCGCCCGCAAAGAAGGCTCGTGAAGCGGCGTCCGGACCGAGATCCGGTTCTTTCGCAGATCCCGCTTCGGAAGCCAAGCGCGCGGCCGAGTTCAAGATCGCCTGATCTCCGTCAGCCACGGAAGATATCGTGGATAACAGGTTTTCAGCGGTCCTCTTGAAAAGCCGCAGATCGGTATAAAACGCTTGGGGCGTCTGTCTTTGACGTATCGCAAAGACGGCTTTGCCGCGCTCGTCGAGATAAGCGGCAGCGGATAGACGGTTATGGCTCATCTCGAAATAAGTGAAGACCAGATAAACCGCTTCGGTAAGCTGGGTCACGCGGCCATTGGCGATGACCGAATAGAGGTTGGCCGGGATGTGCGTGTCGAGAGCCCCTTCGATCTTGGCCTCGCGGCCCGGCTTTGTCTGATGACGCACTCCGAAATTCAAGAACTTCAGCGTCTCCGCATAGATCCCCGTCGACCCCGACAGAAACGCGTCGACCCTGGCAGCCGTATAAAGGCCTTTGCCGGCAGCCCACTGAAGGAATTTCTCCTTTTCCTCCGCTTCTGTGACTTCCAGACCCACGGCACGGCCGACACTAGACAGGATCTCTGAAGAATAACGCGTAAAATAGGCCTGATTCCAGGCCCGCGGATCGCGCACCGAGATGTCGATGCCGTATCCGGTGAGCTCTGTGGAGAAGACGGCGGCGTTGTCGAACATTTTTTTCCATTCCGGGGAAAATTTCATGATCTGCATGCCGGCGGCCTCGCGCGCGGCCAGCGATCCGAAATATTCGATAAAATACTGCGCGGCGCCTTCCCTGTCTTTCTGCTCTCGCAAGGACTCCTGCACGGTCAAAAGCAAGGCTGCATTGATCTCGATGGCGGTCAGAGTCTGCTGCTGGGAAAATATTTTTGAGATCGTCAGACTGTGGGAGGAGTTGATGCTTCCGGCGTTCATCTGCACGCCTTTGGCAAGGATATCCTCTTTGAGCGCTGCCAAAAGATTGGGGCGCGGAGCTCCTTGGGCGATCAGATAATCGATCGTATCAGCGAGCAGTTTTTTAGCGCCCTCGATGCTGCGGCCATAATCGCGGGAAAGGATGAGCGAGAGGTCCGCGGGAACCGGCTTGGGGGCAGCGGCATCCTCTTTGGGCTTAGGCTTCGGATGAAGAGCACGCTGGCGCTCCACCAGACTCACGAAGGGTTCGATGCCGCCTTTGGGACTCAGCGGGCCCACGAGGTCGCGCACGGCAGAGCGCGTATCCTCCGCGTCGATAACGGCTGCGATACGTTCGTCGCTGACGCTCATCCGATCGGCGCGAACCGCATAATGCTTGCCAAGTTTTTCCCTCAGCAGTTGACGAAACTGGCTTACTTCCTTCGCGGAAGCGGCCAGACGCGCGCCATCCCGATCCCTCTTCCCCGTCCGGCCTTTTCTGCCTGAGTCCCAGTCGGTGTCACTGCTGTCTTCGAGGCCCATCCTGAGATCGCCGGTCGTTCGGCCGTTCCGGAAACCCAGAATACGCCGGATCTCGTTGGATACCGTGATGCCGATGGAAAAGAAAAATCCTGGCTTGCGGCGGCTGGAGGCGGCTTCGCGTTTTTTGACAAACTGTGTTTTGACGGACGCGGTCCTTTTCGGCTGGTCGGGATTCTCCGAAACCTTGATGCTGAACTTTTTGCTCTTGCGGTCTTCCTTCACGGTCACGATATAGCTTTTGCCGTAAATATTGTCCTTCATCGTGTATGTGCCGGCAGAAACGATGGGAATTTTGATGCGGTGGTAAGAAGTCTTGCTGTTTCCGTCGTCAACTTCAAGCCCTCCGAAATCTTTATTGAAAGAAAGGACGAGTTTGTGGACGCTGCCCTCTTTGATGACCTCCGCCTGGTAGTCTCGGCCGAAATTACCCTCATGGAACGTGCGGGCCAAACGCGCGCCGTCAGGCTTGGCGCCGCTCTTCTTTATGAAATTATTGGGATCGAACTTGTCCCGGATAGGCTGCGGGACACCGACCCGGCCGTCGGCGTAAACGGTCAACTGAAAACGTTTTCCCGCGATATCCTGATAGGCGTAGAGTCCATGCGGCTGATCGGCAGGCGCTCCGTCCAGACGGACTATCCAAGGGCTGTTGGCATGAGGCACGCGATCCCAAAAACCATAAGCAAAAAAGATCTTGTTGGCCAGATGAGGGCGCCCCGCGCGCAAGCTCGTGATAGCACGAGATGTTTCCCGGGCCGCACTCTCGCGTATCGACAATACTTCGATCATCTGCGCAAGATCCTCGACCGCTTTGAATCCCGAAAGTTTGCCTTCAAGCCGCTCTAGGACGGGGAAGTCCGCGTCCATCGAACCTGCGAGGACCGAATCCAGCTTTATGACTCCTTTTTCAGGCGCTTTCGCTTGAGGGTTCAGAAACGCAACCTCCTTAACATCCCAGCTGATCCCATAGTATTGGCTGCGGAGAGGCTTCGGAAGCTCGCGAAAATCCCAGCGGTGCCCCACTTCATGCATGACCGTTGCGGCGACCGGAGCCCATAGATCGCCTGTCTGGAGCGGATCATCGCTGGCCGTTCCCAAAATTCCGGCCAAATGATCCGGAAACGAAAAATACAGCTCGTCTTTTTTCGTGTGATACGAGATCGAGCTCTCCTCATCAGCGCCGGCGACGATCAGGCTCTCGTAGCGCTTAGCAGGCAAAAGCTCGAAGGTTGCGCGCAATATCAGTACGTTCAGATCGAAATAATCGTCGCGCGGCATCGTCAACCGCACCCCGCGCTCGGTGAGCCACCGGCGGCTTTCCTCAATCCCGGCGGCGCCGAAATGCCGCCTAACCAACGCTGCCAGCCGCTGTCTTTCTTCCGCCAAAAATTTCTCGTAGTCAGGTTTCATTTTCTCCAGAAAACCGCTGTCCTCCAGATACTTCGAAAGCCGTTCCATCGCAGATTTTGTGCTCTCGTCCAAAGCACGGCCGCTCTTCAGAGAGCCCCATACCTCATCGAGTGCCCTCCGCGCTTCATCCGGCAGCTGGGAGCGGAATCTTTCCTGTGACAACTCCCGTATTTCCCAGCGCATACCCAGATAATCCTGGCCGACAGGGCTGCGGGAAAAGTCCAGGGAGATATTAAGGCTGGCGCCGTAGCTTATCCCAAACGCTCTGCTCACCTCTTTTTTTAACTGATAAAGCTTCTTTATGTCCGATCCGGGGGCGTCGATCAAGCGCTCAAACATCTCGAGCTGTCGCAGCATTTCGGCTGTCGGCTCCTGCCGGGCAGCATCTCGGTATATCCCGACGATACGGCTGACACGCTGCTGACGGGTAGTTTTCATCCAGCGGATATATGACCTTAGATTCGATGCCGTGATTTGTCCCGGCTTATGAATGGCGCCGACAGCCTCCGGGCTGCGGAGAAACTGGAGAACCTTAAGAGTCGCTTCCGGCAAGTCCTCCGCCGTCTCTGCTGCGGCTTTCGGCGACGGCTGTTTAGGCAGATCGGTCAGATTCATCAATGCTAATTGGGTCGCCCCGAGCAAACCTAGGGCTAAGACTTCGCGGCGCGTTGCCAAACGCGCGCCGTCTTTTTCCAGCTCCCGCAAGGTCTTCTGGCTCTCCTTGATCGTTTCATTGAGAGCGTCGATCTCTGTCTTTAATTTTTCGACGGCGCTGTCCGCATGCCTCGGACTGGGGATGGTATTGCCGAGCCAGCTTTCATCGACATGCCAGAAGGTCTCGATAGGGGGCAAGAACTTGGGGTCTTGGTAGGGCCCCAAAAGCCTGATTTCGCTGCCGATCCTCAGTTTATCGGCTTGGCTATCCGCCTCGTTCATGTCCCTTGAAAGATCTCTTCCTCTTTTAGCTCTGTCAGCGCCGACCAACCGGATCGCCGAATCACCGACCAGCAGTTCCCTCTGATACGATTGGGGGATGTAGCTCTGATACTGAGACATGTCGCCTTTCGCCAGCCTGTTGCTGCGCTCAAAGCGCTCCAAACCTCTCCTGTCATAAGGAATGATCACTCCCCCATTCCAAAGGACGTCTTCATAACTCACGGCTCTTGCGAATAAATCGGAATTGGGCCAGTTCTGGCTTGCCTTATAATATGGCGGGCGGGAGGGATCGCCATAAAGTCTGCTGAAGTAGAACCCGTCTTTTTCGGTGGGCTTCGAGAGCCCGACCGTATCAATGAGCCGCGACAAATTCGGCACGCCGTCCGGGGAAAATTCTCTTTCGTCGGAAAGCAGGGCCCGCTCCGCGTCATACGAAACTTGGTCGTAAATTTTCCCGCGGATGTCGATCTTCATCGAGCGCTGCCGGAAAAATGACTGCGTGCCCGAGATCACAAGATAATCCCTCGACTTCAGCGGATTATCATTGGTACGCAGGTAGGGCACGCCCGGGTCGTATTTTTTGGGATTCAGGTAATGTCCTTCGATATGGTAACGATAGGTCAGGCCCGTGGCGGGATCCGTCAGGATCAAATAGCGGTAGAATAGATCGTATCGATTTTCGCGTCTAGCCCGGTCGGCCAAATGCAGTTTTGCGACGTCCGGGTGGACCGGGATCTCGTTCCAAGTCGGCAGAACATACCCCAGCAGGGCATACTGCTTCAGCATCTCAACGGTCTTTTTGGACAAAGCGGCATCTTTGTTTCCCGGGAAATCATAGAACTCATATTCAAGCATATAGCCGTTGACTCTCTCCCTCCAGCCGAAAACCGGCAAATGGTCTTTTTTGCTGACCACCATCGTGTGGAGCTTGAGCGATATCACATCGCCTTTTTCGTTCTTGTAATATCCATGATCACGAAGCCGCTGCTGGATATCTCCCGGGAAGCCCTTCAAAGATTCGGCGACATCCGCCGGCAGCTCAGGCTCGAGCCGTTTTCTCGGCCTTAAAGAAATGTCCGAGAGGTTGCGGAAGAGATGCTGCTTTCCGTTGGCCATGACCAGGACAGCGTCGGCCTGAGCGCCCATCCCGGCGGGATCCAGACGGTTGGCGATCCTGCCCATTTTTTTGGCAGCGGCGATATCGTATTTTTCGCCGTCCTTGCCCCGTCTGTCCTCGGGGATCAGAGCCCCTTCAAAAGCCACGGAGGTCGTGACGGCGCCGAAAAGAGCCTGGCGATAGATCCGGCCGGCATTCTCCTGCGCGGACTTAAGCTCCTTTTCCTTGTCTTTTTTTCGCGCTAAAGCTGACGCGATCTTCGTCCTCAATTCCTGGATTTCCTCCGCCGGCGCGCTGTCTCCGAGAACGATACCGGCTGTCGCGGCGGTCAGCCCCGTAGCTAAAAATTGGCGGCGGCTGATATCGGCCAGTCTCGCGCCTCCGGGTAAGGCATGTCCCTTTTCGCGCAAAGCCTTGCCGAGCCTTTCGCGGGCCGCGCGGGTTTTTTCGTCCGCATTCCTTACCAGCTCCCAGACCGTGCCGAGTCCCTGCTTCTTCTCGAAATCCGTGATGAGCTGAATGACATCGAAAGGATCCTTCCCGTGCTCCAGGATCGCCTGGGCGTAATGATAAATGATGCCGCCGGACACATCCCGCACGATCTCCTCGGCCAGCGAGGTCTCCCGGCCGTCACGTTTGAACGAATTGAATTTCAGATACACCTGCCGCTCTTCGACGTGTTTTACCAGAAGCGGTATCGCCTTGCTTTCGATGCCCTGAATAAATTCATTCACGCCTGGGCGCATCTGATCCCTGATACCGCCCCAGCGGTCGAGAAAATAGACGCGCGACCCGAAGATCTTCGCCGCAGAAAGCAGGTCTTTAAGAAAAGCTGCCTGTGCGAGCGTCACCTCGACGCCGCGGCTCTCTTTTTTGACGGCTTTGCTGACTTCCTCCATCCAGTCGGCAAGCGCTTTATCCATCAACGGCAGGATCTTTTTATCCGCTTCTTGCAGAAATTTTCTGGCGTCATCGGAATCGGCCCGGCTCAAGGCGGCGCTGTGCACAAGACTCCTTAGCATGCCGAGTCTCGACAGAGAAGTGACGAATCCGTCAGTGTTCTTTTTCTTCGAAGCCTCGGAGAGCCTGGATATCTCATCGCCGTAAAGCTTCCGTACATCGCTCTTTCCTTCCCGGCCCTCGTCCGCAGATCGGATTGCGGCGAGCGCCAGCACGCTCACGAGATACCTCTCCTGATCGACAAAGCCGCTGATCATCGAAGCGCTCGTACTTTCTTCGCGGGACATCCTCTCAAAAAATTTTCGATGATAGGAATAGACGTTGCGCGCGGCCAAAGAGACGGCCGCTTCTCTCGACAGACGGAACCGCGCGTCCTTGCCGGTGATCTTGAGCATCTCGGCGAGCGCCTTTATTTCGGCGGGCCATACGCTCTTTTTGAGATCATCAAAGACAGAATTTCCAAGCGGCTTGATCTCATTGAATTTAACAAGCAGCAGGGTAAATTCCCTCAGAATATCCGGCGTGATCAAAGCGTTTCCGGACCCTATCGGCTTCAGAACATCTTCGGTCAGCTTATACAGAAAATAATTCGCCATCAGCTTCTTGAACCTCATATGAGGCACGCTTTCCGGATCAGGTTTTTTAAAATCCAGCGTATTGAGAAGCTCCCCGGCACGTTTCGTGTACTCGGCTAAAAACGCGTCCGCGGAAGGTTTTTTCCCCGCCTTGATCAAAGCGCTCAATTCATTGAATTGCTTTCCAAGGTCGGAATCTTTTTCATGAAAGGGATTCTCCGGAGTTTTTTCATCCTGCGCCGCAGACATGGAAGGAAGCGACCCAAGGACCGCAAGTCCTGCAGTCCTCTGAAGCATTTCCCTGCGCGTGAGCGCCAAGCGGGCACCGTCAATCCCGGCAAACGCCGAAACATAGGCATCCACGGAAGTGCCCAGGCTCGCGGCGATCTCCGGAAGCACGGATCTTCTGCCGGGAAACAGCTCCGGATAAAGCACCAGCGTGCCTTGATTGGTCGGACGATCCATGTTCACGGCCAGCGGCTTGGCGGGGATACTGGCCGCGGTCGAAGCGCCGCGCTGGCTCAAAAGGATGCTCTCGTACCGCTTCTGGTTGGTCTCCTGCGTCACCTGCGGCATGATGGACGCATAAGATAGGTTCTCCCTCTTGAAAAGGCTTTTCAGGTTAGGCGCGTGAAACCCGCCGGCGATGAAGACCGCATGCTCCTGGCCATTGCCGTTCATCACCGAAAGGATCTCTTTCACGAAATGTGAGTCTCGGGCAAACGTCGACTCATAGAATTTGCGCGCTTTCTCGACCACGTCTTCGTACCCTTCCTCAAGAAATACGGCGCGGTCGTAGTAAGCGCCGAGATCCATGATCTTTTTGTTCAAAAATCCGGTCATCCGGACGATACCGAATTCCGCGGTCAGAGCCTTGTACTCTTCATATTCATCCGGCGTCATCGTGAGGCGGAACAGAGCGGAAAGAAGGTCCGTCGATTTTTGCGCGCGGCCGAGCGCTTTTTCGTCCTCGGTCACGGAGGCTAGCGAGAAGATCTCTTCCTCGAGCGATTTGATCTCCTTCAGGATGTCGCCCGCGCTGATCTTCCTGGCCGTCTTAAGATATTCGAAATAGGCCGAAAGCTCGGGGTAAGAAGCGGCGGAAGCGCCGAGCTTTTCCTCCAGGATCGTGAAGAACGCCTTATCTTCC
>CAZJAX010000032.1:10491-17332 GCA_964543965.1 uncultured Planctomycetia bacterium
AAACGTCCGCGTTCCCTGGCAACATACTGATAATCTTCGATCGACTGGCGGTAAAGCCCTATGTTCTCGACGCCCCAAAGCATGAAGTCCTGGCCGCCGACAAGATCCAGATATTCTTCTCCGTGCAGCTGTCCGTTCCTTATATAAGGCTCGGCCGCCTTCCTTCGGGCCTCAGGCGTCCCGAACTGCCGGAAATAGGACAACGAGTTGTTCCCCAGACCCGCCTCGACAAACACGTAGCGTATCTGCGGATCTTTTTTTAGGAGAATGGAGAGCGTCTTCGAAAGGTTCATCTGGCCGGAAGGGTTGGTATGAGCATCCTGGATCAGGTAGATCATTTTCGTGCCGCCGGAACCGACGCGATGGTGATCTTCGATGCTTGCTATCGAATCAGGAATGCCGAGATCCGGTTTCGGCTGGTAGAGCGGGTCGATCTTGGTAATTTCAGGTGCGGCGTAGGCGAAGGGCTCGCATGCGAGCGTCAGAATCAGGAGGGACGAAATTGTTTGAAAAAGCGCTCGATTTTTTTTCATAAATTTCTTTCTCTATGACTTTAATAAAATGTTTGAAAACTGTTCTAAAAACAGTCTTGATTAAGTCTACCGCCAGGGAGTGTGTATTTGCAATCGACAGGACTATAATGATTTATCAGCTTTTAACAAGGATTAAGCGCTGCGGCTGGTGATCGCCGCTGAAGCTTGTGAAGGAGCCCATGCCCCGCGCCCTAATGGAGCGGTTCGGGGAGGCGGACAAGACCCGACGTGAGAGCTTCTTCCGCATATCCCATCGCGCGCCGTATCGCGGGATACACATATTCGTAAAAGCAAGTGAACGCATTCGCAGTGTTTGCCGGGAGCCCAAAGATCAAATGTCCTTCTTTTTTTCCGAAATAAAGAGATTTACCGGGCTTTTGGCTGGATCTCGAAAATACTATCTTCACGCCTTCTTCGGTGAGCACTTTTTTCACGCGGCTGAAGCCGCCGCCGGATACGCCTCCCATCAACACGACGATATCACTTTCTTTCACCGCAAAACGGATCACCTTTTTTATCAGTGCCGGCTGCTCGCTCAAACGGCGGGTAAAAACAGGACGGATGCGCATATCTTCGAGCGCAGCGGCGATCATCGGCGTGTTGGAATCGAATATCCTGCCTTCGCTGAGGGGCCGGCCGGAAGGCGCCAGCTCATTTCCGGTGCTGATGAGCGATACTCGGGGCGCCTGATAAACTATGATCCGGCCGATGCCCATCGCCGAAAGAAATCCGACGGTACCGGGCTGTATCAGAGCGCCTTTGCGAAGCACCGTCTGGCCTTTTTTGATCTCCTGGCCGCGGTAATGGACATTAAGACCGCGGGCGACAGGCGCCCGCACGATCAGACGGTCTCCGTCGATCTCCGTATGTTCCTTGGCGGCTACTGCGTCCACGCCGTCAGGAATGATGCATCCCGTCATGATGCGGCAGACGCATCCGCGTTCGAGAGGCGGACTTTTGCGGTCACCTGTCTTGACCGTGCCCTTCAATTTCAGCACGGCCGGCCTCTCAGAGGAAGCTGCCGACGTATCGAGAGCTCTCAAACCATAGCCGTCGATCGCTGAATAGTCAAAGACCGGCTGAGGGATAGGTGCTGTCACGTCACGCGCGCTGACACGCCCGAGCGATGCTGCCAGGAATATCTCTTCCTCGCGTGGCTCGAGACCATGCTCAGCGACGAGCTTCTGGGCTTCAGGGGCGGATATCATGTTGTAATGATTATCCGCGACGGTTGTTACGATCAGATTAACCGGAAGTAAATTATTGGAAAGCGGGCTAAGGGATTACTCGCGGATGAGGTAGAGGTTGTTGTTCTCGATGCGGTAGAGCATGGGAACGATGGTGATCTTAGGGTACTCGAAACGCAGACGGCGCACTTCGCTCAGCACGAAATCGATCTCGTTGCCGATCTCGAACATAGGCACGAGGTTGAGAAAATGGTTGGTCGCCTTCTCGCGGTCCCAGCCGGCGTACTCGACGAGCCCGTCGATGAACTGCTGTTTGCGCGAGATCAGGTTGACCATGCCGCACTGGTCGTGCCCGGCGATGGCGATGTAACGCACGCCGCCGACGGCGATGGCATAGGAGATCTTGAAACCGCTCGGCCGCATATTGGCTCCGCCCGAGCGCAGAATATAGGCGAAGTTGTCCGGCACGTTAAGCGCTTTGCGGTTGTCCATGCACATGCCGACGAGGATCTGGGCATTCTGGTAGGGTTCATGGGCGCGGTTCAGATTCTGATACTCGAGAAGCAGCTGGATCGGCGTATTTTGATACGCTTTCGGGATATCCGCCGCGCTCTGTATCGGGATCAGTCGGTCTAAAGGTGCCATGGCAGAATCATAAGGTATTTCGGAAGAAAATGCCAGGCGAAAATGGAGCAAAAATGGCGGAGGGGGTAGGATTCGAACCCACGGTGCCTTGCAGCACAGCAGTTTTCAAGACTGCCGCAATAGACCACTCTGCCACCCCTCCAAAATTTGCCGCTGAAGACCGCTCCCTGCCTGCCTCTCCCAAAACTATTTCTTCAGGATCGCCAGACCGCCCATGTAGGGACGTAGAATTTCAGGAATAAGAACGGATCCGTCAGCGTTCTGGTAGTTTTCCAGGATCGCGATCATGACGCGCGGAAGCGCGAGGCCGGAGCCGTTGAGCGTATGCACGAGCTCGGCTTTGCCGGTTTCTTTACGCTTGAAGCGGATGTTGGCGCGCCGCGCCTGGAACGCTTCGAAATTTGAAACGGAAGACACTTCAAGCCAGCGCCCAAGACCGTTGGCCCAGACTTCGATGTCATAACACTTGGCCGCGCCGAATCCCATGTCGCCCGAGCAGAGCTGGAGCACACGGTAAGGCAGACCCAGGATCTGGAGGATCTTCTCCGCATCTTTGAGCATCTTCTCGTGCTCTTCGTAAGAATCTTCAGGCTTCGAAAATTTGACGAGCTCGACTTTGTCGAACTGATGCACGCGCACGAGCCCCTTAGTGTCTTTGCCGTAATTGCCCGCTTCACGGCGGAAGCAGGGCGTGTACGCCGTGTATTTGAGCGGCAGATCCTCTTCACGCAGCGTTTCGTCGCGGTGCAGATTGGTGACAGGCACCTCCGCCGTCGGGATGAGGTACAAGTCGTCATCTTTGAGCTTGTACATATCCTCTTCAAACTTCGGCAGCTGCCCCGTCCCCGTCATCGTCGCCTTATTGACCAGCGCCGGCGGCCAAAACTCCTTGTAGCCGTGTTGGGTGGTATGGCGGTCGAGCATGAGGTTGATGAGCGCCCGCTGGAGCTTGGCCCCTAAACCGCTAAATACCGCAAAACCGCTCCCGGATATCTTGGCTCCCCTCCCCATATCGAGGATTCCGAGCTCAGAACCGAGCTCACTGTGCTCTTTGGGCTTAAATTCAGTTTTTTTGGGCTCTCCCCACGAGGAAACGACCTTATTTTGGGTGCTATCCACCCCCACAGGTACACTGGAATGGGGTATATTTGGGATTATCATAAGAATATCAGTCACTTGTTGGCTTATATCCCCCATTTTTGCCTCAAAATCAGCAATTTTTTGGGATACAGCCTTCATAGAGGCTATTTTATCCTTGGGATCCCTTTTTTCCTTCAGTATCTGGGTTATCTCCTCGTTGGCCTTGTTCTTCTCAGCCCGAAGGACGTCCAGCTCACCGGACTGCAAACGGCGTTGCTCATCCAACTTTAAAAAGGCGTCAAAGTCGAGCTTGGGGGCGCGGATTTTGAGGTGTTCTCTTACGAGATCTTTATTTTCTCTGATAAAAGCGAGATCAAGCATTGGTTTATCCTATTTAAGGACAACATTTTAGCATATTTTTTTAGGGAAGCATTCACTTTTTCAAATAACGGCCTCATATGCAAGGCGCGACGAGGAGGCGCGGCGGAAGCCGCGTTGACGAGAAGCAACGACGCAGATGCGGTTGTTATTTGAAAAAGTGAGTGAGCCGGGAGAGGATCGGCGCCTCCATTCGGCTAGACTTAGCGCTCCGCGTCTACGCCGCTGCGCTTTCAGACGGCCTCATTCCGGTCGGCCATTCGCCTGCTCGTCGGAAGGTCGAGGCTTCCATAGGTCGCCTCTCCCTTTATGGGGCTCGCAGGCTCTCTTCGCTCCTCTCCCGGCTCACTTTTTCATGAAGCAGTAAGCAGTCACTTTTTCTTAGTGCGTTCAGCCGCGAGGCGCGACGAGGAAGGCGTGGTAGGACCACGTCGACGAGGAGCAACAAAGCGGATGAGCGCAATAAGAAAAAGTGAGCCGGGAGAGGATCGAACTCTCGACACCATCCTTAAAAGGGATGTGCTCTACCAACTGAGCTACCGGCTCTTACTTGCTGACTTTCGAATTTATGAGGGGGCTAGTTCTTTTTCTTTCGTGGACTGAGCCTGGTCTATCAGCTGGATATAGCGGTCGGTAAGTTTTTGTATATCCTGCTCGGCCTTGAAAGTCTCGTCTTCGGTGATCTTCTTTTCTTTGCTCAAAGCCTTGATCTTTTCGTTGGAGTCACGGCGTATGGCGCGCATGGAAACGCGTCCGTCCTCGGCTAGTTTGTGGACGATCTTGATCAGTTCCTGGCGGCGTTCGCCGGTCAGGGTCGGGATCGACAGGCGGATGATCTTGCCGTCGACGACCGGGGGAATGCCCAGGTCAGATTCCAGGATGGCCTTCTCGATGGACTTGATCGCGGAGGCGTCCCAGGGATTGATGACGAGCGTGCGCGGCTCGGGGATGGTGATATTGGCCATCTGCTTGAGCGGCGTCATCGTGCCGTAATAGTCGACGTGCAAAGTTTCCACCATACCGGGATTGGCGCGGCCGGTGCGTACCTGGGCGAAGCTGTGGCCGGTGATCTCCAGCGTCTTTTTCATCTTCTCCTCGCTTTCGCGCAGGACGTTTTGTGCGCTCATTTGGAAACTGTAGTCCCTATATTTTGTCCTGTGATCACTCGGCGGATATTGCCCTGTTTGAGCAGATCAAACACGATGATCGGCAGGTTGTTGTCCATGCAAAGACTGATCGCGGTCGAATCCATGACCTTCAAGCCCTTTTTCAATACGTCCATGTAGCGGAGGCTCTTGAAGCGCTTGGCGCTCTTGTTGAGCTTGGGGTCGTCCGAATAGATCCCGTCCACCTTGGTCGCTTTCAAAATCACTTCCGCTCCGAGCTCGATGGCGCGCAGAGCGGCCGTCGTATCCGTCGTAAAGTACGGATTACCCGTGCCTCCGGCGAGGATCACGATGCGGTCCTTCTCGAGATGGCGTATCGCCCGGCGGCGGATGTAAGGTTCGGCGACCGAGTGCATCGCGATAGCGGTCTGCACACGGGTATAAACGCCTTTTCTTTCCAGAGCGTCCTGCAGCGCCATGCTGTTGATGACCGTGGCGAGCATGCCCATGTAGTCGGCGGTCGCGCGGTCCATGCCGCGGTTCTCGCCCTGAAATCCGCGGAAAATATTGCCTCCGCCGATGACGACAGCAAGCTGCACGCCCAGCGCCTTCACTTCTTTGAGCTGAGTCGCGATGTCCTCGACGACGTCGGGATCGACGCCGTAGTCCTGCTTGCCCTGCAGGGCCTCGCCGCTCAGCTTCAGAAGGACGCGCTTGAACTTTTTCATCCGGCCGCTGTTTCTCCGAGCTGAAAGCGGACAAACTGCTTGATCTCGACCGTATCGCCGAGCGTCTTGCCGGTCGCGGCCAGAAGCTGGGTCACAGACTGCTTGTCGTCCTTGATGAAAGGCTGTTCGAGCAGACACTGCGCTTGGTAAAACTTGTCGAGCTTTCCGAGCACGATTTTTTCGACGATGTTCTCGGGCTTACCCTTCACTTCTTCGCGGAAAATCGCCTTTTCGCGCTCGAGTGTCGCGGCAGGCACCTGGTCACGCTTGAGGCAGATCGGGCTCGATGCGGCGATCTGCATCGCCAGATCCTTGCCGAGCGCTTCAAACTGCGCATTCTTCGCGGTCTCGGGCTTCGCGCACGAAAGATCCACGAGCACGCCGAGTTTTTGATTGGAATGGATGTAGCTGAAGAACGTCCCCGAGGCCTGCACGGCTTTTGCGCGGCGGACAAGGATCTTCTCCCCGATTTTGCCGGAAAGTTCGGCGACGCGCTGAGAGACTTTGTCCTGCGAGACGGCTGCTTCGCCGTGCGCGGACACTTCCTGGACGGCTAGATCCGCCAAGTTCTTGAAATCATCCGTTCTCGCGACGAAATCGGTCTCGCAGTTGGCCTCGACGATGACCGCCTTCTTGCCCTCGACCTTGATGGTCACGATGCCTTCTTTGGCGTCGCGTCCGGCGCGCTTGGCGGCGGAAGCCATGCCTTTTTTACGCAGCCAATCGATGGACTTCTCCATGTCGCCTGCGTTTTCCTTCAGCGCGGCCTTGCAGTCCATGATGCCCGCGCCGGTTCTCTCGCGCAATTCTTTGACGGTATCCGCTCCGATGATCATCTGATTTTCTCCGGACATGTTAGCGGTTTTCGGAAAGGACGGCTTCAGAATCCTTGTCCGCTCCCACAGGCTGAGAGGCCTTGGCCTTCTGCAGACCTTCGATAAGGCTGTCCGTGAACACCTTCGTGATCAGGCGGATAGAGCGGATCGCGTCGTCGTTGGCCGGGATCGGAAACTGCACCATATCGGGATCCGAATCCGTGTCGACGATGGCGATAACCGGGATGCCTAGACGGTTGGCTTCCTTGATCGCGATATCTTCCTTCTTGGCGTCGATGACGAACATCGCGCCTGGAAGGCGTCCCATTTCGGCGATGCCGATGAGGTTCTTCTCGTGCTTGGTGATCT
>CAZJAX010000033.1:0-6810 GCA_964543965.1 uncultured Planctomycetia bacterium
AGTGCTTCGCCGTTAGAATCCCACTCCCCTTCCTGCGACAGAAAATAACCGGTCGGCAGCTGCTTTGCGGGAAAACTGTCCAGCGCCCGCTCGACCCTCTCGCTCATCCCCAGGCAGAGCATCGCGTCCATGATATAGGCCGCGTCTCTGAACCAGAACCGTTTATACGTATAAGGCCCCGGATAAACTTCTCCCGGAGAGTGGAGCACCAGCGTTCTGACCGCACAATCATACAGGAATTTGAATTTTTTCAGGCTCGTCCGGAGCCCGCAGCTGTTTTGAAGAACCGGCTTCCACGGGACGGTTTCGGATTTGCCTTTGAAAGGGATGCGCACCGTGACGCTCCTTTCACGGCCCGCCTCGATATCGAAAGATGCTGCCGCCGTGGCGAGTCCGACATGACAGTCGATTTCATCGGCGTTTCCGGGCTCGTTCAGAAAATGATGCACGTCTCCGCGGCGGTAATAGGAAAATTGCCGGCGCTCCGGGACCGCGTCGAAATGCACCGGCTGCTTTCTATTGATCTTCCATCCGGCGTTGCCGTCCATCATCTCGATGCTGTGTACAAAACTGATGCCTTCGGGATTATACGGTCTTAAAGAGACGATGAGTCTTCCCTTTCCGCCGGAAAAACCCTTGAGCGTCCAGCGGCATACGGGCTGGCCCGACTCGAGGACGACTTCGGCGCGTGCTTCCAGACGCAGCTCATGGTGATAGGAACGTGTTTCGACGGCCCAATTTCCGAGATCCACCGTCTGTTCGACGGCAGGCATGCGGCAGGGAATAAGCTCGGCGCCTTTTTCTCCGACGATCCATGCGTCCAGAGACCAGCCGTCAAAATGCGGGGTCAGAAGCCCCCGAGGATCCACGAGCGGAAGCTTCGGCATGTCGGGAATGCCGACGGCCGTCCAGTTGCGGTGAGTCAGATTGATGTGCGTGAGGTTAAAAGCGCGCGGAACGAACGCCGTGTCACCAGGATCGAACTGGCGGTTGACCCAATAGGGCCATACCCAATCGAGATTGTGCTGTATCGCCTGGCTGTTGATAAGGCCGCGGGCCTGGAGCACGGCCCCCGCCCGCAAAAGCTCGGTCGGCGCCATCACTTCGGACGGCTGCCCAAAGCGCTGCAGCTGCGCCAGCAGCGCGATCGGATCAAGGTACCCCTGCGCCCGGGCGCCGAAACGGACGACAAATCTCCATGGAAGCCATTTAATCCACCACATCGCGCCGCCCTCCGCCTCTGCCGGACATCCGGTGATCCAGCCTGGTTACTTTTCCAGCATCGATCTAAGCATCCAAGCCATTTTTTCATGCTTTTCCATCAGACCTGTCAGGAAATCGCTCGTGCCGGCATCCTTGTATTTGTCCGCACACGCCGCGAGATCCTCGCGCAGAAGAACGATCAGCTCCTCGTGGTCTTCAAAAAGGTTCAGCACCATCTGGCGCGCGGAAGGATAGTCCGCAGGGTACTCCTTCAGACGCGCCAGATTCAGAAATTCTTTCATTGTTCCCAGCGCATTGCCGCCGAGAGCGCGCGCCCGCTCGGCGATTTGATCGATAAGATCATCGAGCTCTTCGTACTGAGCTTCGAAAAACTTATGATATTCGGGAAAATGAGGACCCTCGACGTTCCAGTGGTAATTTCGTGTTTTTGTATAAAGGAGGTATTCGTCGGCCAATAGATGCGTCAAAAGCAGCACCACGGAGTTCCTGTTGATCTCTGATATCCCTATGTCCGTGCGCATTTCAGGCTCCTTTCTCGAGACGTCTTCCGTTTTCTTGAGAGAACCACTGCCCTATTTTCCTGCTGATCTCCCTTTCGTCATGATTTTCGATCTTGATCACGTCGTACAGTTCTTTAGAAGATCCCGAAATTTCGTCGAGTTTCAATTCGTTATTCTCGATGAGGATGACCGGGAGGGCGGGGTTCAAATCAAGCAGCTGTTTCACTATCCCCAAGTAGGCGAAATAAGCGCCGATGACTCCCAGCTTCGCCCCGGCGCACGATTCGATATCATGCCTTACCTCATACCCCCTTTTCTCGAGGGCGCTCTTCACGGCCTTCATCACGATCTCGTTGTTGACGAAAACTAAAGCAATCTTCGGCGCCAGTTTCCGGCTCTTCATCGCGTCTCTCCGTCTGACTCATAGCTTATGCGAAACGGAGGCTGGTTAAAATCGGGGTAGCGCCTGAATCTTTCAGGGGAGATTCTCGGGGACGCTACCGGGGAATCCCCTATATGGATGATCTAATTGCTCTGTGCCCATTCGACCGCGGCCCTCGTAAGCTCGGCGGCATTATTCAGTTGAAGTTTTTGTTTGATGTGTTCGCGGTAGGACTCGACCGTCTTGACGCTCAGATGAAGCTTGTCCGCGATATCGCGCGTTCTCAAACCGCTGCCGATCATCCGGAACACCTCAAGCTCTCTATCGCTTAAAGCTTCGACCGAGCCCGATCCCTCCGTTTTCATGCCGGACATTTTTTTAAGCACGTTCGCTGAGACCTCGGAGCTCAGATAGATGTCGCCGCCGAGCACGCGCCGGATGGCGCCGACGATATTTTCCGTCGTCGCTTCTTTCATGATATAGCCGCGAGCGCCGGCGCGGATGGAACGCTCGGCGTACAACGCCTCATTGTGCATCGAAAGCACCAGCACGGGCAGCGCCGCGTGGCGCACCTTCAGATCTTTGACGAGATCCAGTCCGCTGGCCTCTTTTAGCGTCAGATCGACGATGGCGATATCGGGTTTGGCCGTCTTGATGCCCTCGAGCGCCGATGGGACATCTCCGGCTTCCCCGCAGACAGCCAGGTCTTCTTCCTGGTTGATCAGCTCCTTAAGTCCCTGCCGCATGGCCGGATGGTCGTCGACGAGGTACACACGCTTTTTGATTCTGGATCTCGCAGCGGGTTTTTTCATAGCGGTAAAGGAAATCTGCAGTTTACGGCGGTGCCGCCGCGCGGGCCGGGCTTGATCTCAAGCGCCGCTTTCAGCATGGCAGCCCGTGAGCGCATGATGTGAAGCCCCAGACCCTTCTGGCGGGCAGGTTTCGAGAATTTTTTTCCGTCACTTTCTATGATCAACTCGGCCTCCCGGGGGCTTATTTTCTTCAGGTGAATAAGTATACTCTTGCAGCGGCCGTGCTTAGCCGCGTTGCTGACCGCTTCGCGGACGATTCGGTACAAATGCGTCGATGCCGCATCGTCGGTCAAACTGATCCCGGCGCTTATCCGTACAGCGCAGCGGATACCGAGCGTCTTCTCGGTATCCCGCGCCAGCTTTTTCAGCGATGATACCAGATCCTCCGACTGCATGTCGTGCGAATAGAACCCCTGCGCCAGTTCCCGCGTCTGCGTGACGGCCTGGTTGACCATGCTGACGACGCGCTTGAGATCGCGCGCGGCCGGAGAAGACTGGCGCGTCAATTTCTGCTCGAGCACTTTCGCCGCGATAGCCGTGGTCGTCAGGTGCTGAGCGATGCCGTCATGAAGCTCCTGACCCAGACGCCGCTGCTCCCTTTTCGTGACCTCGAGCACCATCTGCTCCAACTGGCGCCGTTCGGTGATATCGATGCCGGTGCCGATCACGTACTCAGGATCGTCGTCCTTTCCTTGCAAAAGCGAATTGGACCAAGCGATAAGCCGCTTCTCCCCCGCTTTCGTCAGCCAGACCGCTTCAAAATCGTTCACAAGCTTCATAGGATCCGTGCTGAAAAAATTTTTTGTGACCATGTCTCGATCCTCCGCCGCCAGAAAGAAATCCCAAAAAGGCTTACCCGCAACCTCCTGGAAGGAATAGCCGGTCGTGTCCTCACAGGCGCGGTTGAAATTGACGATGCGGCCCCGGCGGTCGAGCACCAGCACCAGCGATCGGACCGTGTTCAGGATCGCGGCCGTGAATTCGCTCTGCTTTTTCAGATCGTCCTGGTAACGCTTCACCTCAGTGATGTCGCGGATGACTCCCGTAAAAAACCGCCGGTTTCCTTCCTTTCGGCCTTCGCTGACACCGAGATAGATCGGAAAGATCGTGCCGTCTTTTTTTCGGCCGACCGCTTCTCGGCCGATGCCGATGATCTTCGCCTGCCCGGTTCGAAGGTACTTCTGCATGTAGCCGTCATGCTCGCGCCTGTACGGCTCCGGCATCAGCATGCTGACGTTCTTCCCGATCAATTCTTCAGGCTTATAGCCGAATATCCGCTCAGCGGCGGGGTTGATAGACTGTATGATGCCCGTCTCATCGATGGCGATGACCGCATCGATGACGGTCTTTAAAATGGATTCGACGCTGGGAATGCTTAGCTCGGTTGTCAAAGCAAGGGGCCGATCAAGGCAGGCATGGTTGGTTTGATATTCGTCCCTCCCGATAAGCAATACTTTATCACAGGTTCAATAACTCATCGAGTCGATCTTGACTTTGCCTCGGAATATCCAGTAAATGCTCACCGTGTAAGCGATGACCACCGGCACGCCCAGACAGGCCACGACGAGCATGATCTTCAGCGTTTTCAGCGAAGAGGCGGCGTTGTAGATCGTCAAGCTGTTGGAGGGGTTGGGATTGGAGTATACCAGGTCCGGAAACATGCCGAACCCGAAGAGCGCCATCAGCGCCACCATCGCCGCGCAGGATGAAATGAATGCCATGAAGTCCCGGCCGTGATGGATCTCCCGGGGAATATTCGCGATCGCGAACATGCTGACGGCGCCTGTGATAAAAAATCCGGGATGGTTTTTGACCGTCTCGGTCATGTGAGGTACATAGAGCAGCGTGGCCATCGTCACCGTCGCGTAGCACATGATAAAGAAAATGATGCAGGGGTTGATCCACCGGCGGATCTTGTCGTGCAGCGCGCCCTCGGTCTTCATCACGGCGTAGATGGAGCCATGCATCATGAAGAGCGCCACCGTCGTCACGCCGACCATCAGCGCGTAAGGATGCAGCATACCCAAAAAGGAGCCGGTAAATTCCATCTCGCCGTCGATCGGGATGCCCCAGATGATGTTGCCGAGCGCGACGCCCATGAGAAAACTCGCCAGAATGCTGGCCGCGCTGAAACTCACGTCCCAGAACTGTCTCCACCAAGGCCACGGCTCTTTGCTGCGGAATTCGATGGCCACCGCCCGGAATATCAGCGTCGCCAAAAACAGCATGAACGCGACATAAAACCCCGAGAACACCGTCGCATACACGTCCGGAAACGCCGCAAAAAGCGCACCGCCGCCGGTGACAAGCCACACCTCGTTACCGTCCCAGACCGGGCCGATAGAGTTGATCATCGTGCGGCGCTCGATGTCCGTCTTCGTGAAAAGGTGCAGGGCGCCTACGCCGAGGTCGAAACCGTCGAGGATCGCATAGCCGGTAAAAAGCGCGCCGACCAGAATGAACCACACCGCCCGCAGGTCTGTGAAAATTTCCATCGCCGTCCTTAATGTCTCGTGTAAAGGCCTTCTTCAGCCAGCACGGGACCTTGTTTGATCTTTCTGTCCAAGAGATAAATAAAAAGCACGAACAGCAGAAGATAAATGAACGTGAACATGATGAGCGAACCCAGCACCATGTTGGCGGTGACCGATTTAGAGAGAGACTCCGAGGTGCGAAGAAGGCCGTACACGATCCATGGCTGGCGTCCCACTTCTGCGGCCACCCACCCCGCCTGATTGGCGATCTGGGGCCCGAGCACCGCGATCACGAAAAGCTTCAGGACCCAGGGCGTCTCAAATAGTTTCTTTCTCCACAAGAGAAAGACTCCGATAAGCGACAGACAGATAAGGCTCATCCCCACGGCCACCATCAAGTGATAGCTCTGAAACGTCAGCGATACCGGCGGCCTCTCATCCTTTGGAAATGCTTTCAGCCCCTTGATCGGTTTTGCGCCGTCACCGAAGATCAGATAGCTCAGCGCACCGGGGATCTTGATACCCCAGTGCATTTTTTCATTTTTATCGTCCACCGCTCCGATAAGATAAAGGTCTGCAGGCGCGTTCTCGGCATAGTGACCCTCGAGCGCCGCAAGTTTTGCAGGCTGATACTTCTGCACGTAAAGCGCGCTGGCGTGCCCGGAAGCCAGCTGTCCCAAAGATGCGGCAAGCGCTACGCCCAAAGCGATCTTCATCGACGCTTTCGCGAATTCCTGATGCTTTTTCTTGAGAAGATAATAAGCGCTGACGCTCAAGACGAGCCAGGCGCCGGCCTGCCAGGCGCCCATATACACATGCAGGATGCGGTCGACCGAGGAGGGGTTGAACACCATCGCCCAGAAATCCACGATCTCCGCGCGCGCCCTGCTCCCCTCGCCGACGATGTGAAAGCCTGCCGGCGTCTGCATCCAGGCATTGGCCACCGTGATCCATATCGCGCTGAAATGCGCCCCCAGACACACGCAGATCGTCGAGATGAAATGCATGCGCGGGCTGACCTTGTCCCATCCGAATAAAAGAATAGCTAAAAATCCTGATTCAAGAAAGAAAGCGAAGATCCCCTCGGCCGCCAGAGCGCTTCCGAACACGTCGCCCACGTAGCGCGAATACGTCGCCCAGTTGGTGCCGAACTCGAACTCCATCACGATGCCCGTCGCGACGCCCATCGCAAACGTCAGCGCAAAAACTTTGACCCAGAACTTGGTCATGTCGTGATAGAGCTTTTTACCGGTCTTGAGGTATAAACCTTCCATGAGAACGAGGATCAGCCCCAAACCGATGCTCAGCGGCGGGTAAATATAATGGAACATGATGGTGAATGCGAATTGAATGCGGGAAAGAAGAAGGACGTCCATAGGACCCCTGCTTATTTTTTCGGAAAACGGCCCAAGACGTTC
>CAZJAX010000033.1:6820-12807 GCA_964543965.1 uncultured Planctomycetia bacterium
CGTGCCCGACAAAGAACGGCCCCATCTGCTGGATGTAGCGCGATGTCTGCTGGGTCTTGCGCATGTCCTGCACGAGACGCGACAGCGGATGGAGCTCCTTGCCGACCAGACCCAGAAGAAATTCATTGTCCTGAGCGTCCAGCCCGTGGCAAGCCAGGCGGATGTCGTGTGCCAGGTCCGCCTGCCCGTAGCCCATGCCGATCTTGCCGTGTTCCATCAGCACGGTGCGCTGCTCATCTTTTGAGAGCTGTTCAAATTCAGGCTTCCTCCGGAGAGGATACCAGACGGCCCAGGACAGCTCGGGGTTGAAAACGTTGCGGCGCGGCTTGCGCAAGAGCCAGTCTTCGAGATCCTGCTCATACCCCAGCGAATACGTGCGGCCGATCATCGTCATCCCCGACCGGGCCTTCAAAGAAGAGAAAGGTTTGGAAGATAAAAGCAGCCGGGCTTTGCCCGAAAATACAGCCGGTTCTTCGCTCAAAAGCAGCACGCCGATGCCGCGGGGATCGTTCAAGTCCGCATAGAGCACGCATTCCAGACCGGATCTTTGCAGCGCCGAAACGACGGGCCCTGTCTGAAAACAGTCGGTATAGACCAACAGCTGCATGAAAAGCCGCTTGCCGGACGCTTGCCGGACTCCGTCTTTCGGCGCGCCGTATTCTTGCATATCCGGCGCATCGGAGGCTGGCGGTGTTTCGCGGGGCTTATGTTCCTGGTTCATTGGATCTTCCTCCGGCTTTCATTTTACATCTTTATTTCTTGCGGGTCATAAAAAATAAAAGGATCCCCAGCAGTCCTGCAAGGAAGACTCCGGCCGTCGAAAATGTGAGGACGAGATCTCTTAAGTCCTTGTTCTTTATGAACATGAACTTATGCACATTGCTGAAAATCGAGGCTTCCCGCTGTTTAAGGTCATCGGTGGCGCGCGTGACGCTGCCGGTCATCGTGGAAACGTAAACACGCGTTCCCTTGCCGTCCCCGGCGTCAAAACGGTAGACCGGCAGGATGCGGAAAATGTTGATATATTCCGCATTGAACTCGGTCAGAAAGTCCGTCCTGCGCACCGCCGCGCCTCCGAGATTGTTGGAGGCGATCTCGGAGGCGTAGCGTTCGTCGGCATTTTCGTCAGTTTCTCCGCTGACAGCGTTTACGTAATACGGCTTCTCCTTTCCGTGGACCAGGAACTGATACCACGGCAGACCCGAGATAGTTCGTATGCTGACCAGATCGCAGGGCTCGTCCTTCAAAGGAAGTTTTGCATACGCTTCGGGGATCGAGACCTTGATCTGAGAGGGATCGATCTTGACTGCGGGTCTTGCCTTCGGCGGCGGGCTCTGCGTACGGCTCATGACGTTGTGGAGCACGCCGCTTCCGGCCGAGGCTAGAAGCGACAGGCTGAACAAGACTGCGATGATACGGTGTATCTTCCGGATCTGCCGGGTATCAGGTTTCATCGGTCACCTACCACTTAAACTCAACACCGCCGAAGAACGAGCGGCCGGTGCCGGGGTTGAACTGCGCCTGATCGATGCCTGCGGCGTTGGCCACGATGCCCGTCGAAGCGGCATAGATCTGATCAGACAGATTCTTGGCTTCGAAGAAAAGGGACAGCCCCTTCTTCGTCCTATATCCGGTTTTGAATCCCCAGATCGTGTAGCTGTCTGCAAAGAAGGTATTGGCCATGTCGATGGGATACCCGTCGAACGTCGCCTCCAGATTGGGGCCGAAATAGATCCCTACCGGATGCTCGTACATGATCTCCGCTTTGAAGAAATGCTCCGGAAAAGCGGGCAGCTGGTTATTGTTGAAGGTCGGGTCTCCGTTGAAATGGAAGTCATTCCAGTTGTAGAGCACCCGGGCATTCACTTTATCGGCTTTATCCTGCTCATGGACGATGATCGCTCGAACGATATCCGCATTGGCGCCGAGCTCTATCCCCTGGTGGATGGTTTCCGACGGGGCATTGATCGTTCCAAGCACGGTGCCCGTGGGAGAATTGATCGTCAGAAGCTCGTTGTCCAGCCATGAGTGGTAATAAGTCGCGTCCCATCCAAATCGGTCCCAAGTCCCGCGGGTTCCGGTTTCGATGGTATTACTGACCTGGCCTTTGTTGGGCACATAGTCTCCGGCGCTGTTGGCCAGCTCCGAGAACGACGGCGGTTCATAGCTTTTGTTGAAATTGAAAAAGACCTGGATCGTCTGCGTGATGTCGTACAGAAGACCGGCCTTCGGATTGATCGAGCGGTACGTCGTACTGCCCGAGTCGTCCCCGTTGGTGAAGAAAAAATCATCCACGTCGCGCGTCGAATAGATCATCTGAGCGCCGCCGACCAGCGCCAGCCGGTCGAGGATGTAAAATTTATCTTCTCCGTACAGATTCAGATTGGTAGCCGTGTTTTCAAACTCTGCCGCCCGTCCGATGCCCGCGCCGCCGACATTGGTGTACCGGTCGTCGTCGACGTATCCGACGGAGCCGCCGAATCCCAGCACGAGATCGTTCTTCCTGCCGAAACGCTCTTCGTCGTTGGAATAGCGGATCTCGCCTCCCCAGTCGTCGTCATCCTGATAGATCACAGGGCTGATCGGATGAAAAAGATCGTAGGACGACCAGAACCCGGTGAGATCGAGCCGGTGATGCTCGTTGGTGAACGTCGTCTTGGACGCTACGCGCATAAATTCGAAATCGCGTTTGCGGTTCTGGCTGACGCTGAGAGCATTGGCCTGAGTCGGGTCGTTTTTCAACTGCGCCTTGGTCAAACCGCCGCCAAGCTTCGACAGCGCCTGGATGAACGTGACATACACCCGCGTCTCGATATTTTCGCTGATCTTATAGCCGGCGTTCGAAAATATGTCCCAGTTGTCCTGATCGGTGTGATTGCGGAACCCGTCTTGCTTGAACTGGCTGGCCGAGACGTAGTAATCGACCGGACCCAGCACCTGTCCCGAGCTGACCTGAGAGCGGATGTAGCCGAAGCTTCCAAATTCCATACGGCTTTGGATCGCGTCCGCCGTATAGCCCGTCGGAGAAACGAAGTTGACCGCGCCTCCGAGCGTCGTACCGCCGTAGCGGAGCGCATTGCCGCCGCGATAGACTTCGGTGTAGTCCGTAGCCAGAGGATTGATCCTCTGCGCATCGCCGCCGCCGTCGGCCTGGTTGAGCGGTATGCCGTCCTGCAGGAGCGTGATGCCTCTCAAGTGAAACGTCCTCTGGAGGCCTGAACCTCGGACGGAGATGCGGGATTCCAGGGAAGCCGTGTCACGCTGCTGGATGTGCAGACCCGGCACCCATCCCAAAAGGTCCTGCGGGGTGCTCGCGCGGCCGCTCGAGACCTCTTCTTTCTTCACGAGATAGACGCCTCCGGGAATCTTTTGAAGCTCCGTCTTCGCTGTATCCGCGCCGGATACCACCGTGGACGCCTTTTCGATCTGTCCTTTGACGACGACTTCGGGAAGTGCCGTAGTCTTCGGATCCGCCGCATAAATACCATCCGGCATAAATAATAATAGGCCGAAAATGAATAATAATTTTATCTTTTTCATGAACACTCCGCCTTTGAAATGGATGAACTGACGAAGCAGGCCAGAGAAGCGGATACGCTTCCGGGCGCGCTCGATATGATCTTATGTGGCTTGTGAGCTTAAGCCTTGGGGACGGGCGCAGGGCCCGGAAGAAAAAGCGTCTTTGGAAGGATGAGGTCGAGCTCGGCGAGTCTTGAGATTTTATCCGAAGTGCCGGCCGATACGGAGTCTTGGGTAAAACTGTTCCCGCCGGAAGAAGCCGCGGGCTTATTGGTCTTTTCGGCGGCGGAGGCGCTGGTGAAAGTGATCTTATCGGAGTCTGCTTTTTTCTCCGCCTGCATCCCCATCGTGCACATG
Source organism: uncultured Planctomycetia bacterium (assembly GCA_964543965.1). Lineage (GTDB taxonomy): Bacteria > Omnitrophota > Gorgyraeia > 2-02-FULL-51-18 > 2-02-FULL-51-18 > CAMDWQ01. The sequence goes on from CAZJAX010000033.1 coordinate 10,697, forward strand.
TGAAAAGCGCGGGCGCCGCCGCAAGCCGTCTTTTCCTGCGAGGGCTTGATGAAAGCGCCGAGCGGAAGGATCCAAGCGCAGAATGCCAGCGAAAGCGCTGCAGAAACGATCGATTTGATCATTTTATGATTATAACCATCGATTGACCCGGCAGCAAGAGAAGGGCACAACGATTACCTCTTCACGAGTTTCTCGGTCCAATCCTCAAATTTCTGCAGGATCGTCAGGACAAACACCGTGATCAGCGAAAGAAGGACGCCCATCGCGTAATGCCCGAAGCCGATCGAAGCCCCGATGGCGGCCAGCACCCACACGACCGCAGCCGAAGTCATGCCTAGCACCAGACCCTGGCGGGTGATGATGGCGCCCGCTCCCAGGAAACCGATGCCCGTGACCACCTGCCCCAGCACGCGGGACGCATCTTTTTCGTCCGAAAGCATCTCGCCCAGATAAATGAACGCCATCGTGCCCATGCAGATCAGAATGCTCGTCCGTATATCGATGGGCTTTTTATGCAGATGTCTTTCGATGCCCACGAGGAAACCGCAGAGCATGGAAAATCCGATGCGGATCAGCAGTTGCCGGTCTAGAGAATCCATACAATCTCCTTTATCTATTGATCGGAGCCGTTGGTTTTTACGAGATATTCCTTGATGTCGCCGCTGAGCTTAGGATCCAGGCTTAGCTGTTTTGCGGCGAGCTGGCCCTGCCGCGCGTAGTCGATGGCTTCCGCCAGAATGCGGGCCGCTTCCTGAGGCGCGTGAAAACCCATCGAATTTTCGGCTGATATGAAATCCAGCCTCCACTGCGCTTTGCGGTGCAGTTCGAGGGCAGGCTTCAGCGCTTCCTCGGATACACCCTTGTCTTTAGCCTCTTTCACGGCATCCAGCAGATCGACCAGAGCTTCCTCCCCGCGGTCAAGCAGCGAGCGCGTACGCTCCTGGATCTTCTGGACCCGCGAGAGCATTTCCGTTTCCGAGAAGTGATGGCACTGCAGACAGGCGTTTGAAATATTCAAGAGGGGGCTGCGGATATGGTGATCCGTCACTTTGGTCGCGCCTTCCCGCTTATAAGGCATATGGCAGTCGGTGCACGAAACACCGCTCTTGGCATGGACGCCCTGGCTCCACAGTTCAAATTCCGGGTGCTGCGCCTTCAGCATCTTGGCGCCGGTCTCCTTGTGTTTCCAGTCCACATGGCCTACCTCATCATAATAGGCTTCGATATCCTCGACCTTGAGGCCCTTGTGCCAGGGATACGTCAGTTTTTTCTCGTCACCCTTGAAATAATACTCGACGTGGCACTGCGCGCAGACGTACGCGCGCTTTTCTTGATGCGTGGCCATCGTATTGACGTCGTAGTCCTTGATCCCCTCTTTTTCCTTCACGAGCTTGATCGCGTTCATGAAACCCGGCCGCGTCACGCGCAATTCCATGGTTTTTGGATCGTGGCAATCGACGCAGGAGATCGGATGCTCGACAAGCGTCCAGGCATCCTTCAGGGGCATTTTACAGACCTCTTCAAATCCCTTTTGGATATCCCCGTTTCCGGCCGTCTCGTAGACATGCTTCATTCCGCCGGCATGGCATTGGAGGCAGGCGCCGGGCTGCTTGAAATCCTTCGTGCGGAGCGTCTCTTTTTGGTCAGATAAAGAATAGGCGTGGCCGCGCTCCTCGCGGTAGTCCACTCCGAACGCATACCCGGCGAAAAAACGCGTCCATTCCGGATCCTGGTCGAGCTTCGAATACGCCTCGCTGCCTCCGTAGCGCGTCCTGTCCGTATCCACTGTCCTCTTATATCCGTCGTATTCCCGGGGGAAGTTTTGGGCCCATAGCTTGGGATCCGTGTCCGACTCTTTCAGATCGACGATCTTCACCCGGGGATGCTTGGCTTCTTCCTGACGGTCTCGGATATTCATCAGCAGCGTCAGGATACCGGCTGTCACGATGGCGGTGAAAACGATGACGAGAACGAATAGAAGTATTTTTTTCATATCAATCCAGACTCATATGGCCTACGGAACGGTGGCATTCTGTGCATCGCGCCGTGCCATTTTTGGCGCGCTCATGCCCCCCGATGTCGGTTGACAGCGCCGCATGGCACTCGACGCA
>CAZJAX010000033.1:12817-16975 GCA_964543965.1 uncultured Planctomycetia bacterium
ACGCAGTTTTTCTGCAGATCGATAAGGTTCTGATGCGTGATCCTTATCGGTTCTTCGAAATTCTGGAGCGTAAAAGCCTTGGAATGGTTCCAGCCGTTCTTTGCTTTCGCGATATATTTGACCGGAAACTGATGAGGGATGTGACAATCGTTGCAGCTGGCGACCTTGTGATGGCTCGCCTTGACCCACGAGTCGTAATGATCCGTCATCACGTGGCAGTTCATGCAGGCCTTCGGATCATTGCTGAGATAGGATAGGCCTTTGGCATAACGCACCGTATACATGCCGCAGCCCGCGATCACTCCGACCGCAATGCACACGAGCCATTCAGCCCACTTCATCCGTTCTCCGCTTGCCAAAAAACTTCATGTCCGGCCTAAACCGGCTGCCTATCCAAAATTTGCATCAATTCTTTTACAAGAATAGCATGTTTTTTCTCGTCCGCTATAAGTTTTTCAAAGTGAGGGATGATCGCATGGTCTTTTGCGAGTTTCTTGGTCTCATCCAAAAGAGCCTGATAGTCCGCGACGCTCTGCTCCTCGAGATGAAGCATCTTCGCGAACCTCGCGCTCCATATTTCCTTATAAAATTTCCTTTTCATCCGCTCGAACCTATTTCGACGATCAGTTTAAGAAGCTCCATGTGGTGCTTGGTGTCGTCCATCAGGATATTAAAGATGCGCTTCACGCGCTCCCTGTCCGCCTCTGAAAAAAAATTCATATCATCCGAGCTCATGCTGTAAAGCGTCATGGTAAAAATATCGACCTCTTCTTCTTCAAGGGAATGAGCGACTTTTTTCATGAATACGTCAGGCAGCTTCATGTCAGCGAGTAATACTGGTTTTTTCCCAGGCTCTTGGCCTGGTACATCGCCTGGTCGATCTTCTCGATAAAAAGCGTTTTGCTGAGCTCGTTGGGATTCTGGAAAGAAAAGAGACCTACGCTGACCGTCAGCGGCGCACCTTCCTTGGCATCCTTGATCCGGATCTGCTGGATATTCTTCAGGATCCTCTCGGAGATGGTCTTGGCGACTTCGGCTCCGGCCTCAGGGATGATGATCATGAACTCATCCCCCCCATACCTCCCGATGATGTCTATCTTTCGTATGCTTTCGTTGAGCATCGCAGCGACGTCGCGCAGCACTTTGTCGCCCGCCAGATGACCGTATAGATCGTTGATCTCTTTGAAATCGTCGACGTCGACCATGATGCCTGAGAGAGAGTGTTTGTACCGCTTGGAGCGCTCGATCTCTTTCTCTATCTCCTCCATCAAGTGGCGGTGGTTGTAGAGTCCGGTGACGTCGTCCGACATCGATTGGTCTTCGACGACGCGCAGCATCTCTCCCAGAGAGTTGGTCTTCGAACGTATCGTGTCATTGAGTCTTCCGAGATAGGAACCGAAAAAGCAGAAAACTAGGGGCGTCGCGACCGTCATGTAGGCGTAATAATAGAAATGGTCGGAAATTTCGAGGGCGATCCAATGGCTGTCATACTTACCGGAGAGCGTCATCCCCAGCAGGAGGGCTCCTGCCGGGGCGCCGAAACCCAGAACAGCGCCGGTCAACAATCCTATGATCTGATAGGAACGTTTCATGGAGTTTCCTTCCCGGGGCGTTTCCATGTCCTTACCCATACAGATTTACGGTCTTGCTCCGCCGTAAGGCCTTATGTCAGCCTTCGATGCCGACCACGACGACCGCATAATGGAGCGTCTTACCGGCCAGCGGGTTGTTGAAATTCAGGACCAGAGTTTCCTTGCGGACTTCCTTCACCGTCGCAAGATACTTGCCGTCTTTCAGGGACTTCATCTCCTTGCCGATAAAATGGTCCTTTTTGGGAAAATTACTCTTCGGCAGCTCCATGATGGCGTCAGGGTTTTCCATGCCGTATCCGTTCTTGGGGGACAGGCGGATGACTTTCCTCTGCCCGACGCTCAGACCGCCGAGCGCCTTTTCGAGACCCGGAAGGATCTCCTTTTTGCCGTGGATATAGCGCAACGGCTTGACGGCGTTGACGCTTTTGATGAGCCTGCCGTCGACGGTGAGATCGTAGGCAATACGGACTCTTTTTCCTTTACTGATCATGGAAGACCCCTTTCATCGACGGCTAGCGAGCGAACAAAACCCAGAAAATAAGAAGGGAGGTGCTAAGAATTGATGACCTCTAGTCTAACCGATGCGGATCCGATTAGATAGGGATAAGAATTCATAGCTCCTTCCTAGCCCTTCATGACGACGACCCTTCTCTTTTCGCCGGAAACATAGCTCTGTTTTACGCTCGGAGCGAACTTTCTTTCCGGTTTGAGCGGGAGCCTTGTTTTTCTGCTGATCGCCTTCTCCACGGGCGCCGAAACGCCGCGGCGGGGACGGTCACCGCTCCCGAAATGGTTTTGCACCGTCAAATGCCCCGCCTTCAGCTGCAGATCCAGAAACTCCTTAAAAAACGCGGCTGGAGTCCACGGGAGATCCACCGTGCGGTATAAAAGCGTGACGCCGTTCTTCTTCGAATCGAGCGCGATGGGCAGCCAGTGCCTTTTTTTCGCCTGTAATTCACCGAAATAACGGCGGCGGAAGCGGTCGATCTTATCCGGGTTCTCCAGAAACCACTGCCAAAGCGCCGGCCCGGGAGCCAGCTGAGGCTTCCAGTGGATTTCAGCCAAAGCGTTCTTAGCCCGGCCGCTTTCTTCTTTGTGGGGAATATACCGCACGACGCCGCGCGGCCATTTTCGATCGATCAGGAAACGTCTTGAATTTTTCGACTTGTCCATCTGATAGACATCTTCGACGCGTATCATGATCACTCTCCCGTGGGATCTCCCGTCAGCCGTTGCGTACGGCGAAGTCCCCGGTCAAGGGGTTCGCCAGTCTCAGGTAATCGTCATACTTCATCCGTATGGCCTCCGTGTGGGAGCCGGCGTTGAAAACGATCTTAGCCCGCCCTTCAAATGACTTGTCCAGCAAAAGCGGCAGTTCATATAGATGGCCGAACGGCGGCATCGCCCCCACTTCGCAGTCCGGAAAGAGCCTGCGCAGCTCCGGCTCGTTGGCGATGCGGGCTTCGTCCGTCTCAAAAAGCGTTTTCAGTTTCTCCAGATCTACATGATGCGTCGCCGGAAGCACCGCCATCATATCGCGGCCCGCCACCCGCACGATCACGACCTTCGCTTCCTCAGCTCCAGGGACATGCTCGGCTTGCGCCGTCTTCTGTGCTGATATTGCCAGCGGATGATCGAAAAGCTTGTACCGAACGTCATTTTTGACAAACATTTCTTCCAGACGGTCTATGACGGTCATGGATCGGTTCCCCCTTTTCTTCATCTTCAAATCTCGTACCCTTCGCTCGCGGTATGGGCAGCCGTCGCCTCGACCACTTTTTCGACGGACTTACTGTCATGCGCGCGACGCGCGATATCGTCAACCGAAAGCAGGCCTATCAGGTATCCGGCACGGTCGAGGACGGCCAAGCGGCGGACTTTTTTGGTTTCCATGATATGCGCTGCTTCTTTGACGTCCGCATCGCCCAGACACCATTCGGCCTTCCACGTCATGACGTCCTCGACTTTTCCGACTGAGGGATCGACCCCTTTGGCCGTCGCTTTGACGGTGATGTCGCGATCCGTCACGAATCCCGTGAGCACCGAACCCATGTACACCGGCAGAGCCCCGATGTTGCAATCCCTCATTTTTTTAGCGGCTTCTTTCAACGTCTCGGTGGACTGCACCGTTTCGACGTCTTCTGTCATCACATCAGAGACTCGGGTGATCATGGCAATTCCCTCCTTCGCTGTTCCTACAGCCATAGAATAGCCGAAACCGAAGACCTTCGAAATCAGGGCGCGCCCTGAATCTTTGGAGGGAGAATCTCGGAGGTTGTACCGGGGAATCCCCTATGCCGGGAGATCGGGCGGGGATTTAGGCCGGGTGATGCGGATGAGAATGCGGGTGCCTTTTCGAAAGCTCCCTGCGAAAAAGTTCATAGCCTACCGCAGAGGAACCGATGATGCCTGCGGGAATAAGCATCGAATACGCATCCATCCGGTGATAGCAGATGACGGCGAAGATCCCGCCGAGCAGGAAGGAAAAGAAAATGACCGAGAGAAGCCGGATACGCTTAGCGTCTGCATGAAGCCCCCGCATCCAGTTTCCCGTCAGCGACCCGAG
>CAZJAX010000034.1:0-12655 GCA_964543965.1 uncultured Planctomycetia bacterium
GAGAAGTTTCTTCGAAAGATTCTGAGCTTCGTCGATGATAACGACGACATTGTTACCGCTCCTGAGCTGCTCGATCAAAAACTGGTTCAGCTCTGCGAACATGCCCCCCTTGTTTTTGGCCTTAGACTTGATCCCGAGATCCTCAAGGATAGTCTGAAGAAGCTGGATCTCCGAAAGACTGGAATTAAAAATAAAAGCGGTCTTAACCGTATCATCCAGCTGGTTTAAAAGGGCACGACAGACCGTCGTCTTGCCCGTACCGACCTCGCCGGTAATCTCGATAAATCCGACTCTCTCGCGGATCCCGTACATCATATGCACCAGCGCTTCTTTATGGCGCTGCGATAGATAGAGGAACGACGGGTTCGACGTGATGGAAAAAGGCTTTTTGCTCAGCGCATAAAACGATTCATACATCGTATGGGTATTCTACCAGCCAAAAGAGGGGATGTAAAGGCGCTCCGGGATGCCTAAAAGCGTTGACAAGAGGGCAAGTTTACCCTAGTATGACCTCATTAAGACGTATAAAAAAACCCAAGAAGAACAATTTTTATAAATCAAGCAAGGCCGGGGGGATTTTTACATGAGAAAAGCGCTTTTGACCGTCTATGTGGCCGTTTTGGCCGCATTGCTCGTCACCAACATCTGCTTTGCGGACGATCCATTCACCAAGCTGGGCCGCGGTGTCGCCAACACGCTTACCGGCTGGGTTGAGCTGCCGAAAAATATCTATAACACCAGCGTCCAAGACAACGCTTTTGCCGGTATCACCCTGGGGTTGGCCAAAGGCGCGGGGATGACGCTCGTGCGGACAGGCGCCGGAATATACGAAATCGCGACGTTCCCGTTCCCATTACCGACGGATTACAAGCCGATACTCGAGCCCGAATACGTTTTCTAACGACCTATTTTTTTTGCCGCTCCCGACGTTTTAGGTCGGGGGCGGTTTTTTTATTTATGCGGTATTAATCATTTCTTCCATATTCTTTCATCGTCCTATCTATTATTAACCCTAATTAACTCGTTTAATATTTTCTTGACAATAATTTCCTCATTTGTTGTAATAATATCTCATTTCGCCATTAAGCAACGAAGGAGGGGGTGGATGAATAAAAATCTTCTGCTGGAAAAAGAAGCGGATAAGGCACTCACAACGGAGGATGCGTGTGATTTTTTGAGCATCAGCCGCCAAACGCTTTATAAGCTTGTCAAAGCCAAGAAGATCCCCGGGAGGAAGGTGGGGGACAACTACCGTTTTCTTAAAAGCGACCTGATCCGTTATTTTAAGAATGATTAAATGACCAAACCCTCGTCTACCCGCAAACAACAACCGAGCAAAAGTTCAAAATCTCTGAATGAGGCCAAAATGACGGAGCGTCGAAAGTACCTTCGGTTTAACACCCCCCTGGATGTTCAATATAAGACGTTGACGTTAAACCCCATCTTCGGAAAAACGCTGGCCAAGGATCTGAGCCGTGAGGGTTTAAGGATAGGCCTGAATGACGGCGTGCCCATCGGGACGCCCCTTGAAATACAGATGAATGTGCCGGGAGACAACCTTCCGGTTTTCGCCACTGGCAAAGTCGCGTGGGCAGATGGTATCGAGGCGGGCGTTCGTCTCACCAAGATCAACCAGGACGATCGCGTGCGCGTTCTGGAGTATGTGTACCACGAGTGGCTGAAAACAACAAAAAAAGCGTCCAATAAGAAAAAATAAGGATCGAAGCCATGATAGAAAGCCGCAAATTTATAAGGTTGAGAGCGCCTCTGCCGGTCGAATACAGCCTGATCAAAAAGCATAAGCGGCAAAAGGCGCACACCTCATCCATGATGAATATCTGCGTCGGAGGTTTGAGTCTGCTGGTCAAAGAGGAGGTCCGTCAGGGAGATCTGATGAAGATCGAGATCCAGGTGCCTCAGTGGGTAGAGCCGGTTAAGGTTATAGGCGATGTCATTTGGTGTTCGCCGGCCAAAGATAAGCAGGGGTCGCAGATGGAAGCGGGGGTTCGCTTTCGAGAGATCAATCCTGTTGAGCTGCACAAGATCCTGGACTACGTCTATTCGGTCGCTATCGGTTAATAAAGGGCTTTAAGCTTAGCATTTCGAAGGATTAAGAATAGGCTTGATTTTGGGGGCCAACTCGCTAAGATGATACTGCATGATTAAAGGCGAAAGGCTGTTCAACGCAAAAGAGCCGCGAAGCGGCACCACCTTTTTTAAGCTTTAATCGAAACAAATACTAACGGAGTTTATGTCCATGGCAGATGAAGTTAAGAAGCAGGAAGCGGCGCCAGAAGCGGCGGCCGAAAAGGTCAAAAAGAAGAAGCAGCGTCCGACCAATTGCGCGCAGACCAATAAGCGCATCCGCCGCAAAGACTGGTACTACCGCGACGGCAAATATTTCTCAAACAAGCAGGCCTACGTTCTTTTTGTGGCAGCGGCTGCGGAAAAGAAGAAGAAGGCCCAGGCGGATGCGGCTGCAGCTGCCAGCGCCCCGAAGGCGGCGGAATAAGCAGCCTTATGGATATCCCGCGGCGGATTCTGGAGAGACGACGCGCAGTACGTATTAACGAGTCGTTTTTATTCAGAGTCGGCGGGAAGGGTTATGACCTCCAGGCGATCACCGTAAACCTTTCCATGCATGGGGTGATGGGGATCGTCGATAACGACATACCGCTCATGAGTCAGCTGAGCATCGCGCTACAGCTGCCCTCCAGAAACGCGTCGGGTGAAGGCAAATCCCGCCCCCTCAACATCAAGGGCGTCGTCGTGCGCAAAGAAAAGGATCCACGCACGGGACGATACCTGATCGGAATTTATTTTTCGAATATCAAGCCCGCCGACCAAAAGCGCCTGGAGTCGTTCATCTCCCGCTACCTGAAGAACCCGTAAGGTCTCATGGACCTTTCGACGCCACAAGAGTCCGATTCCGCATTTCAGAAAATTGACAAGGCCTCCATTCTTGCGCAGTGTCCGCTCTTTTCAGGGCTGAGCCAGTGGGAACTTAAATCCATCGGCCAGCTGATGAGGCTCGTCGAGTTCAAGCGCGATGAGACCGTCTACAGCGAGGGGCGGCCCGGGGATAGCTTTTATGTGGTTGTTTCCGGAAGGCTCGAGGCCTATATCACGCCCCCTGCAGGCAAGAAAAAGGTTCTGGCTTACCTGCGCCGGGGAGACCATTTTGGCGAGATGTCTCTTTTAACCAAGGAGCCCCACTCGGCCACAGTGCGCGCCCTTTCAGACTCTCTGGTGCTCGAGCTGAAGAAGGAGGATTTTGAGCGCACGATCGAGCACAACGCCCGGATTTCTCTCGAGCTCAGCCGCCGATTAAGCCACCGTCTGCGCGGAGACAATAAAAGCGCCAAGTCGCTCTTCCGCAGCGATGTCATCTCCGTTTTCAGCCACCAGCCTAAAAACAGCCGGGCTCACTTCTCGATCAATCTTGCGGCCAGCCTTTTTCATGAGTCTCACCAAAAGACCATTCTGATCGATCTCGCGGGAGACGAGTCTGACTCTGTGCCGGGATTTGATAGCGTGCCGAAAGCGCGCTTGTCCGAATTCCGGGGTCTCGAGGACACCTCCAATGATATTTTCCAGAGGACACGCAAAAAACATGAATCGGGTTTCGATTTCCTGAGTCTCCAGTATTCCGAAAGCAGCGAGAGCGTCATGATCTCTCTTTTGAATCATCTGGCTATCGAGTACCGTTTTATTGTTTTGGATCTGCCCAACGAGATGAGCGCGCTCTCGTTCAAAACGCTGACGCAGTCAGATTTTATTTTTCTGTGCACAGACAGCCATATGACCAACATCCAGCAGGCGCAATCCATCATGGCTGACCTCGAAAGAACCGTGCCGGCTTCCGAAGGCCGAAGGGCGGTTGTGATGGAGGAAGTTTTTTTCGGCGTCCGGACGACAAGTCTTGTGCGTCAGGAGTTATTCGCTAAAAAAAGATGCTTCTCGCTGCCTGCGACACCGCTTCTCACCGATAAGATGTCTGTCCGCCAACCGCTCGTTGTCCATGATCCGGACACTGATTATTCGCGCGTCGTGCGCCACATCGCGCGCTATGTTTCAAATAATCTTGTCGGCTTGGTGCTTGGCAGCGGTGCAGCGTTCGGCCTTGCTCATGTCGGCGTGCTTAAAGTGCTGCAGAGGGAAAAGATCCCTATCGACGTGATAGCGGGCTCCAGCATTGGAGCTCTTGTCGGCGGTGTGTACGCGGTCTGTCAGGACGCGGCGCAAGTGGAGAAAATGGCTCTTGAGATCACGCCCCGCATGATGTTGTGGAAGCTGATCGATTTCAGCTTGTACCCCGTCCGGGGGCTTCTCAACAGCCGCGGCGTCATGAAGCATCTTCGCAAGCATCTCGGGGATGCCACTTTTGAGAACTGCCGCATTCCTCTTAAAGTCACGGGCGTGAACCTTTCGACGCGGCAGTCTTTTATCTTTGATTCCGGGCTCATTCTCGATGCAGTCCGCGCATCTATATCCATCCCGGCGATATTTAAGCCCGTTTTTATCGGAGGAGAGACGATCATCGACGGCGGCATACTCGACCCTCTCCCGATCAAGGCCCTGCACGACGCAGGCGTGCACAAGATCATCGCGGTGAACGTGTTTCCGACATCAAAGGACACGCTTGAGAAGCGGCTTATCCACGAGGACGCGGCGCAGCGCGAAGAGCAGAGCGTGAAACGTAAAAATATCCTGGCTCGATGCATGCACCGGTTAAAAAAAACTGCCGTGAAGTGTTTTTTCCCGAATGTATTTGATATATTAATGAATACGATCCAGTTCATGGAGTCGGAATTGGCGGAGATCGAGGGCGGATCAGCGGACGTGCTGATACGTCCTGTGCTGCCGACGGCCAGCTGGGTCGATTTTTTTAAGCCGGAGCCGTTCATCCGGCGAGGGGAAGAGGAGACGATGCGTCTTCTTCCAAAGATCAAGGCGCTGGTCGCCCAGCAGAACGCCTGAACATTTTTTAATCAAAGGAGATATCCATGAACGGCCATGAAATCGTGATCGTAGACGGACTGAGGACGCCGCAAGGGGTTTTGGGCGGCGCTTTCCGCGACCTAACAGCCCAGAAATTGGGCGAGACTGTCACGCGCGCGCTGCTGGAGCGGACAAAGATCGATCCCGCCAAGATCGACGAGGTCGTTTTCGGCTGCGTGGGTCAGGCTAGCGACGCACCCAATATTGCCCGGGTGATCTCGCTGATGGCGGGCATCCCGAAGACCGTTCCGGGCTATACCGTAGCGCGTAACTGCGCTTCGGGTATCCAGGCGATCGTGAACGGCTGTCAGAATATTCAATCCGGCGATGCTGATGCGCAGATCGTCGGCGGCACCGAGTCTATGTCCACCGCGCCCTACGTCAGCCGTGACATGCGCTTTGGCAAAAGACTTCGCAGCTCCGAGATCATCGATTCATTGTGGGAGGGCCTGACAGATCCTATTTGCGGCCAGCTGATGGGCCGCACGGCTGAAAATCTGGCTGAGGAATTTTCTATCTCGCGCGCCGAACAGGACAAATTTGCGGCCGCTAGCCACCAAAAGGCTTTCCGTGCGACGCGCGAGGGTAAGTGGAAGGACGAGATCGCGCCGGTAACTGTGCAGAAAAAGGCCGCCGGGCGGCAAATGCCGCCGGAAACCATCTCGCAGGACGAGGGCATCAACCCAGGACTGAACGAGCAAACGCTGTCGCTTTATCCGACGACATTCAAAGATAGCGGGACAGTAACGCCGGGAAATGCCTGCGGTATTTCCGACGGAGCCGCCGCCATGCTTATCATGACCCGGAAGAAGGCGGACGAGCTCGGATATAAAGAGGTCCTGGGCACGATACGTTCCTATGCGTTTGGCGGTCTCGAGCCCGAGCGCATGGGTCTCGGGCCCACGATCGCGATCCCAAAGGCGCTCAAAAAAGCCAATTTGGAGCTCAAAGACATCCAGCTCATCGAACTGAATGAGGCGTTTGCCGTCCAAGTCCTGGCCTGTCAAAAAGTGCTTGGCCTGAATAGCGACATCATGAATGTGAACGGCGGCGCGATCGCGATCGGTCACCCGGTCGGAACGACGGGCGCGCGTATCGTGATCGGGCTGTTGAATGAAATGAAAAAACGGAAATTGAAATACGGTCTGGCCTCGCTCTGTGTCGGCGGCGGTCAGGGAGCAGCTGTCATCCTGGAAAGGAAATAAGCCATGTACATTTATAAAGCGGCCGTCGTCGGCGGCGGAGCGATGGGGGCCGGCATCGCACAGGTAATCAGCTACTCGGGTCTTCCGGTCGTGCTCAAGGAAGTCAACGAAGAGCTGGCGCAGAAAGCCCTCGGCCATATCCGGAAGATCTACCAGAGCCGCGTGGACAAGGGGAAGATGACGCCTCAGGACATGGAGTCCAAGATGGCTCTTGTCAGCGTGACCACCTCTTACGACGCCCTGAAGGATGTGGATCTGGCTATTGAGGCGGTGCCCGAAAAACTCGATCTCAAGAAAAAGGTTTTCGCCGACATCGACGCGGTTCTTCCCGAGCATGCTATCCTGGCTTCCAACACCTCGGCGCTTTCTATAAGCGCTCTGGGCGCAGCGACCAAGCGTCCAGACAAAGTCGTAGGTATTCACTTCTTCTTTCCTGCGCACGTGATGAAGCTCATCGAGGTCATCCCGGGCCTGGCCACGTCGGAAGAGACCGTCGCGGACTCTATCGCGTTTTCTGAAAGTCTCCGCAAGCTTCCTGTGCGCGTCAACGAATGTGCGGGCTTCTTGGTCAATCGCCTTCTCATGCCTTACCTGAACGAGGCCGCTTTCTGCGTCGAGGAGGGGAGCGCTTCGCTTAAGCAGATAGACGAGGCTATGGTAGCCTTCGGTTTTCCGATGGGGCCGTTCATTCTGGTCGACACTATAGGCCTTGATATCTGCCACGATGTGGTCGGTGTGCTGCTTGAGGAATACGGCTCCCGCATGGCGCCCGCCAAGCTCTGGGACGAGGTCTACAAGCTCAAACGTTATGGCGTAAAGACCGGTGCCGGATTCTATTCCTACGCAGGTCAGGGTGAAGACAGGACCGTCGAAACTATCGTCACAGAGATCCAAAAGAAGAGTGCGTCGTCTAAAAAGGCTCCTTTTTCCGTCGAGCGCATGATGATGGCGATGATCAACGAAGCCGCCTTCTGCATCCAAGAGAGGGTGTCTACCCCTTCGGACATCGACATTGCGGTGCTGGCCGGCATCGGTTTCCCGCAGGACAAAGGCGGTCTTCTTCAATACGCCGACAATCTCGGCATAGACACTGTTCTTTCAAAGCTGAACGAGCTCAATTTGATTTACGGTGAACGGTTTTTCCCGGCACCCCTTCTGAAGCGCATGATTCATGCGGGTTATCTGGGAAAAAAATCGGGCCGAGGATTTTTGGAATATTGATTTTCAACGAACAAGGAGAGATCATGCCTGATTACCAGTTTTTAAATCTGACCGTCGAAGACAAAATATGCTTCATCAAGATCAACCGGCCGCCTGTAAATGCTTTGGGTATGGAGATCTTGGATGAGATAGGCAGGGCCATTGACGCGCTGCAGAGTGACGCGGGCGTCAAGGTGATCGTGTTCGCCAGCGCGGTCCCCAATATATTTATTGCGGGCGTCGATCTCAAAGAGATGGCCAGGCTCACCACGCCCGATCAGATCCTCGAAGTCATCAAGAAGGGTCAGGGGGTCTTCGATAAGATCGAAAACAGCCAGAAACCCGTGATTGCCGCGATCCAGGGTGTTTGCGTGGGCGGGGGACAGGAGCTAGTCATGGCCTGCCACATCCGCATCGCCTCCGACCGCGCTCGTTTCGCCCAACCCGAAATCTCTCTCGGTATCATCCCGGGATTTGGGGGCAGCCAGCGGCTGCCGAGGCTCGTCGGCCCAAGCAAAGCGGCGGAACTCATTCTCACCGGCGACGTCATCACGCCCCAGGAAGCGCACCGTATCGGCCTAGTGAACCATGTCGTCGGCGATGGCGCGGTGCTCAAGACAGCCAAAGAACTTGGGAAAAAAATCGCTCGGCACGGCTTGCCGGCCATCAAGGCTTGCATGCGCGCCATCAACCGCGGTATCGATAAGTCTGCCGGCGAAGGGATGAAGATCGAGCAGGAGGAGTTCCGCTCCATCACCTCGACAAATGATATGCGTGAAGGTATTTCGGCCTTCACTGAAAAGCGGCAGCCGAAGTTTACTGACTCCTGATGCCCGACGTCCAAAACCTAGGACAGCTTTTTCAAAAGACTTCATGTGAGTTTTCGAAAAAGCCGGCCTTTTTATATAAGAATGCCGGGCGCTATGAGCCCATTCTCTGGGAGCAGGCTGCGGCAGAGATACGAGCCGCTGCCACCGCCTTTCTTTCGATGGGTCTCAAGGCTCAGGATCGGATAGCCATCCTTTCCGAGAATCGCCCTGAATGGGCGATGACCGATCTTGCTGCGCAGTTGGTGGGTATTACGACTGTCCCTATTTATCCATCGCTGACCGCAGCCGAAATCGAGTACATCCTCTCAGATTCAGGGGCGGCTCTCGTGGCGGTCGCTGATAAGAATCAGTTTCAGAAGATCCTCTCGGTCCATCACAAGCTTCCCGCCCTAAAAGCGGTGTTGGCGTTCGATTCTTCCTTGTCGGTCTCACGAGACGAGCTTTCCGCTCAATTCTATCTCTGGCGGGATGTTAAAAATACTGCCGTTAGGGGAGACCTGGACGCGCTTTGCGCACAGGTTTCCGGGAGCTCGATCGCAAGCATCATTTACACGTCCGGCACGACAGGGTCTCCTAAAGGCGTGCTTTTGACCCACTCAAACTTTATTCATAATGTCGCCGGATGCCGAGATACTCTCAAAATGAGCGATAGCGACCTCCATCTGTCCTTTCTGCCTCTCTGCCATGTTTTTGAGAGGACGGCGGGGTATTACCTGATGACGGCGATCGGCGCCACGATCGCTTACGCTGAAAACCTCGAGACCGTGCCCAAGAATATCCTGGAGGTGCGCCCGACCTTTCTTCTCGGCGTGCCGCGCTTTTATGAAAAAGTGCACGCGCGTGTTTTGGAGGCGGTAAAAAAGGCCGGTCCTTTGCGCAAAGGTCTCTTTTATTGGGCCAAGGATATCGGCGAAGCCCGGCGAAAAGGCAGCAGAAAAAAAAGTTTTTGGGGGCTCCTCGAAGAGCGATTGGCGGAGGCGCTTGTTTATAAAAAGTTTAGATCGCGCCTCGGCGGCCGCATCCGTTTCTGCGTCACGGGCGGGGCGGCGATCGCTCCGGAGATCGCCGAATTTTTTCACGATCTCGGCGTCATGATCTACGAGGGCTATGGGCTTACGGAAACCTCCCCCGTGATCAGCGTGAACCGGGAGAATCAATGGCGCTTCGGCACTGTCGGCCTTCCGCTCCGCGGAGTCGAGGTGAGGATAGCCGATGACGGGGAAATCGTGACACGCAGCCCCTCCGTCATGAAGGGTTATTACAATAAGCCGGTAGAAACAGAGGCGGTTCTTAAAGACGGCTGGTTTCATACAGGCGATTTGGGGAAGATCGACGAAGATGGGTTCTTATCGATCACGGGTCGGAAAAAGGAGCTGATCGTCACCAGCGGCGGAAAAAAAATCTCGCCCCAGCCCATCGAAGAGTTCATCGCAAAAGATCCCTACATCCTTCGGTGTGTCCTCTTCGGAGAAGGAAAAAAATTTTTGACGGCTCTTATCGTCCCACGCAAGGATGAGCTGATCGCCTATGCCAACGAAGAGAAGATCTCTTATCTGAGCTATGAAGAGCTCCTGAGGGATGCGAAGATCTATGGTTTTCTGGATCTGAGGATCCAGTCGTGCATGGCTGATTTTGCCTCGTATGAAAAGATCAAATATTTTGCGCTTCTCCCGGAGGATTTCACTCAGCAGTCAGGCGAGCTCACTCCGACCCTG
This sequence comes from uncultured Planctomycetia bacterium, assembly GCA_964543965.1. Lineage (GTDB taxonomy): Bacteria > Omnitrophota > Gorgyraeia > 2-02-FULL-51-18 > 2-02-FULL-51-18 > CAMDWQ01. Next base: position 9,952 of record CAZJAX010000034.1, read on the forward strand.
AAGATCAAGCGGGAAGTCGTCTTGTCGCGTTACAAAGACGCGCTCCTTCCTTTTTATACGGAAAAGTACACCAAGGACTCATGATCCTTCCTTCGCGGCTTCCCGCGGCGGCGCCCTCCGGCATCACATACTCCGAGCATCGCTTGATCGCGTCCGATGAAACGCCCCTTTTTTACCGGAGGGTTTCGCCGCGCGGGAAGCCCAAAGCGGCGATTGTGATCGTGCACGGAATGGGGGAGTACGGCGCCCGCTATCTGATGCTTGCGGAGTATCTGGCAGCGATGGAGGTGGAATGCTGGCTGCCGGATCTGCGCGGTTTCGGCCGCAGCGGCGGAAAGCGCGGGCATGTGGAACGATTTTCGGATCTCCAGAAAGACTTGGAGGGGCTGGGACTTTTGGCTCACCGCAATAATCGCGGTTCGGCGCTTTTTTTTCTGGGTCACAGCTTCGGAGGTCTTTTGGCGTCATCGGTCGCGGCTTACCATGGACCCTCTTTCCGTCTGCAGGGACTCATACTATCCTCACCTCTTTTTGGTATCGCCATATCGGTTCCAGCCTGGCAAAGGGCGCTTGCCTCCGCAGCCTCGTTTGTCGCGCCGTCTTTAACGCAGAACAACCGGGTGAAGGTCGAATATCTGACGCACGACAAATCGATCTATCAGGCTTATACCCTGGATAAGCTTATTCATTTTGGGATCTCTTCGCGGATGTACACTGAAATGAACAAGATGATCGATAGCGGCGACCGCATCGCTCAGAGGATCCATTGTCCGGCCCTTGTCCTTCAGGCAGGCGACGACCGCATTGTTTTAAAGGATAAAACCGTCTCCTTTTACCATTCCTTAGCCTCAGAAGATAAGCAGCTGGAGGTCTATGAGGGTTGGTACCATGAGATCCTCAACGAAACAAACCGGCAAGCTGTTTTTGCAAAGATCGGGCAGTGGATCATTGAGCGTATTTGAGTTAAATTAAGTAAAAGCTAGTAAAACCTTAAGCAAATTTCAACCCTCCCTTGCAATCACCCTGGCGTCTTCTATACTTAAGTCTGGATAGCTTCTCAAACCTTAAAGGGGGGATGTTTATCGAAGCAGATAGGATCATCCGCCGGGGCTTGCCTGTAAGGGCTTGAAACTTTGCAGCGTTAGGGCTGCGGCGTCGCAGTTGCTCCTTTTAGGAGGTGAGTTAGATGATTAAATCCGATATTCTTTCGGGGATATTGATCGGCATAGTCGTGGGTCTGGTGTTTACCGCACCGCTCGCGCCCCATCTCGGAGTGTTAGTCATTTTGGCAGTCGTATTCGGCGCCAGAATGCTATCTCTGAAATAACTAGCCGAGCTTAACCTTCGCCCATGCGCGCCCTGGAAAGGCTGCATGGGCGAAGTTTTTTTATTGCCATTGCTCTATCCGTCATCTACAATGGCGGAACTATGCAGCTACCTTTTGAATTCAATCGCTATACATTTTCCGGCATCTTCATCGGAATCGTCCTCGTCGCTCTGACACGGGCCTATTTCGGCTTCTGAAGTGATGCGGAAGACATCCGCTCGCCTGGGCGTCTTATTTTTGCTCACCGGCACCGCCTATTTTGTTTTGGCCTTATTCAGGTTCACCGAGCTTCAGAAGCATTTTGCCCTCACTGAAGCATATTATCGGCCGCCCGTTTTTTTAAATGGCAGCGTGATCCGTATCCGTCAGGACGCTTACGGCAAAGGTCATTTCGGCGCTTCCAGAGACGGCGGCAGATATCATCAAGGCATCGACATTTCTGCGCCGGTAGGTAAGCCTATTTTGGCCGCGAAATCCGGCCGAGTGGTGTTTGCCGGACAGGGTAAAGGCTACGGACTTTATGTCCGCATCGCTCACCCGGATGGCCTCAGCACGCTCTATGCGCATCTGAGCTCAATCTATGTCAAAACGGGTGACTGGGTTGTAAGTGAAGAATTTATAGGGACTTGTGGAAAATCAGGAAACGCGTCGAACCCCCGCATGAAGCCTCACCTTCATTTCGAAATTCAAACCCCATCAGGAGTCCTGGATCCCAACGGATCCCTTTTCGGCCCCTCCGTTAAAATTAAGCGTTCTTAAGCATTTCGTCCTGCGTATTGAAAGGCCCCTTGACCTCATATATACTTCATTTAGATATTTAATAAGAATTAAATAGTTCGAGTTTCACTGAATATTGTTAAAAAGGGCAACCTGCCGGAAACGGCAGCGCGCAAAGCCAAGGGCCTAAGTTTCCGAATAGGGGATAAGGCAGCCTGGCCGCTGACAATGAAAAAACTGAAACCCTATCTCCTCGCTGGATTACTTTTTAGCTCGCCGTTTTTGTGCGGCGGACGTGCCGACGGCGCCGAAAACACCATGGCTCCGAACCCGGCGTCCTACGTATCGATCAACCTGAGCTATCCCTCTGAAAGCTGTCCGATCAATATCCATATCAGCCGTGAGCAGTCCCTGGCATATCATTGGCATGCCGGCAAGAAGGTGAATATCCAGATGTTCGTGGAAGAGGCGGGCGGGAAAAAACACTACATCCGCGACCGTGACGGACGCCGTGATTGGAGCGTCACCATCGGATCAAATCTTGAGGGCAGACTTTCCGTGCTGCCGGTCTTGAACAGCTATACGGGCCGTGTCACGATCACGGCTGACAGCATGATGATCGCGGCTTCCGAAGCGCGCCGAAAGACGACGCAGATGAGC
>CAZJAX010000034.1:12665-16970 GCA_964543965.1 uncultured Planctomycetia bacterium
ATCGCGGCTCCCACGCCCTATCTTTCCGAGTCGATGGGCCTGACCCTTGAAAAAGTCTACGAAGCGCGCTTCCGTGACGGCGCTGCCGTGCGCGTTCATTACACGGATCAGATCCTGGCTGAAAGCGGCGCATCATCCCAGTTTCCCAAGCAGGTCGTGGATGCCTGCGTGATCGCTTATCAAACCATCACGCAGCATGAGGGTTTCGGCGCTGAGGGCTACTCGCTGGCGAAGCCGGATACGTCCTACGCCTTCGACCCGGATAAAACTGTGGACGTCTACCTCGGAAACGCAGCCCAGAACAACCAGTTTCTCTTCCACTCATTTTCGAATCTCTCTTACCGGGATGCACCGTGCTTTGACACCGTCAAGATATCGGACACCGCCTACCAGTCGGTCATCCTTCTCCCGGCAAACTATCGGGAATTTATTCAGAACTGGGAGCATCTGAATCCGTCATCTCTGGGCGAGCGGAACACGAACATCGACCTTCGGGGCACGCTGATCCATGAGATGCTCCACGTGGTACTTTTTTACTACAACAAGAACTTGAATCGGGAAAGCGGGGAGACCGTCAATCCCATCGATCCAAAAAATCAGGCCCCGAGGAAGAAGCACCTCGACTGGTATGTCGAGGGGTTGGCCCGCTATTTCGAGACTTTCGCCGGAGCCAGGCACGATTTTTATTCTCAGGGTTTCCGCGAAACTCTTCCGGACAAGATCCGTTTTTCGCGAGGCGGGTCCAATTATTTCATGCGCTATCCGGATCAGCCGTTTACGGAGCTGCGGTATGAAAATGCTTTATTTTGGAGATTCATCGATTATCAGTTCGGCATGGCCTCTATCGAAAGCCTGAGCCGTTCATTTCGTGATGACGCGGCTCCTGAAAACTTCCACCGCGCCCTGGAGAGATCCACTCAGACAGCGTTCGACGAGATCCTGAGGAGGTTTTCTCTGGCGGCGCTCTTGAATGATTTTGGATTGAAAGACGATGCAGGCTATCTGAAAGAAGTGGCTCGGACGAAGCTGATCTATAAAAACGGATTGTTTTACCTCGTCGACGGTCACGGCCGCGAAAAAGCGCTCGGCAAGACCTGCCGCACCGATTGGATCGGGCAGTGGGATTCCATAAAGGCCAGGCTTGGCGAGCTCCCTGTGGCGGGCGACAATACGGACGATAGCGATGTCTCAGGCTGGGCGACAGACTATTATGAGATCGCATTCGACGCGGCTCACCCCGAATTACCCCGAATCAAAGTCTTGCACGAAAACGCGGGTCAGGGGCTTCTCGTTCAGATCGTATTGCGCACGAAGGGCGGATCGCTGATCACGGATCACTGGAAAGATGCGGGAGAGGGCTTCGGAAAAGCGCTTGATCTGCAGGCTCTCGCTGCCCGGGAAGGCCTGACGGGCGAGAGTGTTGAAAAGGCTTATGTTTTGATCACCAACCTGGAACCCAAAGCTACCCTGAACTACGAGATAAACGCTAGTATTTAAGCGAAAATCCCGTCATAGCGCTCCACGTGTCGTAAGTATACAAGTAAAATGCCTCGTATTTCTGGTTCGAATCCACGATCGTATAGTTGGCCACCGTCACCCACGAAACGTATTTCGTAAGCGGAACGCTCAGGTGGCCTGAGAAGGAGTGGGCGAAATCCTCTTCTTCGTCGCTCTGATAGTTTCCGCTGATATTCTGCACGCGTCTTCCTAGATAATATTGAGCAGAAAAACCATAGGCCGCCGAGGCGATGAGGTTCTTTCCTTCAGCGATCTCTCTTTGGTAAGTGAGCGACGGCCTAGTCAAAAAGGAAACGTAATCGAAATAGTCGGGGATAAAATCATCGTCGCTGAGCGTGGCCGTGTTGTGCGTGTCGTAAAAATCTAGATTGCCCGTGTTGACTGTCACTTGTCCGTCGAGGCGGAAGGTCCAGTTGGGGCAGACGAGATGCGCGGCGTAGACGTTGACGATCTCTTGGTACTCCTGCCGGCGGTCATCAAGAGAGCGGATGCCGTTCCGGTCGATGGTCCGTTTGTCATCGTAATCTTTGTAAAGAAGCACTCCCTCCGCGCCCCACGACCATCCTTCGCGGTTCTGCGCCTCATAGCTAAGATTGACCTTGTGCCCCTGAAAATCTTTTTCGCGCTGCTCGTTGACCTGGGCGCGCGGATCGAATTGTGAAAGAAGCGATTCATAATTGGGATATTCTCTGTCGAAGTAGCGGTATCCGGCGCGCACTTCGTTGAGCTGCGTTTTGGTTTCCATCGTAACCCACGCCGATTCAAGACCGCCTCCGATGTCGCGGTAATCGTAAAGACCTTCTCCGAAATTCTCATTGGCCGCTTCGTTGACGAATACCCAGTCCGCAAAAAAGAGGGGGCGAAGCATCCAGGTTTTTGAAACATTGTATTTGAGGGCGGTCGTCAGGCTATGACTCATTGTCGACTCGGTGGAACGGCCTCCTTCCTCCTGAGCAACGACCTGGCTGGCTCGATTGTAGCTGCCGGTGTAGAGATTGATCCAATACAGAGTGTCCTTGATCAGCGTGAGATTGGGGGAGATCGACCACTGATCGTCAGTGCTCAGAATCCCGTCATTGCCCGTCACCTCGGAATAGCCGCCCAAAAGCTGAGCGTCGATCAAATAAAAAAAAGCGTCCTTTTCAAGGGCTTGGGCAGGAAGGGCAGACGCGAACGCGGTCAGAAAAAACGAAGCGACGAATGGGCGGAGGAGGCCGGAAAAAAGTGATTTAGGGCGTGAGTTCATAGCGGGATTATAACCATTCATCGCCCTGGATGTAAAGGGTCATTTTTTGACAAATCAGAGAGCCTCGTGTAGACTAACGCCATGTCCGATCAGACCCCCAAGCTTTCTAAGTCAGGCTTATCCTCCATCAGGATGACGGTAGTTTTCCTGGCGGCCGCGTTTTTTGCTGTTTCGGCGCCCAGCCTTTGGGCCGGATCCGCATTGACTGCTCCGGCGCCGGTTGCCGGGCAGGGCGTCTCGGGGGTTCAGGCCCCAGACGCGGGCTCTTCATCGATCCCGCAAAAAATCTCCCTAGCGAAAGTCTCCGGGAAAGTTTCCGTCAAAAAAGAAGGCGGTCTTCTGTTTGAAGACGCGCGCGACCTGCAGACCGTCAAGATCGGTGATACGATCAAAGTTGACGAAGGCGCCTGCGACCTCGTTCTTGAAAACAACACGACGTTGACGCTGGCTCCCGGAACGACGCTCACAGTGACGCAAGCGACTTATGACCAGATCTCCAAAAATCGCACGACGCTCTTAAAGCTCGATGTGGGCAGGCTCAAAGCGACGGTAGGCAAGCTTCACGGAGGATCGAGATTCGAGGTTACCACGCCCACGGCGCTGGCAGCCGTCCGCGGAACAGTCCTATATCTGGATGCCGGCTCGACGCTCGGAAAGCTTTTCACCGAGCTTTATGTGGACGAAAGCGCCGGCGGCGTTCTTTTCCGCAACACGAAGACAGGCACGGAGTTTTTGGTTCCTGCGTTTGGCGGATCCAACTCTTTCGGTGACGGCAGCCTGCTGGCTCCCCGGGTGATGAACGAGATTGAGCGCAAGCAATTTGTCGATCACTGGGAAAACCAGCTCAACGAGGTGCTTGCGCAGCTTCAGATCGAAGAGCAGGCCAATAATGCCGACTCCGGCGAGGGCGAGGACGGAGAGTCTGACGACTCAAAAAAATCCGAACAAAACACTTCCGGCAACGCCGCTCTGGACAAGCTCCTGAAGCTTCTCCAAAAATACAACGACAACCTTTCGGTCATAGGACCCTTATTCACGAGTGCGGTTCTGGATCTAAAGGAGTTTAATGATATCGAAGTTCCTGATCCTCAGATCCTGGCCGATATTCGCGAAGACCTGCTTGAAAACGTCACGGATTTCCAGTGCGAATCCGATGAATTGCTGGGGCTCATCGCTTCCGGCGAGGATATGCACGCGACTCTGCTGGATGACAAGGAAGAGCTTAAAGATCTGCGCAATGAATTGAAGCTTACCTATATAGAGGCCGCCAGCATCCTCCTAAATGATTCCTATGTGGATATCGCCGAGGCTCTCGGGCTCGAATTCGACGAGCTTCTTGAGATGGCGTATGAAGTCCTTGAGGAATACGGCTTCACCATCGAGTCCGCCGAAGCGATGCTGGAAGACCTTCTTCAGCGTCAGCATGATTTCAACGTCGACTTCATCGAGGACAAGGCGGGCGACGCCTCCTGCTTGATACGCGGGTATGAGCAGGACATCCCTGATACCAATACCTCCCGTGAACAGCTGCTTCTCCAAAG
>CAZJAX010000035.1:0-16455 GCA_964543965.1 uncultured Planctomycetia bacterium
TTTACCGGTAAGGACTTTTAAATTGAAGTCGGTAATTTTACTCCCATCCACCGATTCAGCCCCTTGCTCAATAAGCCGTCTCGCGTCAGAGGTGCTGGTAACTGCCCCCGCCCTCTTAAGCAAATCCACGATCCATATCTCTTTATCCTCGATCTTGAGCTCTTCCGGGTTTTCCGGATTCTCTTTATTCGAGAACACCCTCTTGAATTCCGCCGCTTCCCTCTCTCCCGCTTCTTTGCCATGGAGAAATTCGGTCAAAAGCTTGGCGAGGTTGACCTTGGCGTCGCGGGGGTGCGCCGTGGGGTCAAAGGTTTGGTCGGTCAGGAGGTCGTAGTAGGTTCTCATCAGCGTATCGGGAATCGACATCGCCTTTCCGAAGACGTCTTTGGGAGTGTCGGTCAGGGCGATGTAGTTGCCGAGAGACTTGGACATTTTGTTCGTGCCGTCCAGGCCTACGAGGAGCGGGAGTGTCATCACGACCTGCGAGCGCTGGCCGAAGGACTTTTGGAGCTGGCGACCCATCAAGAGGTTGAATTTCTGGTCGGTGCCGCCGAGCTCGACATCCGCCCTGACTTCGACCGAGTCGTACCCCTGGAACATCGGGTACATGAATTCGCGGATGCTGAGGGGCTGGTTTTCTCTCATGCGTTTTTCGAAGTCGTCGCGCTCGAGGACTCGGGCCACGGTGGTGTTGGTCGCGATCTTGCCGACGAAGTCCGCCAGCGACATTTTGCCGAGCCAGTCGTTGTTGTGGACGATCTCGATTTTCTTGGGGTCTTGGTCGAGGATCTTAAAGGCTTGGGACTGATACGTCTTGGCGTTTTTGTCGACCTCTTCTTTGGTGAGGGCGGGGCGCGTCGTGGTTTTGCCGGTCGGGTCGCCTATCATCGCGGTGAAGTCGCCTATGAGGAGGACGACTTTGTGGCCGAGGTCTTGGAACTGGCGGAGCTTCCTCAGGAGAACCGTGTGCCCCAAATGAATGTCGGGGGCGCTCGGGTCGAAGCCGGCTTTAATTCTTAGCGGCTTCCCCTCTTTCTGCGCTTGTTCGAGGCGCAAAAAAAGATCTTCTCTGTCGATCACGTCGACCGTGTTTCGACAGAGAAGATCTACTTGCTCTTTCAGATCGCCCTTGGAGGGGGTCACTGATTTATTGATGGATACCCTTGGTGGACAGCGCGATTTTGCGCGCGGGGATGTCGATCTTCAGGATCTTCGCTTCCACCTTTTTGCCTACGGGGAAGGAGCCTTCCAGAAGCGTCGGGTTCGCCAAATCCGTCTCCGAAATATGGAGAAGGCCTTCGACGTCCTTTTCGATCTCGACGAACACACCAAAGCTCGCGACCTTGGTCACGTTGCCCATCACCATGGCTCCGGTAGAGAGCTTGGCTGCGACTTCGTCCCAAGGATCCTGCGTCAGCTGTTTTAAGCCGAGCGAGAGCTTGCGGTTGACCTGATCGACCATGAGCACCATCGCCTCGACTTCCTGGCCTTTTTTCAGCACATCTTTCGGATGGCCGACTTTCTTGGTCCAGGACATGTCGGAGACGTGGATGAGGCCGTCGATGCCCTCTTCGAGCTCGACGAACGCGCCGAATTCGGTCAGGTTACGCACGATACCTTTGACGGTCTTGCGCACCGGATAACGCTCTTCGACACCGACCCACGGGTTGGACTCGGTCTGCTTGATGCCGAGGGAGATCTTTTCATGCTCTTTGTCCAGGTTGAGCACCATCACGTCGACCGGGTCGCCGACCTTGAACACTTCGGCGGGGTTGGTGATGCGCTTGGACCAGGAGATCTCAGAGACGTGCACGAGGCCTTCGATACCGCGCTCAAGCTCGACGAACACGCCGTAAGGGACCACGTTCACGACTTTGCCCTTGGCTTTGGAACCGATCGGGTATTTCTGATCGACGCCGGTCCAGGGGTTGGATTCTTTCTGCTTGAGACCGAGCGAGACCTTCATGCTTTCTTTGTCGAAAGAGAGGATCTTGACGTCGATCTTGTCGCCGACCTTCACGAGCTCAGAGGGATGCGAGATGCGGCCCCAGCTCATGTCGGTGATGTGCAGAAGACCGTCGATGCCGCCGAGGTTGATGAACACGCCGAAGTCGGTGATGTTCTTCACGACGCCCTTGCGGAGCGTGCCCACTTCGAGCTCTTCGAGGATCTTCGCCTTGGATTCCTGCTTTTCCTTCTCGAGCAGATCCTTGCGCGACACAATGATGTTCTTGCGGCTCGGGTTGATCTTCACGATCTTGACCGGGAACGTCTGGCCGAGAAGCGAGTTCAGGCTGCCGAAGCCCTTGAGGAATGCGAGAGACGCGGGAAGAAACGCTTCCACGCCGATATCGACCATGAGTCCGCCCTTGACCTTGCGGACGACGCGGCCTTCGACGGTGTCGCCTTCTTTGGACTGCTCGACGACGCGGTCCCAACCCTGGCTCTTTTCGGCTTTCTTGCGCGAAAGGACGATGCGGCCGTGTTCGTTTTCGGTCTGCTCGAGCATGACTTCGACCTCGTCGCCCACGCTGAGCGACTTGATATTGTCAAATTCGTAGGAAGGGATAATGCCTTCCGATTTAAAACCGATGTCGACGACGACTTCTTTGGGCGTGATGTTCATGATCCTGCCCTTAATGACTGCGCCTTCGCCCAGACGATGAAAAGTCTGTTCGTAATCTACTACGCTTACCTGCTGATTCTCTTCGGCCTCATCGGTCGAAAACAACCTCGTGATCCCAAACGCCATACTTCCTCCTCTTTCCGCTCCCGCATAGGGGCCCGGATTTCCAGAAGCGACGATGGCAGGAAAACCGGTCAAGCCAACTATCGCCTTTTGCCTGGAATAAACTTGTTTACTTAAACGTCCCCGCTTCGACAGCTTCCTTGATCTTCCGGATGCGCGCCATGATCTCCTGTGCGACCGCCAGATACGGGTCTTTCTCTTCCATCAATACTTTATGGTCCGCCGGAACGAACGGCTCGCCGAAATACACGCTCACGGGAGCGCACCTAAAAAATTTGGCGCCCTTGGGATACGCCTCATAACTGCCGCGGATATACACCGGTACGACGTACGACCGGCTCTTGGCGGACAAAAACCCTATACCGCCTTCCGGCGCTTTCATCTGCCCCGTCTCGGAGCGGGTGCCTTCCGGAAAAACCACGACACAGTTGCCGTTCTTGAGCAGCCGTATCAGGTCACGGATACTGCGCAGATCGTCTTTCTCGCTTTTGATCGGATAAGCCCCGACCCCGCGCAGAACGGCTCCGACAAAAAAATTTTTGAATAAATATTCTTTGGCTAGATAGGTAACCCGGCGCTCCAGCGCTATCCCGAGAATCGGCGGGTCAAGGAAGCTCGCGTGGTTGGGCGCTAATATCACGCCCCGGCTATCGGTATCTTTGGGCACATTGACCGTGCCGTAGAAACGAAAGCGAAAAAATATCCGGTAAAAAATATAAAGAACGCCCCGGATGCTGCGGTAAAAAAGGCCTGAACCCTTGTACTCGCTCATCTAGAAATTAACTGTAAGATTTTATCAACCGTCGCATCGATTGTCAATGAAGAGGTATCTATGACGATGGCGTCTTTGGCGCGCTTAAGAGGCCCCTCTTTCCTCTGGGAATCCGTCTTATCTCTAGCTTTTATATCTTCTAACACCTTCTTGGCGGAAGCCTTTGTCCCTTGCCTAGCTAGATCGCGGACGCGTCGGCGGGCACGGATAGCGTCATCAGCCTTGAAGAAAAACTTAAAATCGGCTTTGGGAAATACCACCGTGCCTATATCGCGGCCCTCCATGACGGCGCCATGCTTAAGACCCATCTGGCGCTGCTTGCGGACGAGTTCATGGCGAATGGCGGGCTCGCTGGCCACGTGGTGGACGTTTTGCGTCAGCTCAGGCTCTCGGATCGCCTTGGTCACGTCCTTCCCGTCCAAAAAGACCTTCTGCTCTCCCTTAGGTGAGGTCGTGAGGCGTATGCGGCATCGCTTGGCGAGCTTGATGAGCTCCCGTTTATCGATGAAGGATACCCCGTGCTGCATCGCCTCAAGCGTCACCGCGCGGTACATCGCGCCTGAGTCCACGAATGGCAGGCCCATGCGCGCGGCCAGGGCTTTGGCGGTCGAAGACTTCCCGCTGCCCGCAGGGCCGTCGATGGCGATGATGAGATTTTTTTTAAGCTTGCGGGGAGTTTTTATTGGCATGGCGGATAAGACTCGTGAGTTTTTGTTGGTCGGCGGAGCGGAGCGCGCTGTCAAAAAATGCCAGCTGCCGCAAAATGTGGTGGATGGCCGCAGACGCATTTTTGCGGTTGGACAAAAGGATATCGGCCCAAAGTTCGGGACTGGACTTGGCGATGCGCGCCATACCCTGCAAGCTCGGGTTGACCGGCAGATTGGGCGCAGGCAGCTTGAAATCCTGAAAGAGGGCGAACGCGAGCAAATGCGGCAAATGGCTGGCTCTGGCGGCCCAGGCGTCGTGCTTGGCTGCGGCGAGAGTCACGGGGACAGCGCCGAGCGCCTTCCAAAAACCCGCGATCGCCGGGTCGGGCTTGGTCAGGAAGCAGACGGAGCCTTCGAAGAGCGCTCCGGAAGCGTGTTCCACCCCGCCCTGCTCTGAACCGGCCATCGGATGGCAGCCGACAAATCGATTTTTGGTCAGATGCTTTTTTGCGGTGGCTTCGATCATCTCCTTGGAGCTGCCGGCGTCGATGACGACGGCGCCTTTTTTAAGATAGGGTGTGATGAGCTTCAGCTGGACATTGATCACGGAGACGGGGGCGCACAGGATGACAAGATCTGCGTTCTGGACGCCGTCGGAAAGATCGGTCACGCCGACATCGATCGCCTTGCGGCGGAGCGCGGTCTCAAGCGTGGCTTTGCGGCGGGCGACGCCGATAACCAGACCGGCAAGCTTCTTTTTTTTGACGGCCATGCCGATAGAGCCGCCGATGAGGCCGACGCCTACGATGCATATCTGATTGAAGAGCGGTTTTTTCATGCGCATTACTTCATCCCCTGCTTTTAACCCAGAATGCCAGACAGATCATTCCGATAATGATGCCCATCGCCAGAAAGAGTCCGCGCTGAAAAACTCCGGCGACGCCCTCCTTGTATGTGTCCGGGACATTGAAGCCGGGCGCGTTCTTATAGAACTGCTCGACCAGATTGTCCTTCTTTTCGGTGCTCTTGGCCTGATCATGCCTGGCGATCGATATCCAGAGCGCTATCCATGCCAGCCCGAGAAATGCAAAAAACAGCTCGAGCATCGAAACTAGATCGTTCTTCCGACAGCGTCAGCGATGAGGCGCAACTCCTTCATCAGCGTGTCGAACTTTTCCAGCTTGAGCGCCTGCGGTCCGTCACAGAGCGCTTTTTCAGGCTCGTTGTGGACTTCGATCAGGAGCGCGTCTGCGCCGACGGCGACCGCGGACTTCGAGAGAGGAGCAACGTAATCCCAAATACCCGAACAGTGCGATGGGTCGATGACGACCGGCAGATGCGAAAGTTTCTTGATGACGGGCACGGCGCTGATGTCGAGCGTGAAGCGCGTCGAGTCCTCGAACGTGCGGATGCCGCGTTCGCAGAGCATGATGTTATTATTGCCTTCGGACTGGATGTATTCGGCCGAGAGCAGGAAGTCTTTGATCGTATTGGCCATGCCGCGCTTTAAAAGGACCGGCTTCTTGGTCTTTCCGACTTCTTTGAGGAGCTCGAAATTCTGCATGTTGCGCGCGCCGATCTGTATCACGTCGGCATACTTAAGGAAAAGCGGCAGGTCGCGCGGATCCATGATCTCGGTGACGATGGGCAGACCCGCTTCCTGTTTGGCTTCATAGAGCATCTTCATGCCCTTGTCGCGCAGGCCCTGGAAAGCGTAGGGCGACGTGCGCGGCTTGAAGGCGCCGCCGCGGAGAACGGTCGCGCCGCTCTTTTTCACGCCCTTGGCGATATTGAAGAGCCTCTCACGGTTCTCCACCGTGCAAGGACCGGCCATGACGACGATCTTGTCGCCGCCGACTTCGACGCCCTTGGCGATCTTGATGACGCTGTTTTCTTTTTTGAATTCACGGGAAACAAATTTGTAGGGCTTCTGGATCTGGACGACGCACTCGACGCCCGGGTAGGCCTCGAAAGGCTGAAGGCGCGCCTTATCCTCTTCCCCGATCACGCCGATGATAGTGCGCTCTTTGCCGATGGAAAGCATCGGCTTGAGCCCCAGCTCGCGTATCCTGTCCTCAACGTGCTTGATCTGCTTACCGGTGGCCTCAGGCTTTAAAACGATGATCATAGCGTGCCCCCAGTTTTAAACGTCGCATTCCTTGAAAACTTGTCTCAGCATCCGGAGGAAGAACTGATTCTCCCTCGAGCGGCCGATAGTGACGCGGATATAGGTCGGCAGACCCCAGACGGCCATCGGACGCACGATGACTCCGCGACGCAGAAGCTTATCGTATACCTTGGCTGCGTCCATCTTCAGATCCGCAAGAATGAAATTGGTCGCGGTCTTGACGACATCACAGCCGAGATCTTTCAAGTGGCTCGTCAGATATCCGCGGCCTTCGGCGACCATCTCGACGGTCTTCTTGAGATGAGCCTTATCTTCGAGAGCGGCGGCAGCGCCGATTTGAGCGAGCATATTCACGTTGAAAGGCTCGCGGACTTTGTTGAGCGCGGCGATGACGGACGGATCCGCGACAGCGTATCCCACCCGCAGACCCGAAAGGCCGTAGGCTTTGGAGAATGTGCGCGTGACAATGATGTTCTTGTGCGAGCCGAGGAGAGCCAGGCTGTCCGGGTAGTCCTTTTGAGGCCTTGCAAATTCATAATAGGCTTCGTCCAGCACGACGAGCACGTTTTTGGGCACAAACTTCAGAAATGCGGCAAGGCGCTTGGAGTTGACATAGGTGCCGACCGGGTTGTCCGGGTTGGCGATAAAAATGAGTTTGGTTCGGGCGCTGATCTTTTTGCGCATACCCTCGAGGTCATACTGGAAATCCTTCATCGGGACCTTGATGACCGCTGCCTCTTCGGCTTGGCCGGCGATCTCATAAATAAGGAACGTCGGATCCGCGATGATGATCTCGTCCCCTTTGCCGGCAAACGCGCGCGCGATAAACACGAGCAGCTCGTCCGAGCCGTTTCCGAACACAAGCGTCTCGGGCTTCACCTTCAGAAATTTGGAGAGCTTTTCGCGCAGGTAATAGCAGCCCCCGTCCGGATAGCGGTGCACCTTTTCGAGGCTCGCGCGCATCGCGATCACCGCCTTCTTGGAGGGGCCGAGCGCGTTCTCGTTGGAGGCCATCTTGAGTGCGTTCTTGACGCCGTATTCCCGCTCAAGCTCCTCGATAGGCTTGCCGGGAACGTAGTTTTTGACGTGCGTCAGATGAGGCTTGGTCGTCGGGAAGAAATTCATCATTCCGCCTTCGGATAGGATCCCATGATCTTGAAGAACGTGCAGTGCTTCTCGAGGCCGCTCATGGCCTTTTGGATGCGCGGCTCGTGGTGGTGGCCTTCGAAATCGACAAAGAAGAAGTAGCTCCAGGCTTTTTTCTTGGAAGGGCGCGACTCGATCTTCGTGAGGTTGATGCGGGCTTTCTTGAACGGTGAAAGGATATCATGAAGAGCGCCGGACTTATCCTTGATCTCGAACACGATCGATGTCTTGTCGGACGAGGTAGGCTTGGCTTCCTGGCGTGCGACGATCAGAAAACGCGTCGTGTTGTTGGGGTTGTCCTCGATCGATGAGGCGAGGATCTTCAGCCCGTACACGTCAGCGGCGATCTTGGAGGCGATGCAGGCGATGCCGGCTTCGTTGGTATCGTTGGAGACAAACTGCGCGGCTTCGGCGGTGCTGTTGGTCGGGACGAGATCCACGCGGTGCAGATGGGACTCGATCCAGCTGCGGCACTGGCCGAACACCTGATCCTTGGAGTACACCTGAGTCACGTCCTTCAGGGGGACGCCGTTGGACATCAGGTAATGATGGATGGAGAGAAATATCTCGCCGTAGATCTTGAGGTTAGAGTCGATGAACATATCAAGAGTATGATTGACCGCGCCCTCTGTTGAATTTTCCACGGGAACGACCCCGTAGTCTGCTCTCCCCTGCTCTACTTCGGTGAATACATCGGTGATGGTCGTGCAAGGCTCGTAATCCACGGACGAGCCGAATTTTTTCTGCGCGGCCTGATGCGTGTATGTGACAGCGGGCCCCAGATAAGCGATCTTCACTTTTTTCTCGAGGCTGATAGAGAATGACATGATCTCGCGGTAAATGGCGTCGATCGCTTCGGCGGTCAACGGCCCTTTATTAAGCGCCTTCAAGCGGTCAAGCACCTGCTTTTCGCGGTGAGGCGCGTAGATTCCCTGGCCGTCCTTCATCTTGAGTTTGCCGATCTCTTTCGAGGCGCGGGCGCGCTCGTTCAAAAGCGCGAGGATCTTAGAGTCGACTGCGTCTATCTGCTTTCTGATTTTATCAAGGCTCACCGGCTTCCCCCTGGTTGACGGAGTTGGGCTCCTGCTCTTCGCGCGGCTCGCCGGTGATTTCGGCGGCTTCGGCGGCCGGACGCATCTGCGGCGGCAAGAGCGACGGATCGATATCTTTTTCGCTGAACTCGGAAAGCGGCGGAAGCTCCTTCACGGACTTCAGGCCGAAATGTGAAAGGAACTCGTTCGTCGTCCCATAGAGGATGGGGCGCCCGGGGACATCCTTGCGGCCGGCTATCTTGATGAGATTTTTTTCAAGCAGAGTCTTCAGCGGCCCGTCGACGTTGACGCCGCGGATGAACTCGATATCGGCCTTGGTCACCGGCTGCTTGTAGGCGACGACAGAAAGCGTCTCGAGGCTTGCCGGCGAAAGCTTTCTTTTCTCGCGCGATGTGTAGAAGCGCTTAAGATATTCTGAGAAACGGTCATGCGTAAGGATCTGGTAGCCCCCGGCGATCTCCTTCAAAGCGAAACCTCTTCCCTGAGACGCGTAGTCCGCCTCAAGCTCGGCGAGCGCCGCTTCGATCTGCGGGATCGTCGTGCCGTCATCGAAGGCCTCTTTCAGGTCTTTGGCTGAAAGTGCACGGTCGCTGGCGAATAAGATGGCTTCCAATATGAACTTCAGGTCGTGTTCCAAGTCGGTTCCTTTAGTTTTCCTGGGTCAATACCGCGTTGTTTTTTGAAATCTCGATCTCGCCGAACTGCTCGCCCTGCTCGATCAGCACCGTCTTCTGACGGACCAGCTCCAAAAGCGCCAAAAACGTCGTGATCGCTTCCAATTTATTCTTCGCTGAACGGAAAAGGCGGCTGAAGCGCAGACGCGGCTCCCGAGTCAGTTTTTCCGTAATGTCGAGGATCTTGTCCGCGACCGTATATTCGTCCTTCAAAACCTCATGAGGCACTTCTTCGGGAAAACCCTGCAGCACCTTCTGGAAAGCGCTTAGGAGATCAAAGAGCGACACGTCGATGAAACCCAGATCGTCGTCCGGATAATCCGGCTCGCTGCCGAAGCGCCCGAACACGCCGCTCTGTTTGGTCTCGAACTCACGGAAGCGCTCGGCGGCTTCCTTGAAAGCCTTGTATTCGAGCAGGCGGCGCACAAGCTCAGCGCGAGGATCTTCTTCCATCGTCTCAAGGCCCGCCGGATCCGGAGGCAGCAGCATACGCGACTTGATCTGCATGAGCGTCGCCGCCATCACGAGAAATTCCCCTGCAATGTCGAGATTTAGGTCGTCCATCAGATTGATATAATCCAGATACTGATGCGTGATCTTCATGATCGGGATGTCGTAAATATTGAGCTCATCCTTCTTGATGAGATACAAAAGAAGGTCGAGCGGCCCTTCGAACACGTCCAGCCGGATCTTATAATCGTTGGTCATTTTGTCCCCGCGCCCAGATGCAAAAGCTCTTTGACCTCGGCAAGAGTTTTCTTGGCCTGAGCCTGCGCACGTTCCTGTCCCGATCGTATCACGTCGGAGACCGCGCACTTTTCGGAAGGGTACCGGCGAGCCACCCCTTCCCTTTCTTCGCGCAAAGGCTTCATGTAGCCGACAAGAACGTCCGCGAACTGCTTTTTGCAATCCGTGCATCCCTTCTTGGCGCCGCTGCACCAGCCGCGCACCTCTTCGACAAGCCCGGCGTCCTTTGAAAAGATCTTGTAATACGAAAACACATTGCACTCGTCCGGGTGTCCGGGATCAGCGACTTTGATGCGGGACGGATCCGTGATCATCGTCTGGACCTTTTTCCGTATCGAGATCTCGTCGTCGCCAAGGCTGATCGCGTTGTCGTAGCTCTTGGACATCTTGCGGCGGTCCGTGCCGAGGATGCGCGCCTGCGCGGTCAGAAGCTCTTTCGGCTCAGGAAACAGCTCTTTTTTATACAAACCGTTGAAGCGGCGTACGATCTCGCGCGTAAGCTCGAGATGCGCCTTCTGATCCTCGCCCACCGGCACCCGATCGGCCTTGTAGAGCAGGATGTCGGCGGCCTGAAGGACCGGATATCCGAGAAACCCGTAAGTCGTGAGATCCCGGCCCTCGATCTCGCGCAGCTGTTCCTTGTACGTCGGATTGCGCTCAAGCCATCCCAGAGGCGTCATCATGCCCAGGATCAGAGCCAGCTCTGCGTGCTCGGGGATCTGCGATTGGATAAAAATATTTTCGGGTTTGATGCCGCACGCGAGCCAGTCCATGATCATCTGCTCGGTGTACTTGCGCAAATTGGCGGGATTTTCGTATTCCCCCATGAGCGCATGAAGATCGGCGACCATGAAAAAACATTCGTGCTGAGCCTGCAGCGCCTTCCAGTTTTCGAGAGCGCCCAGCAGGTGACCCAAGTGCAAGGGCCCGGTCGGCCGCATTCCGGAGAGGACGCGTCCCATGAACTATTCCAGCTTTCTCGCTTTCTTCTGGATCTCGAACACTTCGATGCGGTCGCCCGCAAGTATCTCGTCGAAATTTGAAACGCCGATGCCGCACTCGAAACCTTCGAGCACTTCGCGGGCATCGTCCTTGAAGCGCTTCAGGCTCTCGACCTTGCCCTCATGGACTTTCTGACCGGCGCGAACGACGCGGCACTGGTAATTGCGGATGATTTTGCCTTTCTGGACGCTGCAGCCGGCGATGGTGCCTGTCTTGGAGACTTTGAACACCTGGCGCACTTCGGCGACACCGACAAACACTTCCTTGGCTTCGGGCTCAAGCAATCCTTCCATCGCTTTTTCGATGGCGGTCTTGGCTTCATAAATGATCTGGTAGAAACGCACATCGACCTGCTCGTGTTCCGCGATATCGCGTGCGGCCGAGGCCATGCCCACATGGAAACCGATGACGACGGCGTTGGATGCGGCCGCAAGCATGACGTCGGACTCGGTGATATCTCCGACGGCCATATGAATGATGTTAAGACGCACGTTTTTCGCCGGGATCTTGGCCAGCGTGGAGCGCAGCGCTTCGGCCGAGCCCTGCACGTCTGACTTGATGATGAGCTTAAGTTCCTCAACTTTACCCGATTTAATGTCTTCGAGCAGATGCTCAAGCGTCACGTGCGAAGTGTCAGGCGCGCCGTTTTCGCGGAGCTTGGCTTCACGCTCTTCGATGATGGCACGGGCCGCGTTCTCGTCTTTGACGGTATAGAAACGGTCGCCCGCTTTAGGAAGCTCCGAGAATCCGAGCACTGCGATCGGCGTCGACGGGCCGGCTTCTTTGATGCGCACACCATGATCGTTGATCATAGCGCGTACCTTGCCGTAATGGTTTCCGATGATGACCGCGTCTCCGACGCGCAGCGTGCCGTCCTGGACAAGCACGGTCGCAAGCACGCCGCTTCCCTTCGAAAGCTCGGCTTCTACGACGACGCCGGAGGCCGGAGCGGTCGGATCCGCCTTGAGCTCGAGAAGCTCGGACTCCAGAGCAAGCATTTCCAAGAGTTCGTCGATGCCTTTGCCGGTCTTGGCAGAAACACCTACGATGATCGTCTTGCCGCCCCAGTCCTCGGTCATGAGCTGATGCTCCATGAGCGCTTTTTTTACGCGATCGGGGTTGGCCGACGGCAGATCCATTTTATTCATCGCGACGACGATGGGTACTCCGGCCGCCTTCGCGTGATCGATGGCTTCGATCGTCTGAGGCATGACGCCGTCATCGGCGGCGACGACCAGCACGACCACGTCGGTCGCGCGGGCACCACGGGCGCGCATGGCGGTAAACGCTTCATGTCCCGGCGTATCTAAAAAGGTGACGGCGCCCTTCGGGAGAAACACCTGATAGGCTCCGATATGCTGCGTGATGCCTCCGGCTTCACCTGCGGCAACCTTGGTTTTTCGTATGGCATCAAGAAGAGAGGTCTTGCCGTGGTCGACGTGACCCATAAAGGTCACGATGGGCGCGCGCGCGACGAGCTTCGACTTGTCCTTCGGCGCCTGCATAGCATCCATGCGCGCCTGGGTCGTCGCATCGTTCTCAGTTGCGCCTTTATGCTTCTCCACTTCATAACCGTACTCAACGGCGACTTTGGAGGCGATCTCAAAATTCACGGCCTGATTGATCGAGGCGAAAACTTTAAGCTTTATTAATTTCGAGATGATCTCGCTGGGACTGGCGTTGAGCTTCACGCCAAGGTCTTTGACCAGTATGGACGCGGCGATCTCTATCTTTTTAGGCTTGGCCGCTTCAGCGGCGGAGATCTTGGGCTGCGTGTAAGGTTTGGGGACGAACCCGCCATGAGAAGGCGCCTGATGATGTACGGGCGCGGGTTTCTTAGCTTCGTGCACGGGCGACGGCACGGGCGCGGGCGCTGCCGGTTTCGGGCGCGGCGGTATCGTGACCGCGGAAGGAGCGGGCGGCGCAGCCTGCTTCTTGATCTCCGCCTGCTGCTGAATAGCCTGGGTCTTTGCGACGGCCTTCTGCGCTATCATCTGACGCTTTGCGTTTTCGATCATCGACGCCGCAGATGCTGTCGAAGGAGCTGAAGGCGACTCGGCCTTCACTGCAGGCTTCGGCTTCTCAGGTTCTTTTTTCTCCGTCTCCTTCTTCTCGGCCTCTTTTTTTACCGGCTCCTTCTTTTCGGCTTCCTTCTTTGCCGGAGCGGCCTTTTCGAGAGATTTTTTGAAAGCCTTGACGTTGTCATCCGTGAGGAGGCTCATATGGCTCTTCACGTCGATTTTCAGCGCGTGGAGCTTATCGAGCGCTTCTTTGGAGGTAAGCTTATACTCCTTTGCCAATTCGTGGACGCGGAGGCTCATTTAGGCTTCTTCTCCGCTTTCGGGCGTCTCGTCGGCTGCAGACGCTTCGGGCGCGGTTTCCGCTTCGGGCGCTTCCGGGCTTCCATTGACGGCTGCCATGATCTTTTCCAGAGTCTTTTTACCGACGCCCTTGATCTCCGCCAGCTGCTCGGGTGTGGCATTCTTCAAGTCCGCCACGGTCAGATAGCCTGCCGCCTTCAGCGCTTCGGCCGTCTTAGGGCCGACGCCGTCCAAAGACTCGACGCCGTCTGTATCGGCAGCGCCGGAGGATCCGGTCATGCCTTCGAGCTTTTCTTTCACAATGTCTTTTTTCGAGCGGATATCGATGGACCAGCCGACGAGGCGCGATGCCAACCGCACATTCTGCCCGTTCTTGCCGATAGCCAGAGAGAGCTGGTCATCTGCGACGACGACCTCAACCTTCTTCTCTTCGCGGTTCACGATCTTCACGGAAGAAGCTTCGGCGGGACTTAAGGCTGCGCGGACAAATTCCTCGGGATCCTCGCTCCAGCGCACGATATCGATCTTCTCGCCCTGCAGTTCTTTCACGACACCCTTCACGCGGGATCCGCGAATGCCGACGCAGGCGCCGACAGAATCGATTTTGTCATTTTTCGACCAGACGGCGATCTTCGAGCGGTCACCGGCTTCGCGGGAGACGGCGCGGATCTCCACCATGCCGTCAGCTATCTCCGGGACTTCCAATTCGAAAAGCACTTTAACGAAACCCGGGTGCGTACGCGAAAGTACGATCTGCGGACCCTTGCCGTTCTTGGAGACTTCGAGCACATAGGCGCGTATATGGTCGCCCTGGCGGTAGTTGTCGCGCGGTGAAAGTTCGCGGCGCGGGAGAACAGCTTCGGTCTTTCCGAGATCGATCAGGAGAGAGCCCTTTTCAAACCGGTAGACAGTGCCGGTCACGATGGAATCGGCTTTTGCCTGGAATTCATTAAAAATGACGTCGCGCTCGGCTTCGCGGATCTTCTGGAAGATGACCTGTTTGGCGGTCTGCGCGGCGATGCGCCCGAACTCCTGAGACACGACTTCTTTGCCTTCGGAATAGATGCGTATACGCCCCGTCTCGAGCTCGAGCTTTACCTGCACGTCTTTGTCTTTGTCATGCAAAACTTTTTTAGCCGCGGAAACGAGCGCGGCTTCGATGGACTCGACCAGCACCTTGCGGCTGATGCCCTTTTCGCGCTCGATGTTTTCCAATACCGTGATCAGTTCTGTGCTCATGTTGCCTTACCGCCCTTTTCCGTTGACGTTAATTTCTCTGTGCGCGTGGAGGATGCTTTCCAGCGGCAATTTTTTCTTTGCGCCGTCCTTCAACTCTAGCTCGATACCCCCGGCATCCGAGCCCGATACCCTGCCTTTCCAGGTCGCGATCGATCCGTCCTCTTTTTTGAACGTCACAAGAACGTGAGCGCCCAAGGCGCGCGCAAAATCCTTTTCAGTCTTCAGCGGCCTGTCCAGTCCGGGGCTTACCACTTCGAGGTTATACGGCCCCGAAAGAAGCGGGTCCCCCGAGCCTTCCTGCGTCTTTTCGTCGAAGAACGCGCCCAGACGCTCATTGATACGCGCGCAATCATCAAGCGTGATCCCGCCCTCTTTATCCGCCGTGATCGTCAGCACGTGGCGTCCGCCAAAACGGCGAAAAGTGATGTCTACGAGTTCTGCGCCAAGATTCGAAACTTCGGCGCGTATCGCATCCATATTCTTTTCTATTTCAAAGGGCAATGACATTTTGATCTCGCTTGCCCGCCGCAGCTTCGCGGCAGGTATAATAAAAAAAGTGGGTTCATCACCCACTTTTTCTTGAAAGGCTTCTAATGTTATATGGCTGTTAGGTTAACAAAATTAAGCCAATTTGTCAAGAATTCGGAGGAGTTCCGAGGAGATCGCTGGCAGATCGACTAAAAGAGCCTCGCCGGTTTTACGGATCTTGAGCTCCGCCTTGCCATTCTTGAGGTTTTTGGGACCGAGAATCAGCCTGAGCGGGAGCCCTAACAGGTCTGCATCATTGAACTTAACGCCTGCCGAGGTCTCACGGTCATCGACGAGAAAATCGACTCCGCGGGCTTCGATGTCACCTGAACCCTGAAGCTCCCGCACGATCTGCTGAGACTGCTCGTCTTTGGGGTCGATCATGACGATGTGGATCTGGAACGGGGCGATGTTTTTCGGCCAGACAATCCCCTTGTCGTCGCCGTATTGCTCGATGGCGGCGGCCAGGATGCGATTGACGCCGATACCGTAGCAGCCCATGATCATCGGGTTTTCCTTGCCTGATGCGTCAAGGTAGTGCGCTTTCATGGGCTTGGAATAGCGGAGATTGAGCTTGAAGATGTGTCCGAGCTCGATGGCGGTACGGAACTTAAGAGGCTTACCGTCTTCGGAGAGATCCCCTTCCACAGCCTGACGGAAATCACCGATCAGCTTTTCCTTACCGATGATGTCGCCGAGATTCACCCCGGTCAGATGCTGGTCGCGCTCGTCGGCGCCGGTGATAAAATCTTTCATCTCGAGAATATCTTCGTCGACATAAACCTTCAGCTCCTTTTTGAACGGACCGCTGAAGCCGAAGGCCGACCCAAGCTTGTTCTCGATGGCATCGCGCGATGCCATGAACGCACCGGGCTCCGCCTTCTTGAGCTTGAACTCCGACACCTCATGGTCGCCTCGCACGAGTACCGCAAAATGCGATCCGTCAGGGCGTTCATAGATCATCGTCTTCACGAGGTCTTTGGGGGTCTTCTTCAAAAATTGCGCGACCGACTCGACGCTCGAGCAGCCGGGCGTGTGGACTTTGGCCGTCTTGCCTGAAGGAGCCCCAGCCGGAAATGAGAGGCCTTTAAGCTTGCGCGGGGCCATCTCAACGCTGACCACCTGGTCCGTGCCTTCGACGTGAGCCATCCAATCTTCGCCGGCGTCAGAAAATAACACGAACTCCTGCGAGCCCGACCCGCCCATTGCCCCCGGGTCCGCCTGCACGATATAAAACTCAAGTCCGGCGCGCGTGAATATCTTTTTATACGCTTCTTTGATCTCTTGGTAGGTCTTGTCCAGACTCTCGTCCGAGTCGTGGAAGCTGTAGGCGTCTTTCATCACAAACTCGCGGCTGCGGATGATGCCGGAGCGGGGACGCATCTCGTCTCGGAACTTGGTCTGAATCTGATAAAGCGTGAGCGGGAGCTGTTTGTACGACTGGATCTCG
>CAZJAX010000036.1:0-16435 GCA_964543965.1 uncultured Planctomycetia bacterium
CTGCTGACCTCATCGAACTTGCTTTTGACCGCTTGAAGCACCTGGCGGCGTATCATCCCCGCGCTGGTAATAAGGACGACGCCCTGCACGTGCTCCGCGATGATAAGGCCGTCCGGAATATAAAGTACCGGCGGGGCGTCGATGAGGATGTAGTCAAACTCGGCCGTGATCACGTCCAAAAGCGCCTTGAAGCGGACGGTAGAAGAAAGAAGGTGGGATGCGCTCGTCTTGAGGACACCGCCCGTGATGACTTTAAGCGGGCTGTCAGGGATCGACTTCACGATATCCCTGACTTCTGCTTCCCCGGCCAGATAATCGGCCAGACCCGACTCGTTCTTGATGCCCAGGTGGACGTTGATGTAGGGGCGCCTCAGATCTCCGTCGATAACGATGATCTTTTTGCCCATGGAAGCCAGCGACAGCGCGAAAAGCGCGATGACGGTGCTCTTGCCTTCATTAGGCGTCGTGCTGGTCATCATCAGAACCTTCGATCTTTGGGTAGGAACCGAGAAAAAAAGGTGCGTCCTCATCAGAGTCACCGCGTCGGCTAGCATCGGATTCTCTTTATTGTTCTTCAATAAATTCTGGAGCCGGGCGACTTTAGATATGGAGGAATCCGACATATGTTTTTTATCGTCCTTCGTCGCGATTCCCGATATCACCGGAATATAGCCCATGAAAGGCACGTTGATAGCGGCGCGGACCTCGTCTTCGTACCAGACGCGCGGATTCACCTGCTCGACATACAGCGCCATCAGGACGCCGCAAACAAAACCGATCATCGTAAACCCGAAAATGCCCTTCGCCCGCTTCGGACTTGACGGCCGCTGGGGTACGGGTGCCGGCGACAGGACCTTGATGTTCGTCAGATGAAACTCGCCCATGACGCCCGCCTTAAAACTATTGATCAGGGATTCCTTGCGCTGTTTCAGCTGATCATCGATATTAGCGAGCCTTTCATTGAGTTCTTTGAGCGCCGGATATTCAGACTTATACCGGACCGACATTTCTGCGATCCTGGCCTCCAGGTCGATCTTCTTTTCCCGAAGCTGCTGGTAAGCCAGATCTTCGGTCTCTGACGGCAGCGTAAACTCCGCCTGAGTCTTCTTCTCCGCAGTCCCGGCCGTGTCGGCCGTGTCGGCCGTCTCCGGCAGCTGCAGCCCCGGCTGGCCGGGAAGCCATTTTAAGATCTGCTTTGCGACGAACAGATCGTCCTGCGCCTTTTCCTGGATATAAATATCCACGGCGCGGTTCGCGGCCTTAGCCGCCAACTCCCGGTTCTTCGATTTCACCGTCACTGAGATGAGACGGGTCCCGCGCACTCTTTTAGCAAAAAGCTGATAGTTGCCGGATTTGAGGTCTGCCGACAAACGGTCGGCGACTTTGCGGCCCATGATGACAGCCACCTGTGTCCCGTAATAATCGTCCTCGCCGCTAAAGTTCGAGCCGACATCCACCGGCGTGATCTTTTCAAGATTTCCGAGCTGCTCGACGAGGATCTGGACTTCCGCCTCGTACACGTTTGGGATCAGAGAAAAGAAAATGGACGACAGTAGAAACGCGACTCCCGTGATCAGAAGTATCGTTTTTCTTTCGTGAAATACGATCTGCGCGAATATCGACCAGTCTGCCGGCCCTTCCTTGTCAGGATAACCGTCAGGCGTTGTTTGCTCAGCCATGAGTGCCTTTCTTAAAATACAGATTCAGGGACAAAAATAATATCCCCTTTTTCCAACGCGATATTATCTTCGCTGCCGTTAATAATAGCCGCGGCATTAACCTCGAAAACTTTTTTATCCAGATCGGCGGTCGTCCGGGTGATGCGTACGCGGCGCGGGTTCGCGACAGAGGTGAATCCGCCCGCCTGAGAGATCAGCTGTATCAGATTGAGTCCCGGCACGAGGTCATAGTTGCTCGGCTTCGCCACCTGACCTAAGATCGTCACGGCTTCGCTCAGATTCACGATGTCATTGACGTCGGTGCGGGCGCCCGGCACATAGATCACGTCGCCCGCCTCCAGCATAAAATCCTGGTCGAAGCCGTCGAGAATTTTTTTGACGTCCACGATGCGGGTGTCCTGCTCATCGCCTTTGGGTTTGCGGTTGATCGTCACTTTTCCCGAATCAGCTCCGCGGACCAAACCGCCGGCCTGCGATAAGATACGGATCAGCGTCATGCCCGCCGTAATTTTATAATTGCCCGGCTTTGCCACCTGCCCCATCACCGCCACCGAGTTTAGATAATCATCCTTTTCCTCGCTGACGTTCACGATCTTGGGAACAAAAAGAGTATCTCCGGGCGCAAGCACGATGTCGGGAGACTCGCCGTTCAAGATCGCCTCGACATTGACGGGGATCGAAATATTCTTGCCGTTACCGCCCAACCGCATGACCTTACTCGTGCCATAGGCCGCGTCCGGAGCCAACCCGCCCGCCAGCGATATACCGCGCAAAAACGTCGCATCGGGCGGCAGGGTATAAGTCCCAGGATTGTTCACGCGCCCGAGAACAAGAATAGAATTATATACGCTCTCCTGAAACGAAACCTCTACCTGAGGGTTGTTCAGATAATTTCTGCCGAGCTCGTCGCGCAGATTATCGCGGAAATCGCTCAATGAAAGACCTTCAGCGCGTATTTTTTCTATCAGCGGAAAACGGATATCGCCCTTCAGATCAACCGTATAAACGTCGGACAGATCTTTTTCGCCCTGAACCGTGATTTTGAGCTTGTCCCCCACATGAATGGGATAAGAGCCCTTCTCGCGGGCCGCTGAGGGCGAGAATGCCTGCCCTTGATAGGCAGCCGGCTGCATTTGAGGCGTCTCCTGAGATGCGGGCGCCTGCACAGGCTCCTGGGCTTGCTGCGGAGGAACCTGAACCTGCTTAGGCTCCGACGGCTGGTTTACAGGATTCTGGTTTTCAGCGGAGGCTTTTTCCAGAGCCTCGGCATTCCATTCACCCTTCAGGACATAGTTCGTTCTCTCTTCCGGCTTTGGTTCGTCTGCGGCAAACACCTGACCCGCGCACAAAAACACGGAAAACGCACATAGAGCCGTCAGTAAAGCATGCTTCTTTATCATCGTTAAAAATCCATCCTCAGGGATCCTGCGATCTTCTGCTCATCATACTGCAAATTTTTGAAACTTGAAAATTTAGTCACTGACTCCGCCGAAGCAAAATAAGTCCACGAACCTTTGGTTCTCCACTGGCAGTTCAAGCCCCAGGTGTACACATGATCTTCCAGCGAACGGGTAAACGTCAAAGTGTCGTTTTCGGGGTCGGTCATGGTATAAAGCGAATCGCGCGTATTGTCCTGAGCGCTGACAAAAGCTTCGACCAGCATCGGTTCATTGACGTTCCACTTTACATCGGTACGCAAAATCGTGGAGACGACTTTGAACGTGTCCGCCTCCGAGCTGAGCTGGGTGAAATCGAAAGCTTCGTTGACGCTCTGACTCGCCGACAAGGTCGCCGAGATCTTGGGAGACAGCTGACGGCGCAGAATGGCTCCATAACGCGGACCTTCAAGTCCGGGAATTCCTCCGGTCAGGTAATCCGTCCAGCCGTAACCGGCCTCGAGAGTCACGTCGGTCTTCGGCGTAAGCCGGTTCCTGAGCCCTGCCAAAACGCCGTAATTTTTTGACGACAGATTTCCGCCCTCGAAATAATCGGTCATGCCGGCGGTGCTGTTAAAATAAAAAGTCGTTTTTGGGCTGTACTTATACTCGATGCCCGGACTGATGCTGTTCTGCTGATAGCTGAAGAGATTGACGCCGGGATTGTTCCTGTTGGATGCAACCGGAAAGATCAGCAGATTGAAATTGTAAGAAGCGGTCAGATCGACTTTCGGCGTCAGATGATAGTTTCCGCTAAGCGACGCGCCGTCAGAATGCGCGATGACACGGCTGTTATTGCTGGCCGCCAGTTCGGTGCGCTCGCCCGTCTCGCGTGCGGACGCCGGCTTGAACACATTGCTGAAGATCAGATCGAATTTTGGCTGGTGAAGCCCGGCTTGAAACCTAAGCGCTTGGTTGAAGCGGCTGAATTTCTGCATTTCAACGTAATCCACATAATTGAGATCGTAGAATGCCCTCAAAAAAAAGCGGCTTTCGTTCGGAGTCCCGATCGACGCGCCGACGGAAGGCGAGTAGATGAAAAGGACATCGTCTTTCGTATCGGTCCGGCTATAGAAAAGATTGGAATCATAAAGCGTGGAGACGCGAAAGCTCTTGCTAAAACGCCATGGGAGTCCGTCGCCTTCAGCGGCCGGCGGAACTTTTTCACCGCCCTCTTTCATGTTTCGATCCTCGATGTTCTGGTCAAAACGACGGACCTTCTCAGCTTGCGAATAGCCGTAAGTAAAGTCGCGATCAGCGCCGTTGATCGCTTCCATATAGCCGTCATCTGCACGGCTTTCCCGCTGCGGCGCTAATGATGAGATCATCGATGCAATAAGGACAATTTTAATTATATAGTTTATCATTTAGTTATTAATTTTTAACTAATTTTAACAAGTACTTATTATGCTTGCTAATAAATAATGTGTCAAGAGTCATATCTTGATTGTCGGAGAAGGGTTAGCGACTAGAGCGGATGCCAAGGCGCGGGCAAAGACCGCGGATCTTGCAGCGGCTGCAAAAGGGCGAGACAGGGAGGCAAAGATTTTGCCCGAAACATACCAAGAGATCGTTATATTCGATCCAATACCGAGGCGGCAGAATCTTTCTGAGCGCAGCTTCTGTTTCGTCCGGCGTATCAGTTTTAACCAAGCCCCAGCGGTTTGATATACGGTGCACATGCGTGTCAACACAGATTCCTGGCTTTCCATAACCTACTGTAACAACGAGGTTTGCAGTCTTCCTTCCGACGCCTTTTAGCGTCAAAAGCGTATCGATGTCCGAGGGCACCTCCCCGTCAAATTTATCGATCAGAACACGGCATATCTCCCGGATATTCCGCGCTTTAGTGCGATAGAATCCGACCGGATAGATCAATCCTTCTATTTGCTTTACACTGATTTTCAGCAAAGCCTCAGGAGTGTCGGCCGCTTCGAATAAGCGCCGCGCAGCCGCTTCTGTAGTCATATCTTTTGTGCGGAGACTCAAAACCGTCGAAATCAAAACTTTGAACGGGGCATTTTTTCCCGTGGCAAAACGTCCTACAATCGGGGGTTTCCATTCTTTGACCTGGTCCCTCAAAACGCGAAGCATGGCGGGAATTTTCCTCAGGGCATCCGCGCGCTTCGGCCGCATCATTCAGACCCTCCGGCCGCGGGCTTCCTATCTTTCCTGAGCGATGCGCGGACCTCTTCGGAGATGCTCCTCCGGTAAAAAGCGCTGATGCTCTCGGCAGTCATCGCTCCGAACGTGTTTGCGACCCAGGCATAGGAGCCCGGCCTGCCCCGATATTCCGGCGTTCCCGACCGCTTTGCGAGGGTAAACGCACGCATCGCTTCATTTTTCATTCCGAGATGATAAAGCTGGCAGCCTGTTCTCCAGGCGGTTTCAGCCAATTCGGGAAGATATTTTTTCGGAAGCGTCCCATAGAGCGCGCTGAGCGAATCTATGACAGAGATGAAACACTGGCGGTAATTGACGCTGCTATGGCTTTCGGTTCTCTTCCAAGCCAATATCAGAGAATCCGTGATCACTTCGAATCGATCCGCAGCGGCTGCGAAGCGGAGATAAAAATCGAAGTCCTCCGCCATCGGCAAAATATCCCTTATTTTGAAACCTCCGATTTCCAGCGCCTTGGAGCGAAGAAATGTTGCGGATGAAGGAAGGACGACTTGTCTCAATCCGAACAAGAGCATATCCCGGCCCGAAAGAAGGCGGTGCAGACCCATCACATTTTCTGCCGTGCCGCCCTCGAGCGTCCGGTAAGAGACTTCCGTAAAAACGATATCAGGCCTGCTTTTAAGCGCAGCGGATACTTTCCGAGCCCATTCCGGACGGAAGATATCGTCGGCGTCATGAAAATGGATATAGCCGGATACGGCTGCGTTTAAAAGCGTATTTCTGCCGGCAGCGGGACCCTGATTCTTCTCAGATCGGATCAGCCGGACAGACATGTCCGGGGGAATGAAATTACGCGCAGGATCGGCAGACGCATCGTCATAAATGAGGATCTCATGAAGATCAGACGTCTGAGATCTGAGCGATTCGAGGCATTCCGTCAGGTATGAGCCTTCGTTGTAATACGTAATAGCGACCGTAATAGAAATAAATTTGCTCCCTTGAGATGGCCGGAACCCATATTTTAAACGTTATCATCAAAAGTGACCAGCACTAAACGGACGGGGTTCAGCCGTAGCGGTAATAAAACGCTTATGTTATTATGAATACTATGTTTAAAGAGATTGCCGAAATCGGCGTTTCCCTGCTATTCCCCAAGATCTGCGAAACCTGCTCCGGCGTTCTTCCGGCCCGCAGCGAAGCCTGCGTCTGCAGCCGCTGCCGGTCGCGGATGGATAAGATCCGAGGGCCTTTCTGTACCGGCTGCGGCAGGACTTCCGCGGGACAGAGCCTGCGCTGCGGGCAGTGCGGAAGCGGGATCCCCGATCTCGACGGGATATACGCGACGTTTTATTACGAGGGCGTGACCCGCGAACTTCTGCAGGCCTATAAATTCAAAGATAGAAAACAGCTAAAAACTGTTTTCGTCACGGCGATGAAGGATTTTCTATCCCTTCACCTGGACGCTTCGGACTTCGACGGGGTCGTCAGCGTACCGATGGACGCGCCCAAGATCCGGAGGCGCGGCTTCAACCAGGCGCAGGTATTCAGCTCCGCTGTCGCCAGACATACAGGCAAACCGGATCTTTCCTCCTCGTTCGCACGCAGGATTTCGCGGCGCCCGCAGTCCCTTCTCAATAAAACCGAGAGAGCCAAAAATATAGCAGGTTCTTTTTTCGTCAAGAAGCCGGGTATGTTCGCCGGAAAGAGAATGCTTCTCGTCGACGACATTCTGACGACGGGCTTCACAGCTTCCGAATGCGCCCGGACGCTCAAGGCGGACGGCGCCTCCTCTGTCACGCTCCTAGCTTCGGCGCGGGGCCGTTAGACCGTGAGGATCCTCCGCAATCATCTGCTGATCGAGTTCTTCCAGCCCTTCTTTCTGTCGCTGGGCGCGTTCATCTTCCTTTTTCTTCTGGGGCGCGGCCTCGTCCAAATGGCAGATTTTATCTTCAACAAGTCCGTGGATCCGCTTTTGATCTTCAAGCTGCTGTGGTACTCCCTGCCGTTCATCCTGACGTTCCTGATCCCGATGTCCGTGCTTGTCGCGACGCTCATGATGTTCGGCAAGCTTTCCTACGACAACGAGATCATGGCGATGCGCGCCAGCGGCATGGACCTTATTAAGACGGCGCGCCCGCTTTTCGCCGTCGCGATCATACTGTGTCTTTTCACGTTCATTCTCTCGGACCGCGTAGCGTCGACGACGCACTACCGTTACCGCCAGCTCTTAAAACGAATCGGCATCGAAAACCCGGCTGCCGCCCTCGAAGAAGGCACGTTCATCAAGCGCTTCAAAAACTTCGTTATCTTCATCTATGAGATCGATAAGAATAAGCTGAAGGGTATCCGCATCTACCAGCCTCAGGAAGGAAAATCCACGCGTACGATCACGGCCCAAAAAGGCGAGCTTATCTCGATCCCGGAAAAAGGCATCATCAAGCTGCGCCTGATCCAGGGTACGAGCGACGAGCCCGATCCGAAAGATCCTGCAAAATTTTATACGCTGAACTTCAAAACTTACGACTTTCCGCTCAACGTCTCCGAAGTCAATGTGCCCGGCGAACTTGGAAAGAAACCGAAAGATATGTCGATCAAGGAGCTTAGAGCCGAGATCAGCGCGCTGGGGCACGAAGGCATCCGCGCGACCTATCCGCTCAACGCCGAGATCCATCACAAGATCGCGCTCGCGCTCTCGAGCGCCGCGTTTCTCCTCATCGGCATCCCGCTGGGCATCACGACCCGCCGCTCCAACAAATCCGTGAGCTTCGCCATCAGCCTCGCGCTCATGACGCTTTACTGGTCGCTTCTCATCGTCGGCCAGATCTTCGCCAAAAAAGGCATGGTGCCCGCGCTCATCTCCCTGCAGTTCGCCAACATCGTCGTGGGGGGCACCGGCATCCTCCTACTCAGAAAAATGGGACGGGTGTAACCGTTGCGCATCCTCGACCGATACCTGATCAAGAGCTTCGTTTCGGCGCTGCTTTACTGCCTGGCTGTATTTTTTATCCTTTTCATCATCATCGACCTATTCAACAATCTTGATGAGTTCCTGAAAAACGGCGTTTCGATACGCGTGATGCTGACCTATTACGGCTACTTCATCCCGACCATCCTTGTGCAGGTCGTGCCGATCGCCTGCCTCGTGGCCGTGCTTTTTGTACTCGGAAACCTAAGCCGCCACAATGAGATCGTGGCGCTCAAAGCCAGCGGCGTCAGCGCTTTTCATATCCTTGTCCCCTATTTTTTTATCGGCATCCTGATCAGCTTCGGCGTCCTGCTGGTCAGCGAGATGGTCACACCCAATTCCTCGCTGACGAGCGCCTCCATCATGGAAGGCGTCATCAAAAAGGGCAAAAAAGGCCTGGAGGACCGCGCGCTGCAGAAAGTCACGCTCTATGGCAAGGACAACCGCATGATCTACGCGCGTGAATACGAGATATCTGCGCAGACGCTGCACGACATCGTAATATTCGAAAACAACATGCGCGAGGCCTCCCAGACGGAGGTCAAAGCCAAAAGAGGCCGTTACCGCAACGGGAAATGGACTTTTTACGACGTGATCCAATGCCGTACCAACCGGCGCGGCGAGATCGTGGGCAGCCCCGTATTCACTCCGGAAATGACGTATCCGCTCGATCAGAAACCCGAGGACTTTATCCACCAGGGCACCGAGGTCGCATTCATGAACTCCAAACAGCTTAAGAACCATATCGAGCATCTGCAGAACGCCTCGACCAAGCTCGTACAGAAACTATCCGTCGACCTGCACTATAAGATCGCATTTCCCTTCGTCAGCTTCATCGTGATGCTGATCGGAGCCCCTCTGGCGATGAAAACCGGCCGCGGCGGCACCGTGGTAGGGATCGGCACGAGCTTCGCGCTCGTGTTTCTATATTACGGGATCGCCTCGACATGCCTTGCTCTCGGCAAGGGCAATTATCTGCCGCCGGTATTCGCTGCTTGGTTCGGAAACCTGTTATTCGCGGTCGTCGGCCTGTACCTCATAAAAAACACCACCTCACAGCCTCCGCAGACAAAAAAAACGCCCGGGGATCTCTCCCCGGGCGTTTTTCGTTCTGCTTTTTTACGTTCCCACTTCCCAAGCCGCCAGGTATTTCTCCTGCGCTTTTGAAAGCTTGTCGATGCTGACGTCCATCGACTCGAGCTTTAAGCGAGCGATCTCCTGATCGATATCCAGCGGAACGCGATAGACCTTCTTATCAAGCGACTCATGGTGCTTGACGACCCACTCGCTGGCCAGCGCCTGATTGGCAAAGCTCATATCCATGACCATGGCAGGATGACCTTCGGCCGCGCCGAGGTTCACGAGACGTCCTTCGGCCAGAAGATAGATCCTCTTGCCGTTGGCGAGCGTATATTCGTGGACAGACTCACGCATCGGACGCGCTTTTTTCGCCATTTTTCTCAGACCCGCTACGTCGATCTCGACGTCAAAGTGTCCCGAGTTGGCAACGATCGCGCCGTCCTTCATCTTGCTGAAATGTTCGGCGCGTATGACGCTTGTATTGCCGGTGACCGTCACGAACACGTCGCCTTTCGAAACCGCTTCGCTCATCGGCATCACGCGATATCCGTCCATGACGGCTTCGAGAGCCTTCAGCGGGTTGATCTCGGTGACGATCACGTTGGCTCCCAGTCCCGACGCGCGCGATGCGACACCGCGGCCGCACCAGCCGTAGCCGCAGACCACGACCGTGGAACCGGCGACCAGCATGTTGGTCGCGCGGACGACGCCGTCCATCGTGGACTGACCCGTGCCGTAGCGGTTGTCAAAAAAATGCTTGGTGTCGGCATCGTTGACGGCGACGATCGGGTACAGGAGCTTCCTCTGCGACTCAAGGCTGCGCAGGCGGATCACGCCGGTCGTCGTCTCCTCAGTACCGCCGATGATGTTCTTCAAGTGCTTGGCCGGATCCTTGTGGATCGCCGAGACCACGTCAGCTCCGTCGTCCATCGTAAGATGGGGCGCGTGCTCCAATGCGGCGTAGATATGGGAGTAATAGCTCTTATTGTCTTCACCCTTGATCGCCAGCACCTTGATGCCGTAGTCTTTGACGAGCGAGGCCGCGACGTCGTCCTGCGTGGATAGCGGATTGGAAGCGACGAGCACGACATCCGCGCCTCCGGACTTCAGCACACGTGCGAGGTTGGCCGTTTCACAGGTGACGTGAAGGCACGCCGAAAGACGCAGACCCTTGAACGGCTTTTCCTTTTGAAAACGCTTCTCGATCAGATCGAGCACCGGCATGTTGTTTCCGGCCCACTCGATGCGTGATTTGCCCTTGGGGGCGAGCTTGATATCGGCGATGTCGTGTTTGACGCTCATGTCAGCTTAAACCCTTTCTTCAGATCTGAAACCTTGTCCAGTTTTTCCCAGGTAAATCCCGCTTCGTTACGGCCGAAGTGGCCGTAAGCCGCGGTGTTCTTATAGATCGGCCGGCGCAGGTTGAGCTGCTTGATGATGCCGAGCGGACGCAGGTCGAAATGATTGCGCACAAGCTTCGCGATGTTGCCGTCGCTGATCTTGCCCGTTCCCGCGGTGTCGATCATGACCGAAACAGGTTCAGCCACGCCGATCGCATACGCGATCTGAATCTCGCACTTCGACGCAAGCCCCGCCGCGACGATGTTCTTGGCGATGTAGCGCCCCATGTAGGAAGCTGAACGGTCGACCTTGGTCGGATCTTTGCCCGAAAATGCGCCGCCGCCGTGAGAGCCGAACCCGCCGTAGGTATCCGCGATGATCTTGCGGCCCGTCAGCCCCGTATCCGCCTGCGGACCTCCGACCTCGAAACGGCCCGTGGGATTGATGTAAATTTTGGTCTTCTTGTCGATATAGTGTGCGGGAATCTCATGGGCAATGACAAGCTTCTTCAAATCACGCTCGATCTTGTCCATGCTGACCTTCGGCAGATGGTGCGCGCTGATCACGATGGCATCGACACGTTTGGGCTTGCCGTCCACATATTCGACGGTGACCTGCGACTTGCCGTCGGGGCGAAGGTAAGGAACGATGTTTTTCTTCCGGATCTCCGAGAGGCGGCGTGTAAGCTTATGCGCCAGGGAAATGGGAAGCGGCATGTATTCAGGCGTCTCGTCACAGGCGAAACCGAACATCATACCCTGGTCGCCCGCGCCGCCGGTATTCACGCCCATCGCGATATCCGGGGACTGACCCTGGATAGCCGTGATAACGGCGCAAGTATTGTAGTCGAAACCGAAGGCCGGGTTGTCGTAACCGATGCCCTGGATAGTTTTACGGACGATCTTGGGGATGTCGACGTAGCAAGAGGTCGTGATCTCACCGGCGACAAACGCCATGCCGGTCGTGACGAGAGTCTCGCAGGCCACGCGGCCCATCGGATCCTGCGCAAGGATCGCGTCCAAGATCGAGTCGGAGATCTGATCGGCTACCTTATCGGGATGGCCTTCAGTGATGCTTTCGGAAGAGAAAAAATGGCTTTCCTTGGTCATGTCGTCGCCTTCTTATTTTTTGGATTTAAACAGCTGATTAGCCTCTTCTAGCGATTTTAAATCGCCGATATCATACCACATGCCCTTGAATAATAAGCTGAAAATTTTGATCCGTCCCTGCAGCCAGCCGATGAAATATCCGGGCGCGTCTTTGGCATTTTTGTCGCGAAGATATTCGTCCACGAAACGCAGGGAAGCCGAAGGGAAATAGTAAACGCCCATGCCGATCAAGCTCGACCTCGGTTTCTCGGGTTTTTCTTCGAAACCGGTGACTTCCCCGTCAGGCGCGGTCTCGATGACGCCGTATTTCTTGGCAGCGAGCCCCGGCGCGCCGAGGTCGTACACGCCGATCACGACGCTGTCCTTCTTCGTCCGAACGTAGGCGTAAAAATCGCTCAGGCTCTGCTCGAAAAGGTTATCGCTTGCCAGCAGAAGGACGTCGCACTCGATGGCGGCCTCACGCAGAGCCAGCGCCATATCGGCGACCGCGCCGAGGCGGTTGTCGTTGGAGGTCGTCTTGTCGTTCAGCACGCGCACAGGCACGCGCGAGCGGCAGCCGTTCTTCCAGGCTGAGAGTTGTTCGAAGAAACGCGCGTTGGTCACGAGCACGACCTCGTCGATCGCCTCGATCGCGTCAAGCTGCTGGATCAGCTGATCCAAGATGGTCCGGCCGCCGACTTCAAGCAGGCACTTAGGTTTATTTTCAGTCAGAGGGTAGAGCCGCGTGGCATAACCGGCGGCAAGAATGACGGCCTTCATCCTCGGCTCCGGGTCAACGCTTGGGAGTGAACCGGGAGGACTGCAGCTTGCTCTTTAGATACTGCATCACTTCGGCGCCGGTGTTCAGCGTGAGTGCGGTCTTGGCGATCTCCTCGGCTTCCGTGAACGACATCGAGCGGATGATCTTCTTGATCTCTGGGATCATGACCGGGGACGTCGAGATCTCATCGATGCCCAGGCCCACAAGCACCGGCGTCAAGAGAGGATCTCCGGCCATTTCGCCGCAGATACCGACCCAGATCTTCTTGGAGTGGCCGGTCTCGATAATGGTCTTAAGAAGCCTCAGCACGGCGGGATGAGCCGGCTCATACAGATAGGCGATCTTTTCGTTGATACGGTCGACGGCCAGCGCGTATTGGATCAGGTCGTTGGTGCCGATGCTGAAGAAATCGGCTTCAGAGGCCAGGATGTCGCAAGTGAGCGCGGCGGAGGGGATCTCGATCATCGCGCCG
Organism: uncultured Planctomycetia bacterium; assembly: GCA_964543965.1. Taxonomy (GTDB): domain Bacteria; phylum Omnitrophota; class Gorgyraeia; order 2-02-FULL-51-18; family 2-02-FULL-51-18; genus CAMDWQ01. Next base: position 12,964 of record CAZJAX010000036.1, read on the forward strand.
ACTTCCATCTTGTCATCGAAATGGATCCTTTTGGCCTTAAGCTCGGCCTTCGCCTCTTCCAGCAGCTTGTTGGCCTCACGCATTTCACCGACACCGGAGATCATCGGATACATCATGCGGAGCTTTCCATGAGCGCTGGCGCGGAGGATCGCGCGGAGCTGGACTTTGAAGATCTCGGGTGTCGCAAGACAAAAACGGATCGCGCGCCAGCCGAGGAACGGGTTCATCTCGTGAGGCATTTCAAGGTGTGAAAGGAATTTGTCGCCCCCGAGGTCAAAAGTGCGCACGATGACGGGCTTGGGAGCCATCGCGACGGCGACGCTCTTATAGGCCTGGTATTGCTCCTCTTCGGTGGGCAGTCCCACACGGTTCATGTACAAAAATTCGCTTCGGTAAAGCCCGATGCCGTCCGCGCCGTGCGAAAGCACCGATGAGGTCTCCGAAGGAAGCTCGATGTTGGCGGCAAGCTCGATACGGCGGCCGTCCCGCGTAATACAAGGAAGCTCCTTGAAGCGTTTGAGGCCCTTATTGAACTCCTGGTAGCGCAGCTGCTCCTGCCGGTACTTCGCCAGGTCAGAGGCGCTGGGATTGATAAGCACCAAACCGCGGGTGCCGTCGAGAATGATGTTCTGCCCCGTCTGCACGATATGCGTAGCCTTTTCGAGGCCGACGACGGCCGGAATCTCGAGCGACTTGGCCATGATCGCGGTGTGCGACGTACGGCCGCCGATGTCAGTCGCAAAACCGATGACATTCTTGCGGTTCATGACAGCTGTATCGCTCGGGGAAAGATCGTAGGCGATGACGATGACTTTTTCCTTCAAGTCGCTCAGAGAAGACCGCTGCTCTCCGACAAGGTGACGGATCACACGGCGGCCGACGTCCGAAATATCGCTCACGCGCTCGCGAAGATACTCGTCGTCGATCTTAAGAAAAGTCTGGATATACTTTTTCAGAACCTGAGAAAAGATGTACTCGGCTGAGAACTTTTCCTTCTTGATCCGCTCCATCACCTCTTCGATGATGACACGGTCTTCAAGCACCATGAGATGAGCGTTGAAAATATCTCCGTGCTCCTGACCTATCTCATGTGCGATCTTGTCGCGTATACCCATGATCTCGGCACGCGTCATCGTGAGCGCATCCTGCAGGCGCGTGATCTCCTTCGGGATAGCCGATTCCTTGATCGACCGCTGAGGGATCGAGATCTCCTCGCTGTCGAGGACGAAAGCCTTCCCGATCACGATGCCGGGCGATGCCGCGATGCCGTTAAGAAGCTTCATTTTATGGGTCATCAGTCGTCTTCCGTTTTGCTCAAAAATTCTTCGATCGCCTTCATCGCTTCCTCGGCGTCGGGTCCCTTGACCTCGACTTCGAGGATGGCGCCGCAATTAGCCGCCAGCGTCATGAGGCTCATGATCGACTTGCCGTTGACGGTCTCTCCGCCCTTCTTCACGGTCACATCCGACTGGAACTTGCTCACCAGCTTCACGAGGTTGGATGCCGGACGCGCGTGCAGCCCCTGAGGGCTTGCGATCTTTATCTTCTTTTTTATGGTCTGCATGTTTTTTCTAAAAAAACGCTATTTAGGCGAATACGCCCTTCCGTTTTTTTCTCTCGGCCCCGTTCTTCTTTTTTTCCGCGTTTATAATTTCCAGGATCAGCTTCGATACACGCCGCGGATTATGGCGTACCATGTCGACGGTATTCACGATATTGTCTTCGATCACCTGATAGCCGAGCGCGCTGATCTTGTCCGTGTCGGCGATGACAGGGACGGCGCCCATCTTCGAATATTTCGCCAGGATCGCAGCCGGGATCGTGCCGTTGTTGACGATCACATGGCTCATCACGTCCGGCCTCGCGTGCTCCGCGATCGCGTTCACGTGGTCGAAGGCCGTGTAGCCGTCGGTCTCGTGCGTCTGCGTCATCACGTTGCAAACATATATTTTAGGCGCACGCGCACGCGCGATCGCAGCCGAAAGGTTCTCGATCAAAAGGTTGGGCAGGATGCTCGTGTAGAGACTGCCCGGACCGATCACGATCGCATCCGAATTTTCGACCGCGAACAGCGCGTCCTCGCTCGCCTGACAGCCCTGCGGCTGCAGGTACAGCCTCTGGATGCGGCTCGGCACCATCGAAATATTGCTCTCGCCTGTCGTCTCCGTGCCGTCGGCATGCTGCGCGACCAGAGTCGCTTTTTTCAGCGTCGAGGGCACCACGCGGCCGCGGATCGCAAGGATCTTCGACGACTCGCGGATCGCCTTTTCGAAATCGCCGGTCACCTTCAGCATCGCGAGGATGAAAAGGTTGCCGAAATTATGCCCCTCGAACTCTCCCGTCTCCTTAAATCGAAACTGAAAAAGCTCGCTCATCAGAGGTTCTGCATCCGCCAGCGCCACCAGACAGTTGCGTATGTCGCCGGGCGGCGGAATGTTGAACTGGCTCCTCAGGCGCCCCGAAGAGCCGCCGTCGTCCGCCACGGTCACGACCGCTGTTATGTTGGACGTAAATTCCTTCAAGCCGTGCAAAAGCACCGGAAGCCCCGAGCCGCCGCCGATCACCGTGATGCGCGGACCCCGCTCGAGATACCGCTTCTGGTACATGATATTGACCAGCTCGTTCTCGCGCTGAGGCAGAAGCACGGTCACGACCGACTTGATGATCTTGCGGATGCTCACATACACCAGAGCAAAACCGAAAAGCACAAGCATGCTTCCGCTCGTGCGCTGTATTTCTGTCAGCGCCAGGACGAATCCTACCGAGCAGAGAATGACGCCGAAACAGCACAGGAGTGCCCACCGCTTGACGCGCATGCCGGGATAGAGCCATTTAAAAAGACCCATGGACCCATTACCTTTCAAAAAAAATTAGATTGTAAAGCGACTATAACCTTTTGGCTTGCGGCTTAAGGCTTCTTGGCATCTTCCTCGCGGATCATCTTCAAGATGGCCTTTTCGTCGGATAGAGCTTTCAGAGATTCCCGGAAGTATTTATCTTTCAGGAGGCGGGAAATGCGGGCCAGACCCTTCAAATGCGGACCAGCCGAATCTTCGGGAGCGACTAAAAGAAATAAAATATAGACCGGCTCCCCGTCTAATGAGTCGAAGTTGACTCCCTGAGGACAAAGCCCGAACGCGGCGACCAATTTTTTGACGACGTTGGTCTTGGCGTGAGGGATGCCGACGCCCTGACCGATCCCGGTCGAACCGAGATTCTCGCGGTTGATGAGAGCCTTGACGAGCTCCTCCTTATTCCGGAAGCCCTCGGCCTTCGCCAGCACATCCACCATCTCGCGGATGACGCCTTCTTTCGTGGTGGATTTGATCGTGGCTGTGACGGCTTTTTCGTTCAAAAACTCTACGATTTTCATGGGTGCTCTTTTCTCTGATAAAGACACTGGCTGGAAATCATGGAGCGGGAGAAGGGATTCGAACCCTCGACCTCAACCTTGGCAAGGTTGCACTCTACC
>CAZJAX010000037.1:0-16386 GCA_964543965.1 uncultured Planctomycetia bacterium
AGGTTATCATGCACGAAGTCGACGGCGTGAAGCAGGAGCCCTTCGAATTTCTTGTCATCGACGTGCCGGCTTCTTATCAGGGCGCGATCATCGAGGAAGTGGGCCGCCGCAAGGCCGTCCTAAAGAACATGTCGCAAACGCCCACCGGCGAACTCCATTTGGAATACACGATCTCTACGCGCGGCGTCATCGGCCTCAAGGGGGCGCTGATGACCAAGACGCGCGGCACAGCGATCATGCACCACGTGTTCGATGAGTACCGTCCGATGCAGGAAGGCGGTTTCACCGTCCTGCCGCACGGATCGCTTGTCGCCAGCGAAGCCGGCGAATCCAACGCCTACGGCCTGTGCAACGCACAGGAACGCGGGGAGCTCTATGTCGGAGCCGGCGTCGATGTCTATGTCGGTATGATCATCGGCGAGAATTCGCGGGATGAAGACCTGGATCTGAGCCCGTGCAAGACCAAAAAACTTACAAACATGCGCTCATCCGGTTCGGACGACGCGCTCGTGCTCACGCCTCCGCGCGAACTCAATCTCGAGCTGGCGATCGAATATATCGGTCCCGACGAGCTGGTGGAAGTGACGCCGAAAAATATCCGCTTGAGAAAACGCATTCTCGACCCCACGCTGAGAAAGCGCATCAAAAAACAGGCCGACTGATGTCCGAGAGCAAAAGTAACCCCTTGAAACGGGAGCATGCTCCCGGCACCGAACGGCTTCAGGTCGTGCTCGCGCGCTTCGGCATCGCCAGCCGCCGCGGCGTCGTGTCTCTGATCGAGGAAGGGAAGGTCACGGTCAACGGCGAAGTGGTGCGCGAAAAGGGTTTCCGCGTAGACGCCAAAAAAGACGATATCAAGGTCAGTTCCCAGCAGCTTTCGCGTGACGCCCATCAGGAGAAAAGATACTTTCTGCTTTATAAGCCCAAGAACGTGATGACGACCATGCAGGACCCCCACGCCGAACATATCGTGGCGGACTTTTTTCAGGACGTTCCGGAGCGTCTTTTTCCGGTGGGCCGCCTCGACCGCGACACGACGGGGCTTATCCTTATGACCAACGACGGAGAGCTTGCGTTTCGTCTGACGCACCCCAAATTCGGCGTCAAAAAAAGATATTATGTGCGCGTGAAGGGGGTTGTGCCCGAAGAGGACGCCAAGAGGCTTGCGGCCGGAGTGACCCTTGAAGATGGAAAGACTGCGCCCTGCAAGATCGATATCGAAAAATTCACACCCAAGGAAACGACGCTGCGCGTCGTGCTCCATGAGGGCAAAAAGCGTCAGATCCGCCGTCTCTTCGACAGCATCGGCCACCGCGTGATCCAGCTGGAGCGCACCGACTACGGTCCGCTCTCGCTGGGAGACATGAAGCCCGGCGAAAAGAGAGAGCTGCGCCCCGCGGAAATCAAAAAGCTGAAAGAAGCGGCAGGTCTTTTAAAGGCGGGGGATTGACGCCATGGCTAAAAACGTCGAAGTCTACACGACGACCTATTGTCCTTACTGCCAAGCGGCAAAAAATTTCCTCAAATCAAAAAAGATCGAATTTACGGAGATCGACGTCTCTGACGACGAGCTGCGCGCTAAGCTGATCCAAAAGGCCGGCGGACGCGAAACCGTCCCGCAGATATTCGCTGACGGCAAGCACATCGGCGGCTACGACGATCTCGTCGCGTTTTACCAGTCCGGTAAAACGCTTTAATCCATCCCTAGCCTCCCAAGCCTTCCCGAAGCCCGGGCACTGTCGTACATTTTAGCGAAGAAAAGCGACGCCAGCAGAAAACATACCAGGTTTAGTCCGAGAGCCGCCCAGAAATGCCCCCAGGGCATAGCGCCCGTCTCGGTCACAGCCCGTATGCCCTCGAAAACGTAGGTGCTCGGCAGTGAGCGGGCTATCCACTGGAGCGGCAGAGGAAGCACGGAGACGGGGTAGTAGATCGCAGAGACCGGCTGGACCAGATAGGGGATGCCCCAAATCAGCGCTTCCGCCGAATGACCCCATCGGACGACCAGCGCCGAGGTGAATACGCCGAGAGCCCATCCGAAGAACAGCAGATTGACCAGGAGCGGGATCATGTAGAGTCCCAGGCTGTGGAAGAGGTTGAAATGATAAAGCGTCGCGGCGATCGCGGTCAGCAGCGCCGTGATCAGGCTGATCTTCATGAATCCGTAGATGAACGTGGCGGCCAACCACTCCCAAATGCGGAGGGGCGAGATAAGGATGTTGATGATATTCTGCGTCCAGATATCTTCCACGACGGCGATGCTGACGGCCTGCTGGCTGCGGTAAAGAACGTCCCAGAATATCATCGCGCTGATGAGGATCGCCGCGATCTTCGAAGCCGGATCAGCGGCGAGCGATTTGAAATAGACCGAGACGAATCCCCAAACGAGCAGTTCCATCACAGTGCAGAAAAAGGTATCGCAGCAGGATGCCGCCGATGCGGGTCAGAGAATGCTTCACGGGGCGTCCTTTCGGATGACAAAGGCCCCCGAGCGCACGATCTTGATGAAGACCTGTTCGAGAGTCCTGCTTTCGAAGGATTTCATGACCTCTGCCGGCGTGCCCTCCGCGATCATGCGGCCTTCGTGGATGAAATAGACGGTGTCGCATATCTCCTCGACTTCAGGCATGTTGTGCGATGTGTATAGGATGCCGATATTCCTTTCTTTCTGGATCTTTTTAAGCAGTTTCCGCACGTTGTCGGCCATCTCCGGGTCGAGGCTTGCTGTAGGTTCGTCGAGCAGGAGAAGTTCGGGATCGTTCAGCAGGCACTTGCATAGATTGAGGCGCGTCTTTTCGCCGGCAGACAGCGCTCCTGTGATGCGGCCTGCAAGCGCGGTCATATCGAGGAGCTCCAGCAGCTCTTCGATCTTTTTCTTCGGATCCGGAACGCAGTAGAGGCGCGAAAAGACGGTAAGATTTTCGATGACCTTCAGGTTGGACGGCAGCTGTGCGTAGGCGGAAGAAAAGTTGAGCTTTTGGGCGATCTGATGACGGTGCTTCTGCGGAGAAAGGCCGAAAACGAGCGCCTCGCCGGAGGCGGGGGAGAGCAGGCCCAGCAGGATATGGATCGCGGTCGTTTTGCCGGCGCCGTTAGGACCGAGCAGGCCCGCGATCTGTCCGCGCATGACGGAAAATGAGATACTGTCGAGCGCTCGGAAGCTGCCGTAGGATTTCGATATCTGGTGTGCGCTGACGAGTGTTTCCATCCGCGATATTTTACATGAAGAGGATGAATTTTGTTGCACTAAATCGGAGCGCGGGTATAATCGTTCTGTATTCGCAGCGTAATTTTTGACGGATTTTCCGGTTTACCCGTTTTCTTCGAGAGCCATCTAAGGAGATTTTCATGAAAAACCGCTGGGCCCGTTTTTTTATGTTTTCTGTTCTCGTCGTCTTCACCGCGGCCGGCTGCGCTACCGCCAAGCCCCGTAACACCGACGCATACGCCGCTCCTGCGGGTGACCCTCAGGTGACCGCACTTCAAACCGAGCTTCAGGCCAAGGATCAGCAGATCCAGGACCTGCAGTATCAGCTTGAGCAGAGCCGCCAGGGCTCCAGCAGTTCCTACGCCAACACCGTTTCCAGCGGAACCTCTTCAAAGATACGCGTTAGCGGCGTTACCGTCGCCGATGTGCAGAGGGCGCTGACCAAGGCCGGTTTCGATCCAGGCACCGTTGATGGACGCCTCGGCAAGAAGACCAAAGCCGCGATCAAGGCTTTTCAGAGGGCGCACGGCCTGAAAGCTGACGGCGTTGTCGGTGACAGGACCTGGAAGCTTCTCCAAGTCTGATCTCCGTGTTCATCCATAAGGTCCTCTTCAAGATAAAAAAGAAGGACGTGCCTACGTATGTCCGGGACTGCAGGATATGGAAGCGGGAAGCCGGCAAACACCCGGGTTTTATCGCTTCGCATACGCTCATGCGCACTAACGAAAAAGACCAGTACGCCTCGACCTACGTCTGGAAAACCGAGCGGCATCATAAGCGGTTCATGAAAATACATCACGATCGGCTTGTCTCGCTTTCGAAATGCCCCGTCGAAGTCATCGGGTACTACAACTTCAAGACGATCTAGTCTTTCTCCTTGCCTCACATTCACGAGCTTTATGATTTCGTCGTTTCCATTTTCGTTGTTTGCCGCGGCAAAGTCCTTCTGATCTATCACAAACAGTATGGGGAATGGCTGCCGATCGGGGGGCATATCGAGATGAACGAAGACCCGGAGGAAGCGCTCTACCGTGAGATCCGGGAAGAGTGCGGGCTGAAAGTCAGGATCCTTTCGAAGGCTCCGCGCATCAAGCACGCCGGCGTCAAACCTCTGCCGGCACCCTCCTATATGGACAATCACCGGATCAGGGGCAAGCACCGTCATGTGGCATTCGTATATTTCGGCGTCTCTAGATCAGACAAAGCGGTTTTGCACGAGCGGGAGCATCGCGAGCTGCGCTGGCTTTCCCGTAAGGATCTGAAAGATCCGGCTTTCCGTTTGACCAAATCCATCCGTTTTTACTGCGAGCAGGCGCTGGAAGCGGCAGAATGAAAAACCTGAAGATTGTCTTCTTGTTGATCGCGCTGGCTGCAGGCGTCTGCAGCGTTCCGGCCGATTGCGGGGCATCTGTCGAGCATTGCAGGGTTATTGAAATATTCGGCCGCGCGGAGATCCAGGAGGCGGGCGGCGTTTGGCAGCCGTTGTCGGCCCCCAGGCTCCTCAAGGGCGGCGATAAGATCAGGACCTATGAAAAGTCCTATGCGGACTTCTCCTCAAGCGCTGACCTCTCGGGATTGATGCGCCTGGGGCCCGACGCACGCGTCGAGGTGATGGGAGATGACTTGACGCGCTTTTTCGTGAGGCAGGGCAGTTTTTTCGTTCTGCGCGAGGAGGATGTCGCCGGTCCCCGGCGGAAAGAGGAGACGCTTTTTCAGGTCTTCACGCGTGACCTGGTGGCGGATCTGCTGCAGGGCGGAATGTCGGTCAGCGTTCTTCAGAAGGGGAGCCTCTTGTGTGTTTTCAGCGAGCACGCCAAGGCATCGCTCTTCAGCGCGAGCCGCGAAAAAATTTATGCGCAGACGGTCGCCGAAGGTTTCAAGCTGTTCGTAGAATCACCGGCAAAACCCGCGGCGCCGCAGCGCCTCCTTTACGACGATTACGGCAGCTGGCAGTTCTGGATGAGGAAGTGCTACGACAGGAAAGACGACCTGGCTAAAAATTTTACAAAGAAAGCTTCACCGTGACGGATCTTTTCCAAAACGGACGAAAAGTCTTCTGGCTGATCCTGGCCCTTTCGGCCATACTCCTCTTTTTTCGTCTCGGGGATCGGCCCTTTCGGAATCCGGACGAGGGGCGCTATGCCCAGATCGCCGGCAACATGACCGAGAGCGGCCAGTGGATGCAGCCTCGGCTTTTCGGTATCGATTACCTAAGAAAACCGCCTCTTTTTTATTGGCTGACCTCGGCATCTTTTAAAGTTTTCGGCAGGAACGAATGGGCTGCGCGCGCAGTGCCCGCGTTATTCGGCATCGCCGCAGTGATGGCCGCGTATTTCTTCTCACGCCGATTTTTTGGGACGCGGGCTGCGGCGTTCGGGGCGCTTCTGATGCTGGCTAATCCCTGGTACCTTCATTCGAGCCGCTTTCTCGTCATTGACGGAGTTTTCGCATTTTTTGTCGTCACAAGCCTCTATCTTTTTTATCTCGGGGACGCTTCAGAAGGAAAAAAGGGGCTGATCGACTTCGGGTTCTATTTGAGCCTTGCGCTCGCCGTGCTCGCCAAGGGCGCGCTCGGACTTCTGATTCCAGGGCTTTCGGTGTTTTTCTATATGCTGATGACGCGCCGATGGCCGCGAGTGTTTACGGGTGCAAGTCTTGTGTTCGGCGGGCTTCTTTTTTTTGCGGCAGTCTCGCCATGGTTCGTCTGGATCACGCAGAATAACCCGGAATTCTGGCACATCTTCTTCGTCCGTGAGCACCTGTCACGCTTTACGGCCGAGAATTTCGAGCACCGTGAAGGCTGGTATTTTTATCTCGTGCTCATGACGCTTTTTTTTCTGCCTTGGATCGCTGTGCCGGGGCCTTTGCGAATTTTCCGTGATAAGGTGCTCAGGGGCGGCGCGGCAGGTCCCGCCCGCTTTCTTGCCCTTTCCAGCGCCGTGACAGTTCTTTTTTTATCGCTATCGAAGTCGAAGCTTGCATCCTACCTGCTTCCGGCCATCCCTCAGATATGTATCGTGCTCGGTGCGGCTTGGGCGGGCTGGACCGAAGGTTCCGTCCGCCGTCTCAAGCTTTTTTATATATTTCTATGGGTCATGGCGCTCTCGGTGATCCCGGCCGTGCTTGTCATGGAGTATGCGAATACCGAGTTTACGACAAAGGTCTTTGCGGAACGGCTTAAGCCCGAGCTGCGTCCGGGCGACGCCGTATTTGCTTATGACCATCCGGGGCCGTTTTACGATTTTCCGTTCTACCTGAACCACCCGGTCCGACCCGTAGGCCTTGAGGGGGAGTTTGAGATCTGCCGAGAAGATGCGGATGCCGTCGAAGCCTCGATCGCACGCAAAGATTTTTTAAAACTAATGGAAGAGCAGGCGCCGTTCTACTGCATCATCCGCAACTCTGACTGGGGCGATCTGCCCGAAGCCTTGCGCGCGCCCATGAAGGTGCTGATGCGGGATAAACGCAAGACCTTGTTTCAGTCCGGCGCGTCATGATCGCGACTATTACGCTCAACCCGTCGGTCGACCAGCTGATCACGGTCAAGCGGCTCGTCAAGGACGATGCCAACCGCGCGCTTTCTGTCCATCACAACGCCGGCGGAAAAGGCGTCAATGTGTCCAAGGTGATCAGAGAGCTCGGCGGCCCGACACACGCCTATACGGTTCAGGCGGGTTTTATCGGCAAGTTCTGGGCTTCAGAACTCACAAAGCTCGATATCCCGTATTCGGCCTATCCGGTTCCGGGCGAGACGCGCATCAACGCGATCCTGACGGATGTGAACGACCATACCCAGACGCGCGTGAGCGCCCCCGGCCCGACGCTCTCGGCTGTGCACCAGCGGCTCTTCCTGGCCAAGCTTTTAGCGGTGCGCCCCCGGCCGTTCTGCTGGGTGCTGGGCGGAAGCCCTGCCGCAGGCATGAAGCCGGATGTTTACAAAAAATATATAAAGGCGCTTCAAAAGGCAGGCGTGCCTTGCATCCTTGACGCGGATGATGAACCGCTTCGGCAGGCTGTGGAGTCGCGGCCGCTCATGATCAAGCCCAACGAGTTTGAGATGCGGCGTCTTATCGGATGCAAACTGTCGACGGTCGCGGATTATTACGAGGCTGCGTCCTCGATCGTTGACCGGGGCGTGCCTATCGTCGCTGTTTCTCTGGCGGCCAAAGGTGCTCTTTTTGTCACCCGAAACGAGGCGTTTCACGTGCTCGGCATCCCGGTAACGGCTAAAAACAAGGTGGGGGCAGGAGATTCGCTCGTGGGGGGATTTGCGCTGGGCCTTTACCGCCGCTTGAACCTGGAAAGAGCCGCCTCGCTCGGCGTTGCCGCCAGCGTGTCGGCGGTGATGAGCGAATCCCCCAGGCATTGCCGCCGGCATGACGTCAAAAACCTCTTAAAGAAGGTGCGGATCAAAAGGCTGCGCTAAAAGAGGGAGGATCCGGGCGGAATATCTATTGCGGTCAGGCACAGGGAGTTGTAAAATCATTATCTAGATTTAAAAAAGGAGGGGTTTATTTATGTCAGCGGTTACGGATTGCAAGGCGTTGCAGGTCGGTCAGAAGGTTTCGGATTTTGCGTGCCAGGCTCTCATGGGCGACGGAAGCTTCAAAGAAGTGAAGCTGTCGGACTATAAAGGCAAATGGCTCGTTGTTTTTTTCTATCCTCTCGATTTTACGTTCGTATGTCCAACGGAGATCCAGGGCTTCAACCACAACTATGATGCTTTCAAAAAGCTGGGCGCCGAAGTCGTCGCGGCCAGCACCGACAGCGTCTACTCCCACAAGGCATGGTCTGATTCGAGTCTCGGCAAGGTACAGTTTCCGATCCTCGGCGATACCGGGCATCAGGTAGCCAAGACGTTCAACGTGCTGCTTGAGGACAAGGGCATCGCGCTTCGCGGAACCTTCATCATCGATCCGAACGGCGTGCTCAAGTCTGCCGTCGTGAACGATCTGCCTGTAGGCAGAAGCGTCGATGAGACTCTGAGGACGATCCAGGCGCTGCAGACCGGAAAACTTACCGGTTGCGGCTGGAAGCCCGGAGAAAAAACATTAAACTAAACGGACAGTCCGTTTAGCGGCTACTTTCAGGGGCGGTCCCTCCGGGGCCGCCCCTGATCTCTTTCCGATGACCAAAAAAAACACAGCTCTTCAGATCATCCGCACTCTCCGCAAGGCCGGCCACGAAGCGTATTTCGTGGGCGGCTGCGTCCGCGATCTTCTTTTGAAAAAGAATCCAAAGGATTTTGACATCGCCACTGACGCTGTGCCCAAAGAGGTGCAAGCGCTTTTCCCGAAGACGGTAGCCGTGGGAGCTCAGTTCGGGGTTATCGTGGTTATAAGGGACGGGGAAAATTTTGAAGTCGCCACTTTCCGCGCCGATGCGGGCTATCAAGACGGCCGCCGCCCATCATCCGTGAAGTTTACCAACGCCAAGGAGGATGCTGTGCGCCGTGATTTTACGGTGAACGGCCTTTTCTACGACCCTGTGGCGCGCAAGACTTTTGACTGGGTCGGCGGCGCCCGTGACTTGAAGAAGAGAACGATCCGCGCGATCGGCGATCCCGAAACCCGCTTCACCGAAGATAAGCTGCGCATGCTGCGCGCCGTCCGCTTTGCCAGTGTTCTCGGTTTTAAGATTGAGCCCAAAACGTTCACAGCTGTTAAAAAGCTGTCCAAGAAGATCCATGAGGTGTCGCATGAACGCGTCCGCGACGAACTCGTAAAGATATTCACAGGGCCTGACCCGGCACGAGGTTTAGCGCTGCTCGATCAAAGCGGTCTTCTCAAAGAAGTGCTTCCTGAGATCGATCGGATGAAAGGCGTCGAACAGCCCCGGCAGTATCATCCGGAAGGGGATGTCTTCAAACACACGAAGCTTCTCCTGACGATGCTTAAAAAAGCGGATCCCGTGCTGGCTTTCGGCTGTCTGCTGCACGACGTGGGCAAGCCTAAGACTTTTCGCCGGTCGGACCGTATCCGTTTCAACGGCCATGAGACCGTCGGCGCGCGAATGGCCGAAGAGATCCTGACGCGGCTGCGCTTTCCTAATGATTTCAAAGAGAAGGTCGTGGCTTGCGTCGAGGGCCATATGCGTTTTAAGGATGTGAAAGCGATGAGGGAGAGCACGCTTAAAAAATTTCTCCAGCGGCCGACTTTCATGACAGAGCTCGAACAGCACCGCATCGACTGCCTGGCCAGCCACGGCGATCTTTCCAACTGGAAGTTTCTTAAGAAAAAGATCAAGGTCCTGTCGACTGAAGATATCCGCCCTGAGCCTCTCCTGAGCGGCCGCGACGTCATGGCGTTGGGGTTTGCCGAAGGCCCTCTGATCGGCGGCATCCTTCGAAAAGTAGAGGAGGCTCAGCTAGAACGAAAGATCGCGACTCGTGAGGAAGCGCTAGCCTTTGTAAGAGCTCTCGACCTGAAATCGCTGCCGCCCCGCCCCTAAATAATACCCAGCCGTTACTGTTTGTTAAATTTGATAAAAATTATTGCAAATATTATAAACATTGTGGTACTATAAAACTCATCGAAATTAAGAGTTAATTAATAGAATGTGTTTTTAATAAAAAGGGCACTGAAATGGCAGATGAAAAAAGACCGACGCGCACGCAGATCATGACTTTGAAGGAAGTGGCCAAGTATTTGGGCGTGCATTCGATGACCGTATACCGCTTGCTCAAGGAAAAGAAGCTTCCGGGCTTTAAAGTGGGCGGCCAGTGGCGTACCAAAAAGGAAGTGCTGGATAACTACCTGCTGAAAGAGATCGGCGAAGGCAAAAAGAAGTAACCTTTTTCTTTCTAGGATTTTTTTCGGCGCCTTAGCATGGCCTCCAAGCGTATCCTCATCGTCGACGACGACACCAATTTCCTCGAGCTCACGCAGGATTATTTTAAGTCGATGGGGTATGATGTCAAGACAGCCGAGAATGCCGAGTCGGGCATGGAAATGTTCCGTCGGCACAAGCCGCGTGTAGTCCTTCTGGATTTCAATATGCCCCTGATCACCGGTGAGAAGTTTCTGCCGGTCCTTCAGGGCATCGATCCCACAGTCAAGACCATCGTCGTATCCGGATGCATCGAAGAAGAAGTCGAAGAGAAGTTCAGGGGGCTGGGCTATTTTGCCTTCTTTGAAAAGGGCACCCTTTCCCTGGAAAAGCTCAAACAGAAAGTCGATGAAGCTTTAAATTATTGAGCGTCTCGGAGCCGCCAGGCTCTCGAAGCATTTTGAAATCCCGCCTTATTCATTTAATACGTTAGAAACGCCGCCGTTACATCATCCCGATACAATCTCACCATAAACGAAGAAAGGGCGGTGGCGGCCATGAAGAAGATCGAATGCATCATCCAGAATAAGAAGCTGGGAGCGCTGGAAGAGGCGCTGAGGAGCCGGGGTGTGCCCGGAATGACAGTGAGCGAAGTCCGGGGCTTCGGCAACGAGCAAACGAGGCCGGATTCCTATCTATTTTTACCCAAAACCAAGGTCGAAATCTATTGTGCTTCTGAGGATCTTGACCGCCTTTTGGACACGATCTGCGAGGTGTGCCAGACGGGGAGCCTTGGGGACGGTAAGATCGCTGTTTTCAACGTCGAGGATCTGATCCGTATCCGGACCATGAAACGGGGCAGGGAGGCGGCCTAAAGACGGTCTTTAGGCGCTGTAGCACGCCTTGCCACTATCCCTGATGATCGGGCTAAATTTGTCAAATGTGCTTAAATACAGCTATTTTTAACCCCTTTTCCGCACATAACCGTTATACTAATTTCATTATAACTATAAATGATACAACAGGTTATGACTTTATTAAGTCAATTATTTAATAAATTTGATAAATAATGCTTAAGTAAGTTGACAAATACTAATTATTATATTATACTCTCAGTAAATTAGCCGTGTGCTAATAAGGAGAGAGTATGAACACCAATGGAGCTGAACCTAAACCTTCAGCGGAAGGAAAGCGGGCAGATCGCACGCAGATCATGACGACCAAGGAAGTGGCGAAGTACCTGGGTGTCCATGAAATGACCGTGTACCGCTGGCTGAAAAAGGGCGTTGTGCCGGGATTTAAGATCGGCGGGAGATGGCGCTCTAAAAAGGATCTTCTGGACGCTTACCTTGTAAAGCAGATGGAAGACCGGTAATCTGCCGGGAATCGTTCATGCTTTATGAATGAAGAATGGCTGATAGACGGATACAACCTACTGCACTTCATTGCGGCCCGGAAAAAAACAGGATCCGCTATACCTTCGACCAAAACCGCGCTTTGCTCCGCTCTGGCCGGATTTGCAGCTTGCCGGCGACACCGAGTGTGCATCGTATTCGACGGCAGCGGAAGTCCTGATGAGCTGAAAGTTCACGAAACACGCTTTTTCTCGGCTGTTTATTCCCTCAAAGTGACCGCCGACACTCACATCGAGAAATACATATTCGATAATAAAGCCTCGCTTAGACTCACCGTAGTTACAGACGACCGAACAGTATCCAATCTTGTGCGCGGCGGCGGCGGAAGAGTCTTGAAAAATTCCGAGTTTCTTGAGATGCTGATGGAGACGGGGCATGAAAAAGACAAGGCGCTGCATGATGAGAAAGTGCGCTCGCATGGTTTCAACCGGCCCTTCGATGAAAAACTGAAAACAAAAGGTCTGTAACCCCTCTGCTGCCTCAACTCTACCTAAAAAAACCCCCGACAGGCGTTTTGCGCCCCGGGCATCCATGGATCTATTCAAGCCAGCTTGTTCTGGATCAAGTCGATATTCCCGGCGGCATGCTCGTGGATGTCTTGACGGAGCGAGGGCGCTACATCGGGCGCGGTTATTGTAATCCCGCTTCCCAGATCGCTGTGCGTCTCTTAAGCCGTGACGCCGAAGAGATCAATGCTGATTTTTTCAAAAAAAGGATCGCCCGCGCCCTGGCGCTCCGCCGCCGTTTTGTCAGGGAAACGAATGCTTTTCGTGTCATATCCAGCGAGGCTGACGGTCTTCCGGGTCTGATAGCGGATATATACTCCGAAGTGCTCGTGGTGCAGTTTCAGACGAAGGGCATGGAGGCTCTGAGGCCGGTCGTGTTGGAGGCTTTGAAAGAGGCTGTGCCCAACCGCGGTATTTATGAGCGCAGCGACTCCGGCTCCCGGCGCTTGGAGGGTCTTGAGGATAGGGCGGGATGGATCGAGAAGAGCTGCGGCGACGAGGTGCTCGTGCGCGAGCGTGACATCGAGTATGAAGTCCGTTTCGGGGAGGGCCATAAAACGGGCTTTTACCTCGATCAGCGTGAAAACCGATTTCTTTTGCGTGATTTGGCGGAGATGGGCGGGAGAGTGTTGGACGCGTTTTGTTATGAGGGCGGCTTCGGGCTTCATCTGGCAAGGGCAGGCGCTGACGTCACGGGCATCGATATCCAGCAGGACAATCTTGACCGAGCCGAGCAGCACCGAAAAAGGAACGGCATCCCGGAGAAGAACCTGCGCTTCAAGGCAGCTGATGTGTTCGGAGAGCTCAAGGAGCTGGAGACGAAAAAGGAAAAATTCGGACTCGTGATCCTGGATCCGCCGTCATTCGTGAAGAAGAGATCGGCGATCGACGGCGCGATGGCGGGTTTCAAGGAGATCATGCTGCGCAGCATGAGGATCCTTGAGCCGGAGGGTCTTTTGGCGGTATTTTCCTGCTCGTATCACATCGATGAAAATCGTCTGATGCTCGCCGCGCTTAGCGCTGCCTCGGACACGCGCAAGAATCTCAAACTCATTCGTTTTCTTAAGCAATCCTCCGACCACCCGATTGACCCTGCCATTCCTGAAACGTATTACTTGAAGGGCTTTTTATTCCAGGTCACTTAGGGGTTTGCTATACTAAGCGCATGAATAAGACCCTATCCTTCCTGAGCCTAGGCATCCTCATCACGGCGCAGGCTTTTGCTTTTTCGCGATCCGGCTTCGACACGCCCGAAAGCTTCGTCGCCGATCCTGAATCAGGAGCCTACTACGTCTCCAGCGTCAATGGCGGGGCGCTAGACAAGGATGGCAACGGATACATCTCAAAGATCAGCTCCAACGGCAACATCGTCATTCAGAAATTCATCGGCGATAAGAACGACAGCGGCACGATGAACTCCCCCAAGGGGCTGCTCGTGCTCGGAAACGAGCTTTGGGTCGCCGACATCGACGCCGTACGTATTTTCGATAAGAGATCGGCCAAGCCCATACATGTCATCGATCTGTCGTCCAACGGAGCTAAATCCTTAATGGATCTGGTCGCTGACGGCGACGGCAGGGTCTATGCCAGCGATCTTTTGGGAGATCAGATCTTTCGCATCGATGCGGGCGGAGAGCGCAAAGCGACCGTTTTTTACCGCGGAAGCGAGCTGGGAAACCCCGGCGCGATGCTCTATAACCCCAGGTCCAGGGGTTTGATGGCTGCGGGCTTTAAGTCGGGACAACTTTTTGAAATCGACAGGCACGGACGTCTACACGTGCTGAAGAAGGGGTTTACCGAGCCTTCCGGCATCGATTATGACCTTGAGGGAAACGTTTATCTGGCCAGCCGGGACAAAGGGGAGATCTACAAGATCCCGTATCTAGGCCGCGGAACCCGGTCTGTGCTCAAGAGCGGGCTGACCGCCCCCGCGGACATATCTTACAGCCGGCGCCATAAAGAGCTTTTAGTTCCATCTTCCGACGCCAATACGGTGACTACGTTTTATCTGCCGGGAAAAACGGGTAACGGAGGAAAAATGAACAGCCGCAGCATCCCTCTAAAAGGAAATACTAAAGGACTGTAAGGCCCGAAGCGATAGCTTTTTCAGTGAATGTGATGAACCAGTTCGGAAATATCCCGATTCCCACCAAGGCTGCCAACAGAAAAAGACCTGTGATCTGAAGCGACAAAGGAATTTCTATGGGCGTCTTATCTTTCGGTTTTGCCAGGTAAGCGTGTTTGACAAGCGTCAGATAATAGTAAAGCGAGACGACGCTGTTGAGCACGGCCCACAAGACCAGGAACCAGTGCCCCTTTTCCATCGCGGCTGTGAAAAGCACCCATTTCCCCGTGAATCCCACCAGGGGCGGGATCCCCGCCAAAGATAAGAGGCTCAAGAGCAGCAGCAGCGCCATAAACGGCGCGCGTTCCGCCAGACCGTCAAAATCAGAGACCTGCGGATTATCGTTCCGGCCGGCCTTGGCGATCAAGAGTGTCACGAGGAATGCCCCCGAGTTCATCAGGACGTAGGCGAACGCATAAAAGAATGCCGTGGAATAGCCGTTGGAGGTTCCGGATAGAAGCCCGACAAGAATGTACCCGGCCTGCGCGATACTCGAATAGGCGAGCAGTCTTTTGACGTCTGCCTGCAGAAGGGCGGCCGTATTGCCGAGAGTCATGGAGATGAAAGCGAGCGCTCCCAGAATCATCGTGAAGGGGAGCGGCATACCTGAAAACAGGAATACGCGTACCAGCATGGCAACAGCCGCCGCTTTTGAGGCGGTCGCGATGAAAGAAACGGCCGGCGTTGAAGCGCTCTCGTATACGTCCGGCGCCCAAAAATGCATCGGGAACGCGGAGAGCTTAAAAAGAAGCGACAGTGAGAAAAGCGTGAGGCCCAGGATGAAGGCCGGCTGCGAGGAAAGCGCTGGGAGGCCGGCTGCGATCTGGGCGATGGAAGTCGTTCCTGCGAGGCCGATCACGAGACTTAAGCCCCAGAGGGAGACGCCGCTAGCCGCCGCACCGAATATCAGGTATTTCACGGAAGATTCAGAGCTGCGGACGCCGGGCTTGAGAGCCGCCAGAAGATAAAGCGAGTACGCCGAAAGTTCGAGCGCCACGAAGAGAGACAGAAGGTCCACGGCGCTGGCCATCATGAACATACCCAGCGTGCCCGTGACGAGAAAAAGGTTGTTTTCGATCAGGCGGTCTGCCGGTATGCGGTTCCAGTGCTTGGAAAAAAGGCAGGTAAAGAGCATGCCGAGAGCGATGACGGCTTTGAAGCCCTGGGAAAAAAGATCGACCCGGTAGGTATCCGAAAAGAGATTGCCTGACGCTCCAAAACTAAATAGGCACATGCCCAAGAGAGCCGAGGAAAAGAGGATCATGAGGCCGCCCAGCGCCTTTTCGCCGATCTGGTTTTTGGCCAGAGTCAGGCAGAGAAGTAAGACAGCCAGAATGGACAAAATCGCTTCAGGTAGAAAGAGAGGGTTCATTTCAGCCGCCTAAAAGGGTTTTGGTCGAGACGTTGATCATTTCGATGAAGTGCTGCGGGAACAGGCCAAAATAGATCAGGCAGCCTACGAGGATCGCCCGCGGGATGAACTGAAAAAAACCGATATCATGAAGGTGTTCACCGGCAGGACTTAGGGATCCGTAAAAAACTTTTTGTACGGCCGTCAGCACGTAGTAGGCGGTCACGAGGAGCGCGATGATGGAAACGACTCCGATGACAGGGTATGCGCTGATCGCTGCGATCGTGACCAGAAGCTCTGCGACAAAGCTTCCCATCCCGGGGAGGCCGAGGCCGCAAAGACCCGCGATGATGAAGAACGCCGAGATGACCGGAGCTCTTTTGGAGAGGCCGCCGAGGTCGGCGAGCATGCGGGTGTGGCACTGGTCGTAAATGTGCCCTACGCACGCGAAGAAAAGCGCTGTCATGATGCCGTGCGAAAACATCTGGAAGATCGAGCCGTTGAAACCGGTCACGGTCATCGTCGCGATACCGAGAAGCACGATACCCATATGGCTCACGCTCGAGTAGCCGATGATGTACTTCAAGTCTTTTTGCTTGGTCGCGACGAACGCGCCGTACACGATGTTGCAGAGCGCCAGAACAGCGATCAGGTCAGCCCATTGGCGGGCTCCTTCGGGCAGAAGGTACACGGCAACACGGAGGATGCCATAGGCGCCGAGTTTCATCAGAACGCCCGCGTGCAGCATGCTGGCGGCCGTCGGGGCGGCGACGTGGCCAGCCGGCGACCAAACGTGGAAAGGAAAGCAGGCGGCTAGAACTCCGAAGCCGAGGAAGAGGCCGAGGTATAGGATGTTCTGGTCTTGAGCGGAAAATTGGACATTTTGTTTGAGCGCAACCAAGTCGAATGTGTGTCCGCCAGGCAGGCAGTACATATACAGAAAGCCCGCGAACATCAAAGCGCTCCCCAAAAGCAGATAGAGCGTCAGCTTCATGCCGCCGTACTCGCGCGTC
>CAZJAX010000038.1:0-15933 GCA_964543965.1 uncultured Planctomycetia bacterium
GGGCGCTGGCCGCTGCTCTATCCGGAGGGCTCATCGCTCTCATTGTTTTAAGGCGCCGCCGTCTGGCCGCCGATCCGGAGAGTCTTCTTCCGGCACACCGGCGCGCGATGCTCGAGCTGGACAGACTGATCGACAACCGCTGGCCTGCCGCCGGAAAGGACAAGGAGCATTACAGCGGACTCTCGGATATCCTCCGCCGTTATTTCGAAAGGCGGTTTGGACTCGAGATCATGGAGCACACGACGCCTGAGATACTTTTCATTTTGAAACAGAACGAATTGGAAGCCGGCACGATCGCCCGGGTCAAAGATATCCTTGAAAACTGCGACCTCGTCAAGTTTGCGAAGTTCGTGCCCCCCAGGGAGCTGGCTTCCGTATTGGAAAAATCTCTGAGGGAGATCGTGGAAAAAACAAAGCCTGCCGAAAAGGCGCCGGCCGCACCCGCGGGGGCCAAGTCATGAGGTTCAAAGATCCGCTGTTCCTTTTTCTTCTGGCTCCTGCGCTGATCTTCTTCTTCCTCTACGTGATGGGGTGGATAGGCCGTGAGGCCGTGCTGAAGTTTTCGAGTTTAAAGCTCGTCAAAGAGGCCGGAGGGCGCAGTTCCAATTTCCGCCGGCTGGTGCCCGGTATTTTGAGGCTGTCGGTGCTAGTCCTTCTCGCGCTGGCGCTCATGCGGCCTCAAACAGGAACCGGAGAAGAAAGATCGACGCAGCAGGTGATCGACATGGTGATCTCGCTGGATATCTCGGGCAGTATGGCGACGCTGGATTTTCAGCCTGACAACCGTCTGGTTGCCGCAAAACTCGAAGCCCGCCGCTTCATTGAGGGCAGGCCCGATGACCGCATAGGGCTCGTGGTGTTTGCGGGGCAGAGCTTCACTCAATGTCCGCTTACGATCGATCATAAAGCCATCCTCGCCCTGCTCGATCAGATCCAGATGGGCATGATCGAGGACGGCACAGCCATCGGTCTGGGACTGGCCAATGCGGTCAACCGCCTGCGCGGTTCCGAAGCAAAGACCAAGATCGTGGTGCTGCTCACGGACGGCGTCAACAACGCCGGCGAGATCGACCCTCTGACGGCCGCGCAGTTGGCAGCGCAGTACAAGGTCAAAGTCTATGTGATCGGCGTGGGAAAAGAGGGGGTGGCATATCTTCCTGTGAAGGATCCTATTTTTGGAACGCGCCTTCTCAAAGTGCAGACCGAGATCGACGAAAAACTCATGGATCAGATCGCACGCAAGACCGGCGGCCGGTATTTCCGCGCCCAGGACACCCGTTCGCTCAGGGAGATCTTCAAAGAGATCGACAGCCTTGAGAAGACCGAGGTGACCGTCGAAAGATTCATGCATTACGAAGAACGTTATTTCTGGTTTTTGTGGCCGGCGCTGATCCTGTTTCTGATCGAGCTTGCCTGGACCCATCTTTTGTTCGTCAAGATACCTTAAAAGGAAGTAAGCGCCATGGAATGGGGAGTCCCTGAAAATTTGATCTGGTTCTGGCTCGTTCCGGCCGCGATGGCTGTTTTTGCGCTCAACCATTTGAGGCGCCGCCGTACGCTGGCGCGTTTCGGCGAGCCGGATCTCGTCGAGCGCCTGGCTAAATCGCGCTCGCTGGCGATGCGCGCCGTGAAGAGAGTGCTTCTTCTGGCCGTGACGGCGCTCCTCGTGGTATCGCTGGCGCAGCCTCATTTAAGAAAGCGCGAGACGCTCGTCGAGCGCAAAGGCATCGACGTCATGATCGCCGTCGACGTGTCGAATAGCATGCTCGCCAAAGACATCCTGCCCAACCGCCTTGAAAAGGCGAAGCTCGAGCTGGCCGCCCTTATCCAGAGACTTAAGGGCAACCGTCTTGGCGTCGTCGCCTTTGCGGGACAGGCGATCATCCAGTGCCCCCTTACGCTCGACCAGAACGCCGTAAAGCTCTTTCTTTCGACGGTAAGTCCGGGACTGATCTCATTTCAGGGGACGTCGCTTACGGCGGCGATTAACGTCTCGCGTCAGGCCTTCGCGGAGAAGGAAAAGGAATATAAGGCGCTCGTGATCCTGACAGACGGCGAGAACCACGAGCCTGCGGCGGAAGCCGCCGCCGATAAGGCCGCCAAGGAAGGCATCCGCATCTTTACCATAGGCATCGGCACGCCGGACGGCTCTATTCTCCCGGGTGAGGCGGGCGGCGCGAAAAGAGACCTGCGCGGCCAGACCGTGATCTCGAAGCTTAACGAGCCGCTCCTTAAGGATCTCGCGCGGCGCACCGGCGGAGCCTATTTCCGGGCTTCGAAGGGTGAGTTTGAGATCGAGTCGCTGGTCAGGGCTATCAACCAGATGAAGCAGAAGGGGTTTAAAAAGGATTGGTCGGTGGAGTATGAGGAAAATTTCCAGTTTTTTCTTATCGTGGCTTTCGTGCTGCTCTTGATCGAAATGGCTCTGTCTGAACGGAAGAGGTCCTCATGACGCCCCGCCTGCGCCCCGCCCGCCGCGTGTTAAGAACTATGCTTGGAGTTTTCTCTATCGTATTTTTTTGCGGGTTTAATTTTATTTCGGAAATAAAAAATGAAAAGGGGAATGAATATTATAAAAAGGGCGAGCTCGGCAAGGCTCGCACGAAGTATCAGGAGTCTCTGAAGGCTGACCCGGAAGCTTCCGCCGCCGCGTATAACCTGGGAAATACCTTTTACAAGGAGGATGCCTACGAGTCGGCTCAGCGTACATATGAAAGAGCCGCCAAAAGCCAAAAGGATCCGCTGGCCAAGTCCCGCGCTTATTACAATCTCGGCAACAGCTATGTGCGTCTCAAGCAGAACGACAAAGCCATCGAGGCGTATGAAAACGCTCTTCGCTCCAATCCGCGTGATCTGGACGCCAAGTACAACCTAGAGCTTTTGACGAAGAAGGACTCGATGCAGAATCAGCAGAAAAAAGACGAAAATAAAGAACAGGATAAAAAAGACAAACAGGACCAGGGCGGCCAGGGACAGAAGGATCCGCAGAACCAGGGCTGTCAAGGCCAGGATCAAAAGGACCCGCAGAGCCAGGGCGGCGGCCAGGGCAAGGACGACCCAAAAGAGCAGGGCGGCGGCCAGGGACAGCAGGATCAGGACAAATCAGACGAAAAAAAAGAGCAGGATAAGCAGGAAGGCGAAAAAGAACGGCAGGGTCAAAGCGGCGGCCAGGGACAGGACAAGGAAGAGCGCAAGGATCAGGAAGAGAAGGGATCTCAAGGCTCCGAGGGCGGCCAGGAGGAGGAGCCGAAAGAACAGGATCAAAATGAGGGGCGGTCCGGAGGCGCCGGAGAAAAGCAGGACGAAGAAAAGCCTGAGCAGGACGGGCAGGGCCAAGGACAGGGAGCAGCGGGCGAGGAGCAGGAAGAAAAGGAAACGCCGCAGCAGGGCTCGGGAGCAGCCGGCGGTCAGGAAGAAGCGCCCAAGAGCCAGGCCGAGATGAGGGCGGAACAGATCCTGGGCGCGCTGGAAAGCCAGGAGCAGCAAGTTTTAAAATTGCAGGGAAATCAAAAAAATTCTAGAATACAGCCTAGAAGAGCCGAAAAAGACTGGTAAGGAAGGCGGGCCGACGTGAAGTTTAAAATCCATTTTTTATTATTCGCTGCGGGACTCTTAGGGTCCGCGCCTCAGGCGGTTTTTGCCGACGCGAGCCCTTCTATCGAGATCTCGGTGAGCGAATCGCGCGTGCCGCTCGGCGGACAGATCACGATGGATCTGGTCATCACCAACGCTCCCGGAAAGATCTCTAAGCCGGCGCTCGGCACCGTCGACGGTTTCATGACATACTCCCAGGGCCACTCTCAGGAGATCTCTATCGTCAACGGCCAGATGTCCTCGCGCAGCATTTTTTCCTATGTACTTGTCGCTAACGCCGCCGGCAGGAAAACGATAGGGCCTTTCGACGTCGTCATTGACGGGCGTACGTTCAAGGTCGCGCCGGTGCAGGTCGAAGTCGTGCCGGATTCTGCCCGACCAAGCGCCAATCCCAATCCCGTCCAGGCATCTTCTCCTATCCAGGGCGGCCTTTCGCCGCGCGCTGTACCCACCTCCAGCGTTGCCGATAAGGATGTCTTCATTCAAGCTTGGACCGACAAGGACGAAGTTCTTGTGAATGAACCTATTACGCTGACTTATACGTTCTATCAGCGTGTTCCGGCGGATCCGAAGGGGTTCGATAAGGATCCGGTGCTGACGGGCTTCTGGTCCGAAGACCTCCCGCCTGAGAAGATAGCCAAACGCCGCGAAAAGACCATCGATGGGATCCGTTACGTGGTGCAGGACATCCGAAAGATCGTGCTTTTTCCCATCGAGGCAGGCGCCTTCACGGTGGATCCCGGCACCATCGTCGTCAACGTCCAGGTACGCCAGGATGACCCGATGTCCGGTTTCTTTTCGAGCAGCCCGTACACGAGCGTTTCTTTCATGACGCAGATCGTCGCCAAAAAGATCGTGCTCGATCCCATCCCGGTGACCGTTAAGATGCTGCCCTCCGAAGGAAAACCCGCGAGTTTCGGCGGTGCTGTTGGAAATTATCTGATGGAAGGCACCGTCGATAAGAATGCCGTCGAAGCCGGCGATCCTGTCACTTTCCGTCTACGCGTCTGGGGCCGCGGCAATATCAACACGCTTCCGATGCCTTCCCTTCCAAAGCTCGATGACTTCAAAGTCTACGATTCCTCTTCGTCGACGAACGTTTCGAAAGACAGGCTTGTCGTCGAAGGAGAAAAGATCACCGAGACCGTGATGGTCCCTAAAAAGCCGGGAAAATACACGATCCCGCCGGTCGAATTTTCGTATTTCGATCTCACGGACAAGACTTACCGCGTGATGAAGACGGATCCGCAGGTCATTACCGTGACAGGTTCGGCCGTCGACGTCTCCGAAGAAAGTACGACGGCTACGGCTGCGGGCGATGAGCCGGCCGGCGGCCAGGACGTGTCGATGATCGCTAAAGATATACGTTTCATCAAATCCTCAGCGGCGCCGCGCGCTCTGAGCGGCTATGATCTCCATCAGAATCCGCTTTATTGGATCGCAGCCGGCATCCTTTTGGCTGGATGGGTCGTATTCTCATTTATGGCGTCGGCTCCGCAGGCGGACGGCGCGGCGGGTCTGAAGGATATGAAGTTCCGCCGCTCCCATGCGGTCGCCCGGCAGAAGCTGAAAGGCGCTAAGCGCATGCTTCGCGAAGAGAAGCAGGATGAGTTTTATGCCGAGACCTCCAGAGCGGTTTACGGCTATTTCGGAGACAAGCTCGGTGTTTCCCCTCAGTCGGTGTCTCTGCCTGTCATCGAGGCCCGGACCGGCGAGGAGCTGGGGCCCGAGCTTTTTAATGAGATCAAAAAACTGTTCGACGAGCTTTCGGCCGGGCGTTTCGCGAAATCCGCGAAGACAAAAGAGGATATGCATGAACTCTACGCGCTGGCCGACCGCGTGATCACGTTTTTCGAAAGGGTGAAGATGAAATGAGGGCGGCGGGCATACTTTTTCTAACGTTCCTGTTTTCAGCTTTTCCGGCTTATGCGTCGGAAAGCTCCGCTTTTAGCGAAGCTAACGCCGCCTACTCCCGCGGGGATTACAAGGCCGCCGCTGCGGCCTATGAGAAGATCGCCGCCGAGGGGGGCGCCGCGTCCGCAGTGTATTACAACCTCGGAAGCGCCCGGTTCCGTGCCGGCGAGAAGGGCAGGGCGATGGTTGCTTTCGAACGGGCGCACCGCCTGGATCCCCGCGACCGTGATGTCGAATGGAATAAAGCGATCCTTAAGAATGCGCTGGCCGACCGCATCGAGGATCCAGACGAAAGTATTTTTCTGTCCAGCCTGAGGAAGATCCTGGAATATGTGACCGTTGACGAGGCGGCGCTGGCTTTTGCGGTGGTTCTTGCCGCGCTGTTTCTGATATCCGTCTCGCATTTTATTTTCCGCCAATCGAAACCGTTGACCGCGGGTGCAGGCGGCGTCTTCGTTTTTCTTCTCGTCGTGACCGGCGGCGTATTTTATTTCAAATGGGCGGACGCCAGAGTCCCGCGCCTGATCGTGCTCGACCGGGAGGTCGCGGCGCGCTACGGGCCTTCTGAGAAGGAAACAAAAGCGTTCGTTCTGCATGAGGGCGCCGAGGCCCGCGTCGCGGATCAGACCGGAGATTGGTATTATATTTCTCTGAAAAACAAGACTCTCGGCTGGGTCCCTAAAAAATCTTGTGAAATCATCTAACAAGCGCGCAGCCGTCATCGTGATCGGCCACGGAAGCCGGGAAAAGGGCTTTCAGGCGTCGATGGAAAAAGTCGTCTCCGACTTCAAAAAGGACCGCCGTTTCGCCGGAGCTGTCTGCGCGTACCTTGAGATCGCCAAACCATCGATCGAGGAGGCCATCAGAGACTGCGTGAAAAAGGGCGCGGCCGAAATACGGCTGCTGCCGTATTTTCTCTTGAGCGGCCGGCACGTCAACTCCCACATCCCTGCGATCACGGCCGAGGCGCGAAAAAAGTACGGTTCCGCCGTCAAGATCGTGCTCTGCCCTTATCTCGGGTATGACGCCAAGATCGCAGCCGTGGCCAAAAAAAGGGCGTGTCAGGGAGAATGAAGGATATCGCCAAGCAGAAGAATAACGTCATCGCCTGCGGTGTAGCTGTGATACGCCGCGGCCGTGATTTTCTCATCGCCCAGCGCAAGAAAAACGACTCGTTCGGCAATTACTGGGAATTTCCCGGAGGCAAGAAGAACGTCGAGGAGACGTTTGAAGAATGCGTCGTGCGTGAAGTGCGCGAAGAGGTGGGGCTAGAGGTCCGCGTCGACCAGAAGCTCATGGAGATCCGCCGCCCTTACAATCAGAAGATCATCTGGCTCAATTTTTATCTCTGCACGCTGATATCGGGCGAACCGAGCGCGCTCGAATGCCAGAAGACCCAGTGGGCCGACCTCCGGGACTTAAAGAGTTTCAAATTTCCGCCCGCCAACGACAGGGTCATCCGGCGTCTCGTGGAGCGTTTTGACAAAGCCGCCTGAGGCTCGGGGTCTGGTCATCGTCTACACCGGCGAGGGGAAAGGCAAGACCTCGGCGGCGCTCGGCACGGCCTTCCGGGCTTTGGGGCACGGTCTTCGCGTGCTCGTCGTGCAGTTCTTTAAGGGCGACTGGCCCGTGGTTTTCGGCGAGCTTGAAAGCGCCAAGGCTCATGCCAACCTCGAAGTCCTCCAGCTGGGAAAAGGTTTTGTGAAGATCATGGGCGATAAAAAACCTTTCAGCGAGCACCGCAAGTCCGCCGACGAGGCCGTCGCGTTCGCGAAGGATAAAATTTTCTCAGGCGTGTATGATGTGGTCGTCCTGGACGAAATACTTTACGCGGTCGATTATCTCGGCGTGAAACTGGTGGATCTGGCCGATGTTGTCGAGATCATCGACAAAAAGCCGTCCAAGACGCACCTCGTCCTCACCGGCCGCGGCGCCAAACCCGAGATCATCGGCCGCGCCGACCTCGTGACTGAAATGAAGGAAGTGAAGCACCCGTTCCGCCAAGGCATTCAGGCCCAGAAAGGGATCGATTACTGATGGCAAAATACGTGTTGGCGCTCGACCTCGGCACGACCGGCAACCGCGCGATCGTGTTCGACAGGAAACAGCGCATCATTTCAAGCCGGTATGAGGAATTCACTCAAGTTTACCCCAAGCCCGGCTGGGTCGAACATGACCCGATGGAGATCTGGGAGAGCGTGCAGGGCGTGCTCGGGGCGACGTTTAAAAAAATAAGACCCCGCGACATCGCGGCCGTGGGCGTCACCAATCAGCGCGAAACCGTGCTGATCTGGGACAAGAAAACGGGCAAGCCCCTGCACAACGCCATTGTCTGGCAGTGCCGCCGCACGGCGCCTTTCTGCGAAGCGCTCAAAAAAAGAGGTTTCGAGAAGATCATCCATGCCAAGACCGGACTTTTTCTCGATGCCTATTTCAGCGCCAGCAAGCTCACCTGGCTTCTCGATCACGTGAAGGGTTCGCGCCGGAAGGCTTTGCGGGGAGAGATCGTCTGCGGCACCATCGACAGCTGGATCATCTGGAATCTCTCGGGCGGCGCGGCGCATGTGACCGATCCCTCCAATGCGTCGCGCACGATGCTTTTCAACCTCAAGACCCTGAAGTGGGACTCCCGGCTCTGCCGGATCTTTCGCATCCCTAAAAATATTCTGCCTAAGGTCGTGCCCTCCAGCGGTATCTGCGCGATGCTCGATAAGCGGCTGTTCGGAAATGAGATTCCCATAGCCGGGGTCGTCGGAGATCAGCAGGCGGCGTCCTTCGCTCAAGGCTGCTTTCAGGACGGCGTGATCAAAAATACGTACGGCACTGGCCTCTTTATGCTGGAAAGTACGGGCGCGGTCCCGAGATTCTCAAAGAATCTCCTGACGACTGTCGGATGGTCGATCGGAGACTTAAAGCATACCGAGTATGCGGTGGAGGGCAGCGTTTTCATCGGCGGGGCCGCAGTACAGTGGCTGAGAGACGGCCTTGGGATCATCAAGAGCGCTTCGGAAACGCGCGCTTTGGCCCGCTCGCTGGCATCCAACGACGGCGTCTATTTCGTGCCGGCGCTTGTAGGTCTGGGCGCTCCTTACTGGGATCCGCACGCGCGCGGCGCATTTTTCGGCATTACGCGCGGAACGGGCCGGGCGCATTTCGTGCGGGCGGCGCTCGAATCCATCGCTTACCAGACACGCGATATACTCGAAATCATGAAGAAGGATACCGGGCGCACGTTCCGGACTCTGCGTGTCGACGGCGGAGCCGCCGCCAACGATTTTCTCATGCAGTTTCAGGCGGACATCCTCGGCCTGCGCATCGAGCGGCCCAAGATCCTCGAGACGACGGCGCTCGGCGCCGCGGGACTCGCAGGGATCGCCGCCGGCTTTTGGAAGGATGCCGCGGAATTTAACCGGCTGAGAGCTGTCGAAAGAACGTTCAGGCCTGACCCCCGCTTCAAAGACCGCGCCGGTCTTTACAGCCGCTGGCAGGAGGCTGTACGCCGCGCCCGAAACTGGGCTCCGTGAAGATCCGCTTCTGCCTGGCGTGGGCGCCCTCGGGAGGACGCAAGGCTTTTAAGTCCGAACACCTATCCGCCGTTTTTCAGGATTTTACGGCGCGCATTGACAAATTCGACGGCTGTGAGGTTTCAAAGCTCGAACCGGAAAGAAGATCCGGCGTCAGGCTTTGGCTCTGCCATACCGCCAAGAATGCCAAGATGCTTTCATCCGAAGAGCTGGCTAGAGCCGTGCAGAACCTCCGTAATTCAGGCGCCAAAGAGCTTCATATCGGCATCGGCCCCGCCGACGGCTTCACCGTGGAGGACGCGGCGCGCCTTAAGCCCGACCTTTTATGGTCGTTCGGACCCATGACCTATCCTCACGAGCTGGCCGCCGTGATCGCCGCGGAACAAATCTACCGCGCCTACACGATCATTCACCGGTTTCCGTACCACGGCGGACACTGAAGCGATCCGAGCCGCGTCCGTCGGCGGTGCAATTCCCTTTCGTTTACAAAGAATGGGCGAAAACGTATAATACCTGCATTCAAAAAAGGAGCCCCCAAGGGTATGAAAAATCAATTGATGAAAGTCCTGTCTCTGGTCGCCTTATTTGCCGTATGCAGCTCAAATACCGCTGTCTGGGCAAACAACCCGTATACCACGAAGACACAGCATGAATCCGGGGATCCGGTCTATAAGCACAACAAGAAGTCGTTTACGTCTCCTTTCGACTACGCGCCTTGCGAAGAGCGTCCCGCGCCCCCGGTCAAGCCCCAACCGGTCAAACAGGCTAATCATTGCAATCAGTTCACGTTCGACGCCACCAAGTCTTACGATGTCGACAAGCAGAACCTGGCTGTTTCCTGGGATTTCGGCGACGGCCAGACCAGCGACCAGCCGGTCGTCACACATACCTACGAAAAGGCGGGCGAGTACACGGTCCTTTTGTCGGTTCGCGACAACTCGGGTCTCGAGTGCGACAGCGGTATCGCGACGACGAAAGTCCGCGCCAATTATCCTCCGGTGGTCGATGCGGGCGCGCCCGCTAAGGCCTGCCTTGGCGACACCGTCTCTTTTGACGGGTCTAAGACCCAGGCTTCCGCTCCGGGCAAGTACACCTGGGATTTCGGCGACGGCACGACGGGAGAAGGCCTATTCGTGACCCACGCGTACGAAAGGCCGGGCACTTACCGTGTGACGCTTAAAGTCGATGACGGTTTGGGCACTCCTTGCTCTTGGGGGACGGGTACGACGACGGCGGTGATCGGCGACAGAGCCTCTATCGCGCTGACGGGTCCGGCTGCGTCTTGCACCGGAAAAAACGTCACCTTCAACGCGCAGACCGATTCACGATCCAAGCTTCACTGGGATTTCGGCGACGGATCGACCTGGGATGGCGGCTCGACAGCCAGCCATGTCTACCAGAAAGGCGGCGTCTACAATGTGACCGTCACCTCCGACAACGGGCAGGGTTTCGCTTGTTCCGTAGCCGCAGCATCCGCCGTGATCAACATCAATTCCGCTCCTATCGCTAACGCCGGCAAAAATCTCGTCTGCTGCGTGAACAAAGAGGCTGTGTTCGACGCTTCCGGTTCCAGCGACCCGGATTCGGGGCTGCTCACGTACCACTGGGATTTCGGCGACGGTGAATTCGCCGAGGGCGTGAGCGTGACGCACGCTTATCAGCAGAACGGCACCTACCGCGTTGTCCTGACCGTCAAGGACGGCTCCGGCAGCGAATGCGGTTCGGCGACCTCTTCGTTTGTCGCTAATGTGAACGCGCGGCCCGAAGCAGTGCTCGAAGTCCGATAAAAGGCAGGGCCTGAAATGAGAGGGCTGTTTTTCAAACGAAAAACAGCCCTCTTTTTATTTTGTGCCGCGCTGCTTCCGCTCCCGGCCGGCGCAGCCGATCTGGTTTTTCAGAACGGCCCGGAACAGGCGTCCCTGGTCGAGCTTTATACTTCCGAAGGCTGCTCCAGCTGTCCGCCGGCCGAAGAGTGGATGATGGATCTCGGGAAATCTCCCTATCTCTGGAAAACCTTCGTGCCTGTCGTGTTTCACGTGGACTATTGGGACTATTTGGGATGGAAGGATGTTTATGCATCCCGGCAGTTTACCCAGCGGCAAAGAGACTATCTGGCAAGGTGGAAGTCCGGCTCTGCCTATACCCCGATGATCGTGACCAACGGCCGCGAATCGAAGGAGTGGTATCTCAAGCCGACGCTCAGCCTCGACGGAAGCAAGGAAGCCGGGACGCTCAAAATCGAATGCGGCGAGGGAGGCGCGTTTCGGGTCACTTACACGCCTCACAACGGGATCTATATGGGCCGTGTGGCCGCGCACGCCGCCTATCTCGGCTGCGGCATCCGCTCGGCCGTTGAAAAAGGGGAGAACCAGGGCCAGATCCTTCCGCACGAATTTACGGTGCTGGATCTAGTAAAGGAAGAAATGGTTTATGAACAGGGAAACCTCAAAGCTTCGTTCCGCTTCCATCCGGAGGCGGCGCCGGCCGCTCCTAAGCATGCGATCGCCGTCTGGGTTACCCGGCGGAATCAGACAGTTCCTTTGCAGGCTGCCGGAGGATACCTGGATTGACGCGTCTTAGATCGCTGCACCCGGAGCCGCTTCTGCCTCCCGGCAAATACCGCCATTATAAAGGTCAATTTTACGAAGTGATCGGGACGGCGCGCCATAGCGAGACGATGGAGACTCTCGTCGTGTACAAACCGCTTTATAAGAGCAGGGCGTCTGCGCTGTGGGTACGGCCGCTCGAAATGTTCACCGAGACCGTCAAGGCCGGAGGCAGGGAAGTGCCTCGCTTCGAATACGTGAAAAAAGCCCGATGACTAGACGCGAAATCCCCCAGCTTCTTTTCGCCGATGAAAAGGGAAAAGTCTATCCGTTCCCGGGTCTCGAAGCTGCGGGCATGAAGGCCGGAAAGTTTTTCCGCCTCGACCCCTCGGAATTCCTCAAGCTTCCCGATTTCAGCGAGCTCTTCATGCTGCCCGGCCGCGCTCCGGTCGGATTCGACCCCGATTCAGGCTCGCCGCAAACGCTGATTTTCGATCCCTACTCGAAAGAAAAGAAAAAATGCTACGCCGTGGCTGCGTTCATTCCGCCCGGACACACGATCACTCACAGTTCGGCCTACGAAGAGGAGGCGGGCGCTCCGGCGCTGCCCCTTTTTTCTTACGCGGCATGCGTGTTCTACAAGAACGCCTTTTACGCGACAGCGCTCAGAGTGGATCCGGATTTCCGTCATGACGAGCGGTTCATGGACGCCGAGGCCATCGAGCGCAATGTCCTGGAATTTGAAAAACGCTTCCCCGGAAACCGCCTCGTCCCGCATCTGGCTCACTGCGCGACGGTGAGCGGCTGCGCCAACGCTAAAAATTTTTTCCTGAGCCGATTTGAAGCTCCGATACCCACATCGCCGGTATGCAACGCGCAATGCCAGGGCTGTATTTCGTTCCAGCCGGCCGACCGCGGTTTTCCGTCCAACCAGCAGCGCATCCGGTTCATACCGTCCCCGGAAGAGATCGCGGATCTGGCGGTCTTCCATATCGGGTCCGTGTCAGATCCCATCGTGAGTTTCGGACAGGGCTGTGAAGGGGAGCCGACGCTGTCAGGCGATGTGATCGAAAAGGCGATACAGTTGATCCGCAAGAAGACATCCAAGGGCTCTATCAACATGAACACCAACGCCAGCCGGCCGAAAGTCATCGAAAGGCTTTTCGCTGCGGGCCTGAACAGCATCCGTGTGAGTTTGAACAGCGTGCGCGAGCCGTACTATTCGCTTTATTACCAGCCGCGAGGTTATTCGCTGAACGAACCGGTCGAGTCGATAAGGCTGGCGAAAAAAAGCGGCGGTTTTGTTTCTCTCAACTATCTTTCTATGCCGGGCTTCACCGACTCCGAAGAGGAAGTCCTGGCGCTGGAAAAGTTCATCGGCGACCACGGGGTGGATATGATCCAGTGGCGCAACCTCAATTACGACCCGCTTCGGTACTTCCGCGATTTGCGTCTGCAGGGCGCCGATCAGAAGCTCCTGGGCATGCGCGAGGTTCTGGCGAGGCTCGGAAAGCGTTTTCCGCGCCTCCGCATGGGCTATTTTAACCCGAAAAAGGAAGCGATCGCCTCGAGTTTGGCGGCCGGGACCTGAAATACCCTGCGCTTGAGAAAAAGAGGTTTCGGGGCTAAGATAGCCTGAATACGGGTTTTACAAGGAGGCAGATGGATAAGGAAGCAAAGCGGGCCCAGGAAGAGCGCAACCGGCTCATGGTCGAGTATTCGTCGGACATTATCACGCTGCTCGACAGCAAGGGCGTCATCCTTTTTCTTAACCCCTCGATCCAAAGGGTGCTGGGCTATAAACCCGAAGAACTCGAAGGCAAGGTGATCTTTGATTTCATCCATCCCGACGAGCGCATCAAGGTGATGGACCGTTTTAAGAACTCCGTTGAGCACAAGGTGCTGGATGAGCTGATCCAGTTCCGCTTTCTGACCAAAGACGGCTCGTGGCGCTTCCTCGAAGCGATCGGCAGTACCGTGCTCGATGAAAATCACGGCCTGATAGCGGTCATCAATTCGCGCGACGTGACCGAACGCGTGAAGATGGAACAGAAGCTGTTCTCGATGTCGGTGGACGATCCGCTCACGGGGCTTCTCAACCGCCGAGGCTTCATGATCCTCTGCAGCCAGCAGCTCAAGATCGCCAAGCGCACGAAGCACGGCTCCTGCCTTCTTTATGTGGATCTGGACCAGCTCAAAAAGATCAATGACGATCTCGGGCACGCCGAAGGCGACCGCGCGCTGGTGGAGACCGCCAACATTCTAAAAAAATCGTTCCGCGATCCTGACATCGTGGCCCGTCTGGGCGGAGACGAATTTGTCGTGCTGGCCATCAACGCCAACGAGATCCACGCCGGCAGCCTCATCGACCGCCTGAAAGTGAATTTGACCGCACGCAACCAGAACGCTTCTCGCAAATATCCGCTCTCGCTTTCGGCGGGCGTCGTTTATTCGGATCCGCGCAATCATTCTTCCATCGAGGATCTGATATCGCGCGCCGATATGCTGATGTACGAGCAGAAACGACTTAAACAGAAGACCATCATCAACTGAAAAAAAGGAAACGAATGAAAACCAAGAAACGCGTCAAAGAAAACAAGCCGACGCACCGCGCCGACTGGGACGAATATTTCATGAACATCGGCCGCGTGATCTCGAGCCGCTCGACATGCGACCGCAAGTTCGTGGGTGCCGTGATCGTCCGCGATAAGACCATCCTTTCGACGGGCTACAACGGCTCCATCCGGAAACTGGAGCATTGCAGCCAGATCGGACACATGATAGAAAACGACCACTGCGTCGCCACGATCCATGCGGAAGCCAACGCGATCATCCAGGCTGCCAAGAACGGCGTCTGTATCGACGGAGGCACCATCTATACGACGGCCAGCCCCTGCTGGAACTGCTTCAAGCTCATCGCCAACTCCGGCCTCAAGCGCATCGTCTTCGGCGAGTTTTACCGGGATAAGCGTATTTTCGATATCGCCAAAAAGCTGAAGATCGAGCTGGTCAAGTACGCGCCATGACGGCCTCTCCCGACCTTTACCTGAAGCAGATGGAGATCGGGCCGATGGAGAACTTCGTGTATCTCATCGGCTCGAAGAAGACGCGCGAGGTCTTCGTCGTGGACCCGGCCTGGCAGGTGGACACGGTACTGCGCACGGCCAGGGAAGAGGACCTGAAGATCAAAGGCGCTCTGATCAGCCACTACCATTTTGACCATACCAACGGTATCGAGGAGCTTCTTGAGGCCGTCGACTGTCCGATCTACGTGAACAAGAACGACATGGCTTACCTGGACTTCAGCCATGACAACATCAAGCCCGTGGACAACGGCCACAAGCTCAAGCTCGGCGACATGCAGATCGAGTGCATGCATACGCCGGGACATACGCCGGGTTCTCAGTGTTTTCTTTGCGACGGGCATTTGGTCTCAGGCGACACGCTTTTCATCAACGCTTGCGGCCGTACCGACCTGCCCGGGGGTGATCCCGAACAGCTCTATTATTCGCTGACGCAAAAGCTCATGAAGCTCGACGACGCGACCGTCCTCTGCCCGGGACACAACTACGCCGACCGGCCGACCGCCACGATGGCCGACCAGAAGAAAAACAACCCTTATCTTATCTGCGATTCGCTTCAGAATTTCCTGCGATTCCGCACAGGCGTATCCGAATCGCGGTAAAAAACCGCGCTTAAAAGATTCGTTTGACGGTTTGCGGAAGAAACGCTAAAATTTAGCATCTTATGCCGAATTCTTCCTCAACTATTAAGCCGCAAGCCGATTTTAAAAAGCTCGCACAGCTGTCCCTCGAAGTCCGCCGCGATATCATCAAGCAGACGGGTATTGCCGGCTCGGGACATCCGGGCGGTTCGCTTTCCGCGGCTGATATTCTGGTAAGCCTTTATTTCCAGACGCTCCGCCACGACCCCAAAAACCCTAAATGGGCCGACCGCGACCGCGTCATCTTTTCCAAGGGTCACGGATCTCCGGCGCTTTACAGCGTCATGGCTCTGGCCGGTTACTTTGAACGCGAGGCTATCCTGACGTTCCGTCAGCTCGAGAGCCCTTTCCAGGGACATCCGGACATGCGCCGGCTTCCCGGCATCGAGATGTCCACAGGTTCTTTGGGTCAAGGCCTTTCCGTCGGCGCCGGTTGCGCGCTCGCGGCCCGCATGGATAAAAAAGATTTCACGACCTACGTCATCATGAGCGACGGCGAGCTCAATGAAGGGCAGACCTGGGAAGCGGCGATGTTCGCATCTTTCCGTCAGCTGTCCAACCTCGTTCTCATCCTCGACATGAATAAATACCAGCTGACGACCTCCACGAAGGACACGCTCTGCATGGAACC
>CAZJAX010000039.1:0-15143 GCA_964543965.1 uncultured Planctomycetia bacterium
GGACGCATTGATATACTGGTCAACAATGCTGGACTGACGCGTGATGGACTTTTGCTGCGCATGTCAGATGAAGATTGGGATGAGGTGCTTGATACAAATCTAAAAGGCGCCTTTATTTGCATGCGGTCTGTTGCCAAACCCATGATGAAGCAGAGGGCGGGCCGCATCATCAATATGGCTTCGGTGATCGGCTTGATCGGCAATGCCGGACAGGCTAATTACGCTGCAAGCAAAGCGGGTCTTATTGCCCTGACCAAATCCGCGGCAAAAGAGCTGGGATCCAGAAATATTTTGATTAATGCGATCGCCCCGGGGTTTATCGAGACGGACATGACGGGCGCGCTCAGCGATGAAGTAAAGCAGAAAATTTTGAAATCCATACCGGTGGGCGTCCTGGGAAAACCGGCGGATATCGCCAAAGCGGCGGTGTTCTTAGCATCGGACGAGAGTAGTTTCATCACTGGTCAGGTCATCACGGTTGACGGTGGCATGGTAATGTAATCATGGAGGAATAAATTCAATGGCCGATGTAGCTCAAAAAGTTAAACAAATTATCGCCGAACAGCTTGGCGTCAAGATCGAAGAAGTCACCGATACAGCATCCTTCGTGGATGATCTGGGCGCGGATTCTCTCGATACCGTCGAGTTGGTCATGGCTCTTGAAGAAGAGTTCGGCATCGAGATCCCGGACGAAGACGCCGAAAAGATGACGTCTGTCGGCGAAGCCGTCCGCTATATCGAAGAGAAAGCTTCGAAGTCCTCCAAATAAAACACCTCTGAATTGACTATGTCCTATCCACGGGTAGTGGTTACGGGCCTGGGTACGATCAACCCGGTCGGTAACAACACCAACGATTTTTGGAACGGCATTATCCAGGGTCAGAGCGGCATCGATAAGATCAAGACCTTTGATCCTTATCAATTCCCCGCAAAAATCGCCGGCGAAGTCAAAAACTACGATCCCACCCAGACGATTCCGATGAAGGAATCGCGCCGCATGGAGCTTTTTTGCCAATACGCCGTTACTGCGGCGGGCGAGGCGATCAAGGATGCCGGCATCGATTCCAAAGTCCAAAACCCCGAGGACATCGGCGTTCTGATCGGTTCGGGCATCGGAAGTCTGCGCATCGTCGAAGAGACGCACTCGATCTACCTTGAGAAGGGTCCTGCTAAATTCACCCCTTTCATGATCCCCATGCTTATCATCAATATCGCCTCAGGCTGGGTCTCCATTCTCCATAATTTTAAAGGCCCTAATCTTGCGGTCGTGACCGCCTGCGCTACAGGCACTCATGCTATCGGGGAAGCCTACCGTTTGATCCAGCACGGACAAGCCAAGGTCATGATCGCCGGGGGCACGGAAAGCTGCGTGACTCCTCTGGGTATCGGCGGTTTTTGCGCGCTGAGAGCGCTGTCGACCCGCAACGACGACCCGAAGGGCGCCTCGCGCCCATTCGATAAAGAGCGCGACGGGTTCGTGATGGGCGAGGGGGCGGGTATCGTCGTCCTTGAAGAGTTGGAGCACGCCAAGAAGCGCGGAGCCAAGATCTATGCCGAAGTCGTGGGTTATGCGCTGAACGGCGACGCCTTTCATATGACCGCCCCGCATCCTGAAGGCGAAGGCGCGGCGCGCTCCATGACGTCGGCGCTCAAAGAAGCCAAGCTCAACCCTGACCAGATCCAGCATATCAATGCCCATGGCACCTCGACCGAGCTCAACGACAAGATCGAAACGCTCGCGATCAAAAAAGTATTCGGCGACCACGCCAAGAAGATCAAGATCAATTCCACCAAGTCTATGACGGGCCACACTCTCGGCGCTGCGGGCGGCATCGAATTTATCACCTGCTGCCTTGCGATCAAAAACCAGATCGTGCATCCGACGATCAACCTGATGACGCCTGATCCCGAGTGTGATCTTGACTACGTGCCCAACAAGGCCCAAGAGGTCAAAGTCGACGCCGCCCTTTCCAATTCGCTGGGTTTCGGCGGACACAACACGTCTATTATCGTCAGAAAGTTCAAGGGGTAATCATGGCCGGACTTCTCGAAGGGAAAAAGGGTCTCATTCTCGGCGTCGCCAATAAGCGCAGCATCGCCTGGGCCATCGCGCAAAGCGCCGCCCGCGAAGGCGCACAGCTTGCTTTCTCTTATCAAGGGGACAGGCTTAAGGAAAATGTAGAAGAGCTCGCTGCGACCATCCCCGGATCCATCGTCCTGCCCTGTGACGTCACGAACGAAGCGCAGGTTGACGAACTTTTTAAGGCGCTCGATGCCCAGTGGGGAGGCCTCGACTTCATGGCGCATTGCGTCGCTTACGCCAAGACCGAAGACATCGCTGACCAATACGTGACTACCAAGAAGGAAGGTTTTGATCTAGCGCTGGGCGTGAGCGCCTACTCGCTGACGCTGCTTTCCCAGAAAGCGGTCCCCTTGATGGAAAAAAGGGGAGGCGGCAGCATCATCACCCTTTCATACCTCGGGGGTCAGCGCGTCGTGCTCCGCTACAACGTGATGGGCGTCGCTAAGGCTGCCCTCGAGCAGAGCGTGAAGTATCTCGCCAACGATCTGGGCCCCAAAAACATACGTGTCAACGCCATCTCCGCCGGCCCCATCAACACCCTGGCCGCCCGCGGCATCGCCGGCTTATCCGAAATGCTCAAGATCAACCGCGAAAAAGCGCCCCTTCGGCGCAACACCGAACCCGAAGAAGTGGGCGACACCGCTGCATTCCTTTTCAGTTCCTGGAGCCGCGGCATTACAGGCGAAGTCATCTTCGTCGATTCCGGATATAATATCCTCGCAATTTAAGCTTCCTTTTTTTGTTCCTGTAATCTACGCTAGAGCTGTGCACGCAGAGATGCTGCCGCGAACCAAACGATCAGGATCCCATGCCTTTATCCCTCGGCGCTGAAAAACTATTGAAATGGATGGGGCCTAGCGGGGCTCGGCCATTGCAGGAGATATTGAACTGGGGGCCCTGGCTTGAGCCGGACGATGATCATGTGCGCAATGTGTGCCAGGAGCTGGTGAAGCTCGGGTATTTTGAGGAGCTGATCGATGCGGACGGGCTGGTGGTGTACCGCGTGATCCAAAAGGAGAAAAAATGAAGAGCAGGGTTTTGGCGGCGATCGCGGTCGCGGCCGCATTTTTGATTGTGATCGGACTCGTGAGAAGCTATACCGCCGGCCGTACATCAGGTCCTAAAAGGACTATCAAGATGAGTAAGGGCGACATGATCGCCGCGGCCTCAGAGCTTAAGAAACTGACAGGTTCCTCCGCTTCGCAGCCCAATGCCTAAAGATCGTTTTTTTTCGATCTTCTTCGCCGTCAGCATTCTCTCAGCGTCTCTTCCGAGCAAGATCCTCGCAGACACCGTCCATCTCCAGAGCGGCCAGGATATAGAGGGGATCGTCCAATCGGAGGAATCCGGACGCGTCAAGCTCAAGGTGAATTCGGGAGTAGTCACGTTCAGCCGGGCGGATGTCGTCCGCATCGACCGTTCGACCGCAGAGGAAAGGGCGGCGATCCTGGCGAAATGGGAAGCGGAAAGGGCTGAAGCGGAAGCGCGCGAAAGATCCGAGAAGGCGGAGGCTGCGGAGAAGAAAGCCCGGGAAGAATTCGAGCCGAAAGCGGCCAAAGTTTACGGCTCCGACGGACGCGTCTACGTCGATGTCCTGCTCAATAAAAAGGTCCGCGCCACCATGGCGCTCGACACCGGCTGCTCTACCATGCTCCTCACTCACGAAGTCGCCAAAAAGCTCAAACTGAAACTCAAAAACGCGCCTGTCGGAGTCGCGCAGGTTGCTGACGGACGCAAGATCACGGCGCGGCGCGTCTACCTCGACAGCGTAAAGGTCGAGGACTCGGAGGCGCGCGGCGTCGAAGCCAGCGTGCTGATGCCCGGAGGGCCGAAGACGGAGTTCAAGGACGGTCTTCTGGGAATGTCTTACCTTAAGAACTTTGCCTTCAAGGTGGACTACAAGCGCAAGAAGCTCACGCTGGAAAAAATACGCTAGAGACTGTGTTATGATGATAGCCTCAAACCAAGGAGTGGT
The DNA here is from genome assembly GCA_964543965.1 of uncultured Planctomycetia bacterium. Taxonomy (GTDB): domain Bacteria; phylum Omnitrophota; class Gorgyraeia; order 2-02-FULL-51-18; family 2-02-FULL-51-18; genus CAMDWQ01. Next base: position 4,059 of record CAZJAX010000039.1, read on the forward strand.
AATGACCGCTGTTGAGAATTTCGAGTTCGACAAGAATAAGATCTATTTTATCTATGCCACGGGCGCGTTTCCGTGCCGCTTTATCCGCACGGTCAACATCGCCGGGACGGTCTATTTCTGTTTTAAGAATATTCAGACGGGCTTCGCATCCCAGAAAAACATCTACATTCAGCCGCAGCACATCGACCAGCTTTTCGAATTCGATTCGGTGCGGGACTATGAGGAGCACTTTAAGCTTTGGGAAGAAGAAAAGGAACAGCGCAAATATAAGAACGATGACGACGATTATTGACGTCTCAGGAAGCCGCGCCTAAAAAAGGAGGTTCTATGCGTACGATCGAAGCAAGTCTGGCTGCCGTCTTGAGCTTTCTGATCCTGGTTCCGGCCGCCTATTCCGAAGGCGCCGCGGTTCTCGCCGAAGATGCCAACAATGACAGCTTAATTTCGCGCGCCGAGTGGATCGGTGATGCGGCTCTTTTCGACCGACAGGATACGAACAAGGACGGCGCTATCTCTAACAGCGAAGCCCGCTGGACGAACCGCAACAACGACAGCCAGGTCACGGCTGACGAGATGAGCGAGATCCCTGAAAGAGACTCCGCCGGACACCGCGAAGGCTGGCGTGAACGCCGCGACAGCGAAGAGAACTCCGGGCGAAGCGCCGAGGTCCTGGCCGAAGACAGCAATCACGACAGTTTGATCTCGCGCAGCGAATGGCTGGGGGATAACAAGTCATTCTATTCCCAGGATCTGGACGGCGACGGCGTAATTTCGAACTATGAAGCCCGCTGGACCGATCACAACCACGACAACAAGGTCTCCCGGAATGAAATGGAATGGGGAGGCTGGCGGCGCCGCCACAGCGGCGGAGGACCCGTATCCACGGTGCGCGGTATCGCCGAAGATCTGAACCACGACAATGTCATCTCCCGAAGCGAGTGGCGCGGCAACGAGCGCACGTTTTATCAGCAGGATACCAACCGCGATGGCGTCATCTCCAATGATGAGGCCCGCTGGGTCGATTTAAACCACGACAACATCGTGACGTCGAACGAGATGGGCGCTTCGCAGCCCGCGGCCGCCGCATCGACATCGGCAGCCTCACCGGCTTTCGATCAAAAGTCGGAGCTTCAGAAGCTTCTCGAAAGCCTTCTCTCAAGTTAAATGATCCCGTTTCTGATATTCAGCGTCATCTTCGTGAGCGTCGTGTTTCTTGCGATCAAGCAAAATGCGAAGCTGCGCCAGGCAGTGGCGCAAGCGATGCTGGTGGACCCAGGAGGCAGCTCCGCTCCAAACGGTCTCGGCGGCGAATATCAGGGCACGCCTTACACTTACCGCTATTTTCAAGGCAGTAAGAACAGGCAGCCTTATCTTGAGATAGCCATTGCGCATTCTTTTCATTATGACTTCTGCGTTATTCGTGAAGGATGGCTTGATGCTTTTTTCAAACGCGCCGGGATCAATCGTGAGATACAGACGAAAGACGCCGCTTTCGACCGCGATTACTATATCCTGAGCCAGCGCCCCGAGGATGCGGCGCGCTGCTTTGCATCGCCGGAGATCCGCGCTGCGGTGTCGGCGATCCTGAGGACGGGATTCACTGAAGTGAAGGCTGAAAAAGGAGCTCTGACGGCCCGCTGGAACCGTTTCCGCGCAGAGCGGCTTGATCAGGCCGCCGTGACCGGCGTGCTCGATTCGCTCATCCTTATCAAGCAATGCGCCCCCTTCGTGCCCGCATCCAGAGAGACGAGCTGGCCTCTGTGGAGGATCCGCAAGACCGTGTTTTATGCGGCGAGCATCGGTTCGCTCGCGGCGGGATTTCTTCTGTATTTGATAGGATCTGCAGTCTACAGGCTTCTTGACCCGGCCGCTTTTTTCTTTGAGACGCTCAAGTACAGTTTGCCCATCTTTGCCATGTTCGTCTGGTTTGCGGCGCTCCTCTTGCGGGGGCGAGCATCTTCACACCGGGAACTGGCGGTGGTTTTTTGGACCTCGCTTTTCGGCATCCCGTTCCTGCTGCTGGGCGCAATGATGACGGCGAACGGAGTCTTGGATGCTCAGGATCCGATGTCGCATGACGTGAGCATCCTCGAGAAATACAAGACGCGCTCCAAGAACAGCACGACATACCACATCCGAACCTCTTCTTGGCGCGAAGGGCATGAGGATGAGCATTTGACCGTGGGTCATGGGTTTTACAACACCATTTTGCCGGGTGAATCGAAGATGCGATTGGTAACAAAGCCCGGCGCGCTTGGATACGAATGGCTGGACACTTACGCCAAGATCGAGGCGGGCCGCGACGTGTCCGGCGCTCCGGCGCCCGAAGCTCCCGATTCGATCGACAACGCCTACTTAAGCATGGGTGTCGCGCGCATCCCTTTCGACGTGCACCGATTCAAAGGTGATCCCATGGAATGCTTTTTTCTGAGGGATCTTTTTGAGCTGACAGATCAGGCGATGATGCGCCGCATGGAATCCATGTATCAGCTTCTGTCCGGATCGAACGCATTCGCCGCGATCGAGGGCTATGACGGCCTGAAGTCCCGGATCGGCGCGCTTGCGGCCCCTTCCAGACTCGCTCATGTCCAGGGCCTCGTGCTTCAGGCGATGAACGAGCAATCTGATTTTTTGCGTCAATGGCAGACACGGCCCGGCCGCCGCCAACTGAACCGCGAGCCCCTTGTTCTGAGCGCTCAAGCCAAATTGATGCAGGCTTACGGAGAGCTTCAGGCGATCTATCCGGGCGAGGACGCGCAGATAATCGCCTCCTTCAGAAGTTATTTGGCGGCGCTGGATTTTATTTAGTACCCGCGCATTCGTTTATTCGGAGGGGTGTCTTTGATGCAGGATCAAGGGTATGTCTGGGCTGTCGATCTTTTGAGCATATTTTTTATTTTTGTGATATTTGCTCTCGGCGTATGGGATCGAAGAAAAGCCCGCAAGCTGCTCATGATGATCGCGGCGGGCTCGGTAAAAAAATCCAAGGCTTGGGATGTGCGTCTATTCGGCGAGTATTTGGAAGCCCGACATAATTCTTTGGAGTACGGTCTGTCCCTGTATTATTCGATACACGCCGATCCTGAGCTTAAGTTTTCAACGGCATGTTCTTTGGGACCCGCTTTTAAGGTGGCCCGCCGCGCGCAGTGGCACTTGATCTGCGATACAGCTTATCGCGAGCTGTTGTCGGGAGACATCGGTTTCGATCAATCGTTCTTGATCGCGGCCTGTGAGCCGGATTCCTTGGCCGGTTATTTTGGGCAGGCGGTTAACCGCGACATCATTAGGTCGATCTTTGATCAGGGGTATAGTTATCTTGACCGCCGAAAGGACAGTGTCGGTTTGTATTGGGTTGGATTCCCGCCTGAAAAAGCAAGCGAAGCCAATCTTGCAGCCAGGACGCTGGAGTCTCTGACAGCCCTTTTGAACAGCCTTAATCTCTCAGAAATAAAGAGAAGGCCTAGTTTGTAGGTTTTTTTAAATTCACCCTTCCTTTTTTGCACAAGATATAGTATATTTCAAGGCATATACCACAAGCCTGGTGGTTAGGATTTACTAGATTTAACAAAAATTAACTAATTTTAACAAACCAGAGGGCTATTTGTATTTTAAAAGCTTAGAGCTCGTCGGTTTTAAGTCTTTCGCCGACCGCACGCAGATCGATTTTCAGCCGGGCGTGACCGCTATCGTCGGCCCCAACGGCTGCGGTAAATCCAATATCTCCGACGCCATCCGCTGGGTGCTGGGCGAGCAGAGCGCCAAGTCGCTGCGCGGCTCGCACATGGAAGACGTCATCTTCAACGGCAGCTCTTCCAAGGAAGCCCAGAATTTCGCTGAAGTTTCTCTGACCCTCTCCAATGAAACGCGTCTTTTAGCCATCGATTACGACGAAGTCACGATTTCGCGCCGTCTTTACCGGTCGGGCGAGAGCGAATACCTGCTGAATAAAAACTCTGTCCGCCTGCGTGATATCCACGAGCTTCTTATGGGCACCGGCATCGGCACGGAAAGCTACTCCATCATCGAACAGGGCAAGATGGATGTGATTCTCAATTCCAAGCCCGACGATCGCCGCGAGATCTTTGAGGAGGCGGCCGGCATCACTAAATTTAAGTCCCAAAAAAAAGAGGCGCTTAGAAAACTCGAGCAGACCGACCAGAACCTCCTGCGCGTGAACGACATCATCCAGGAGGTGCGGCGCCAGATCGGTTCCATCGAGCGCGCAGCTAAAAAAGCGGAAGCGTACCGCGTAGAATTTGAAAAGCTGAAAAACTTCGAGCTGTCCGTGGCCCGCCGGGAATTTGCGGTATTTGAGAGCGAGCGGCAGCTTAAATCCGTCCAGCTGGAAGAGCTGACGTTCAAGGAAAGCGAGTCTGTGATCCTCGCCGAAGAGCTCGACCGGATCTACGGTGAAAAGAAGGCCGGCCTCGACCGGCTCGACGAGTCTCTGACCGCCAGCGTCGCGCGTGAAATGAACGCTTCCGGAGAGATGCGCCGCATCCAGGACCGTGAACTCTTGAACCGCGAGCGCATGGGCGAGCTCATCGAGCGTCATGAAAACCTTCTGCGTCAGATCGAAAACTCAAAGATCCGCATCGCCGAATTCACGGCTGAATACGATTCTCTCGTATCCCAGCTAGAAGAGGCTCTCAAAGCCGAGGCTGAGGGGCTAGCTTTCCTCAATTCAGCGGAAAGCGAGTTTTCCGCGATCGAGGCATTTTCCCTGGCAGCCGCTTCGGAGACCGACGGGCTCCAGCGGGTGCAGGAGGAGTTTGTCCGTATCCGCACGGTCTCTCAAGGCGAGCTGGCGCGCGTTCGGGCTGAGAAAGCCGCTCTCGAAAACAGGCTAAAGCGCCTGAAGGAAGATGAGGCTTATCAACGCGCCCATTCTGAGAAGGTGCGCGCCGAATTTTCCGAGGCTTTAAGCCTGATCGAATCCAATGACACCGCTTTGCAGGAGAAGAGCCGCGAGTTTGGCCGTCATGAAGCGGATCTGACCCGCCTCAAAGAGGAGATCCTTTCAGCTGAAGCGATGCTTGATGCGGCAGCGCTTGAAGAATCGGCTTCGCGCTCCAAACTTGATTTTTTGAATGACTTGAAGAACCGGCACGAAGGCTTCTGGGGCGGCGTCAAAGCGCTTTTGGCCGAAAAGGAAAGCGGATCCGGAGCGCTGCAGGGGATGGTCGGGCTTTTGGCGGATGCGCTCCGCGTCGAGGGCGGGTATGAGTTTGCGGTGGAAGCGGCGCTGGGATCTTACCTCCAGGCCGTGATTTTTGAAAAAGATGAAGATGTGATCCATGCGACGGAATTTCTAAGAGCCCAGAAAAAGGGGCGTGCGCTGCTGGTCAGTCTTGAGCTCGATTCGCATCCGACGCGCCGCTCGGATCTGGAGGGCGGATCCGCTGACAGCATTTTAAAGTATGTCGCTGCGGACGACGCCGCCCGCCCTCTGATCGAGAAGCTTTTGGCGGGCATCTACGTTGCGGACGATATCCGGGCGGGACTTCAATTTACCAAGCAGCATCCGGGCGTCGTTTGCGTGACGCGTTCGGGGGAGCGCGTCGAGGGTCAGATCGTAGCGGCCGGATCCAACCGCGAAGATGAAAATTTTACACTCGTGGGACGCGACACCCGCATCCGCGACTGCCAGTCCGCTCTGGAGGCCATCGAAAGCTCTGTGGCGTCCTCCCGGGCCGCGCTCGAGAGCCGCCGCGCTGCACAGTCCGCAGCCGAATACGATGCGGCCCGCCTATCCGAGGAAATCCTGAAGATCCGCATGGAGCTGGGAGAGAAGAAGAGCCAGCTTCGCCACATCGAAGAATCCAAGCAGCGCGTCGAAGAAAATCTTTCCCAAGTCATGAATGAGCTTGAAAGTCTTCTAGGAGAAGAAAAGATATTCACCGAGCAGGAGCAATTCCTTGAGTCCGGTTACGATGCGGCTGTCAAGGGCGAGCAGGACGCCTCAGAGAAGCTGGCCGCGATCGCCGAAAGCATCCGCCAGAAGGCAGCCGAGCGCGAAAGGCTCTTGATACGCCTGGCTGAGACCCGCTCCCGCCAGAGCGCTTTCACCGAGCGCCGCGAAAAGATCGAGAAGGACAAGAATTGGATCCTGGATTCCAAAAAGACTCAGGAGGAGCTGGCTGCTTCCTATGAGCGCGAAGCTGCCGATGCGACCGCCAAGAAGGAGGCTCTTCAGGCTGAGAATGCTGCCCTGGCCGCCGATCTCTCGCGGCTGGCTCTCGAACGCGACGAAATCGTGCGTCAGATGGAGGCGCTCCGGCTCGAGCGCGAAGACGCGTCTCTTGAGCTCGGCACTATCGACTCTCAGCGTCAGGAGAATCACCGCGCCGTCGAAGACACCCGCAAGAAGCTTCACGAATGCCAGATGGAAAGCGCGCAGGTCGGATTTGCGATCGACCGCCTGAAAGAGCGGATCTTCAACGCTTATCAGGTCGACCTTCTTATCGGTCAGGATATCGCGCAGACCGAGTCCGATGCGGCGGCTGCCTTTGCGGGAGAAGACCCCGCGGCGGGCATGAGCCTCGAAGACGCCCGCGCCGAGATCCAGAAACAGCGCGAGAAGATCGCGAAGATGGGGCCCGTCAATCTCGCGGCTGTCGAAGAGCATACCGAGATGAAAGAGCGTTACGCCTTTTTGACTCAGCAGGAACAGGATCTGATCAAGGCCAAGGAAGATCTGCATAAAGCCATCATCAAGATCAACCGCACGACGCGCGAACTTTTCGTCGAGACCTTCGCCAAGATCCAGCAGTATTTCACAGAATACTATAAGCTTCTTTTCAACGGCGGTACCGGCGAGCTCGTTCTTCTTGATGAAGAAAATGTGCTCGAGAGCGGCATCGAAATCATCGCCAGGCCTCCGGGTAAAAAGCCTCAGTCGATCTCTCTTCTTTCGGGCGGTGAAAAGGCTATGACCGCTGTGGCGCTGATGTTTTCGCTCTTCAAGGTCAAGCCGAGCCCGTTCTGCATCCTCGACGAAATCGACGCACCGCTCGACGAGCCCAACGTCATGCGTTTCTGCGAAGTGCTTAAGCAATTCATCATCGGCTCTCAGTTCATCCTCATCACGCACAACAAGCGCACGATGAGCCTGGCTGACGCCATGTACGGCATCACGATGGCCCAGACCGGCATCAGCCGCGTCGTCTCGGTCAAATTCAACGACCGCAAGGACTTGCACGCGGTGTCCAACGGCGCTCACGGCGCCGGGGAAGCTGCGCTGGTTTCTTAAGCGCTTCGACCGCCGTTCCCGCCATAACTCCTTGTCATCCCAGGGGCTCCATAGTAGGATAGTTCTTTATTGATATGGACACCTCCAAAAAGCCCGATTCCCAGACTATTCAGACCATGTTCGACCGTCTTTCCGGACGGTACGACCTGTTCAACCGCTTGACGAGCGCAGGCCAGGACAGGCGCTGGCGCGAGGCGGCCCTGAAGCCGCTGCGCGAAGGTATGCGCGTGCTGGATCTTGGATGCGGCACCGGCGATCTGGCCCTCGAGGCCGCGCGCCGTTTCCCCAACCATGGCACGCAGATCGTCGGCATGGATTTTTCCCGGGAAATGCTCAAGCGCGCGCAGGAGCGGCTCGACAGCGAACCGGCCTTGAAAAAGGCTGACCTTAGGTTTCTTGAGCGCCGCGCCGAGGATCTGCCGATGGAGCGCGAATATTATGACTTGGTGGTCTCCGGCTTCGTGCTGAGAAACATTTACGAGAATATCGATTGGGTGCTTAGGGGCGTTTACGCTTCGCTTAAATCCCGAGGCTCCATCAGTTTTCTTGATATCACGGAGCCGTCGCGCCCGCTTTACCGCGCGCTATGGCGTTTTTATATGCACACGGTCGTTGCGGTTTACGGGAAGGCTCTCTTCGGCAAGAACTATCCGGTCTTTTATCTGACCGAGTCGGCTCAGAGGTTCGTGAAGCCGCCCGATTTTCTCAAGAAGCTCGAAGATGCCGGCTTTGTGAACGGCCGTCTGCGCAAATTCATGATGGGTTCCATCGTCCTGTACCGGGCGGAAAAGCCGTGAGCAGCTACCGCCGCCGCGACCTGAAGCGCGTGTTTCCGTTCCCGGTGAAGAAAAAATCCGAGGCGGAGGAGCAGCGCTCGGCGGCCGAGCCGTCCGCCGTGCCCGAGCGCGAACACGCACATCACCGCAGCCGCCACCCGCAATCGCATCATCGCCATGCTCCGATGGAGAACAACGTCCGGCTTTTCATAGGGCTCCTCATCTTTGTCGGCGTGTTTTTCGTTTATGTCTTCACGATGGACAATCCGCTGGCCGATTTTTTCGCGCACATTTTTCTTTGATGAAGCCAGGACTTAAAAACCTCAGAGAATTCATAGCGCTCCTCGAAAAAGAGGGCGAGCTTATCCGTATCAAGCATCCGGTCGACGCTGAGCTCGAGATCACCGAGATCACGGACCGCGTTTCCAAGCAGCCCGGGGGCGGTAAAGCGCTTTTCTTCGAGAACGTCAAAGGTTCAAAGATGCCCGTGCTTATCAATGCGATGGGGTCCTACAAGCGCATGGCCATGGCGATGGGCGGAGCGGACATCAGCGAAGCAGCGGGGGAGATCACGGAGTTCCTCGAGCTCAAAGGCGTCCCCAAAACTTTTTCCGGAAAAATGAAACTTCTCGGAAAGATGGTGGATCTCTCGAAGATTCCGCCGAAAATGGTGGGTTCCGCGCCCTGCCAGGAGATCGTCCTGAAGGGCGGCGAGGCGAAGCTCTCCGAGATCCCCATCCTCAAATGCTGGCCCCATGACGGGGGGCGCTTCATCACCTTTCCTATGGTGATCACCAAAGATCCCGGCACGGGCACGCGTAATGTCGGCATGTACCGCATGCATGTCTACGACGAACGGAACTGCGGTATGCATTGGCAGACGCAAAAGGACGGAGCCGTTCATTTCGAGAAGAAGAAGCGCGGCGGAGGAAAGATCGAGGTCGCGGTTGCGATCGGCTCTGATCCGGCGACGACATTTGCGGCTGTGGTGCCTCTGCCTTACGGGTTGGACGAGTTTTTGTTCGCGGGCTTCTTAAGAAAAGCGCCGGTCGAGCTTGTCAAATGCAAGACCGTGGATTTGGAGGTGCCGGCTGAGAGCGAGATCGTGCTGGAAGGCTGGGTGGACACCGAGACTCTGCGCGACGAAGGGCCTTTCGGCGACCACACGGGCGTCTACACGCCGATCGAGCCATTTCCCGTATTTCATATCGAATGCATCACGATGAGAAAAGACCCGGTCTACTTTACGACGATCGTCGGCAAACCGCCAATGGAGGATTATTATATGGGCAAGGCCATCGAAAAAACTTTCCTACCTATCCTTAAGAAGCAGCTGCCCGAGCTCCACGACATGAATTTTCCGATGGAGGGCACGTTCAACAACGCCGTCATCGTCTCCATCGACAAAAATTATGCGCATCAGGCCAGGAAGGTCGCACATGCGATCTGGGGCCTGGGGCAGCTGTCGTTCACGAAAGTCGTCATCGTTGTCGACAAGTCGGTCGATGTGCACGATCTGTCGGCCGTGGCGCTGGCCGTCTTCAACAACATCGATCCCAAACGCGATCTCTTTTTTGTCGAAGGACCCGTCGATACGCTCAACCACGCCTCTCCGCAGCGCGACTACGGCTCCAAGCTCGGGATCGACGCGACGGCTAAGCGCGCCGACGAAGGCTATCAGCGCGTCTGGCCGGAGGAGATCACGATGGATGAGGGTACCCGGAAGAAGGTCGATGCGATGTGGGGCGACCTCGGGATTCCTTCAGCCTGACCGATGATCGGAGCCGTCAAGAAATTCATCGAGCTGGTCAAGTTTGAGCATACCGTTTTTGCTCTGCCTTTCGCCTACATGGGTATGATCCTGGCGCGCAAGTCCTGGCCTGGGTGGGGCGTGTTTCTCTGGGTCACGATGGCGATGGTCGGCGCGCGGACCGCAGGCATGACGCTTAACCGCATCATCGATGTCAGGATCGACGGCCGCAATCCGCGCACGCGGAAGCGGTCTCTTGTGACCGGCGAGCTCAAAATGGCGGCCGCTTGGCTCATCGCGGCGGCGGCTCTGGCGGTTTTCTTCGTCTCAGCTTATCAACTTAATCCGCTGTGCTTCAAGCTTTCGCCGCTGGCGCTTATTTTTCTCGTGAGCTACCATTACGTGAAGCGCTTCAGCTTTCTCTGCCACTGGACGCTGGGTGTTGTGCTCGCCATAGCGCCTCTCGGCGGCTGGCTGGCGGTGACAGGGGTTTTTTCGTGGAAGCCGGTGCTTTTGTCGATGGCCGTGCTTTTCTGGGTCGCGGGATTCGACATCCTCTACAGCCTTCAGGACCTCGACTCAGACCGCGAACAGGGGCTTCACTCGGTGCCGGCGAAATACGGCGCGAAGACGGCGATGCGGATATCCGAATACTGCCACTGGGCGACGTGCGCATTTTTAGTGCTTTTCGGGCTTGCGGTGCCGCTGGGCATGGTTTATGGGGCGGGCGTGGTGATCGTTGCGGGGCTCCTGAGATTCGAACATTCTCTTTTGGGCGACGGAGATCTCTCGCGGATCAACACGGTTTTTTTTACCATCAACGGCTGGATCGGAGTCTTGCTTCTCGTGTTCACATTTTTAGATCTCATATGAAAAAGATCATCGTGGGTGTGACGGGCGCCAGCGGCGCTATCCTCGGAGAGCGGTTTGTCCGCTTTCTCGTGGAGGCAGGTCATGAAGTCGATGTCATTTTGAGCCCTCCGGCTGTCGAAGTGATGGCCGAGGAGAGGGAGGTGTTTCTCGGAAGAACACACGCCGAGATCAAGGCCAATTACCTCAAGCTTTTCGGCAATCCTAAAAATCTGAACGTCGCTCCGGCTGACGACTTTGCGGACCGCGTTTCGAGCGGATCGTCGAAAATCGACGCTATGGTCGTGATTCCCTGCAGCCTTTCGACGGTGGCGTCCATCGCACACGGGATCACGATGAACCTGATACACCGTGCAGCCAGCGTCTCGATCAAGGAAAAGCGTCCGCTCATCCTTGTGCCGAGAGAAAGCCCCTTGAGCCCGATTCACCTGAAGAAC
>CAZJAX010000039.1:15153-15579 GCA_964543965.1 uncultured Planctomycetia bacterium
CTGCTTTATCTCTCTGAGATCGGCGTGCACATCGTGCCCGCGACGACTGCCTTTTACCACAAACCCAAGACCGTCGAGGAGATGGTCGACTTTACGGTGGGCAGAGTTTTGGATCTATTAAAGATCGAGCACCATTTATTTAAACGCTGGCGGGAAATAGGGGAATAAAGTAAAATATCAGTTCATATTTTTGGAGGGAATGAATGGAATTTGTAAGTGAATTTTCTGATATTTTTGAAAAAGTGAAGTCCGGGATACGGCTGTCCCAAGAAGACGGCAACCGGCTTATTCGCTCTAAAAATCTTCGGGAGCTCGGCGCCATGGCCGACTTCGTCAAGCGCCGTCTGCATGGCAGCAAGGCTCATTTTACCCACAGCATCAATGTCAATCACACCAATATCTGCGTCCTGACCTGCAAGTTCTGCG
>CAZJAX010000040.1:0-3544 GCA_964543965.1 uncultured Planctomycetia bacterium
CTCTGGGCGCAGAAGTCCGTGAACTCGGCCGGCAACGACGGCCTTTTCTACGGAAATCCCGGTCTTTTCCTGATCCAGGTGAAAGCGGTCCTGGTGACGGTCGTCTATTCGTTTGTCGTGTCTTTCGTGCTGCTGAAGATCATCGATGTCGTGATGGGTTTGCGCGTTTCCGAACGTGACGAACAGATCGGCCTTGACCTCACACAGCACCGGGAAGCCGGCTACACGACGTTGGAATAAGGAGAAACCCCCATGAAATATATCATTGCGATCATACAGCCGGACCGTCTCGACGACGTGCTGGACTTATTGGAAGAAAAAGATATTCATCTCGTCACCGTTTCCTCGGTGATGGGACGCGGACGCCAAAAGGGTATCTCGACGGTTTACCGCAGCCAAAAGGAAGCGGGCAGCCTGCTTCGCAAAGTGAAGCTCGAGATCGCGGTCAACACCGAGTTCGTCAAGCCTGCGGTTGACGCGATCACGAAGGGCGCTTACACCGGCAACATCGGCGACGGCAAGATCTTCGTGATGGATCTGCAGGAAGTCATCCGTATCCGCACCAAGGAGACGGGGAAAGTGGCTATCGGCTAGTCCGTATCCTCAAACTCAAACCCCTGCAAACGAAGCCCGTTTGCAGGGGTTTTTGTTTTTTCGGCGTGATAAAATAAAGAAAAGGAGATCATCCGTGATCGTCAGACTTGAGGCCTGGGTAAGAAAGGCCAGACGCCGCTTCAGCCGCGACGTCTGGATGGCTCGGCTGCTGAGGCTTCCTTCCGCGGATCATGACGCCTCTCAGCACGGTCTGGTCATGGTGCAGATCGACGGCCTGTCGTTCTCACAGCTTGAGATCGCTATGCAGAAGGGCAGGATGCCGTTCCTCTCCAAACTCATGAAAAAAGAAGGCTACATCAAATACCGCCATTACAGCGGTATGCCGTCCAACACGCCTGCCGTGCAAGGCCATCTTTTCTACGGCGTCCGGGGCTGTGTGCCGGCTTTCAGTTTTAAGAGCGCTGAGACCGGACAGATCTCTCACATGTTCAAGCCTGAGCTGGCGATGTCCGTCGAGAACGATCTCAAGACAAAAGGTCCGGCGCTGCTCGAAGGCGGCAGTTCGTACGGAAACATTTTTACCGGCGGAGCCGCCGAACCTCATTTTTGCGCGTCCTCGATCGGCTGGGGGACTCTGCTCAAGGCCGTGAATCCGCTTCGTCTTCCGCTGACCGTTCTGCTGAACTTCCATATCTTTGTCCGGGCTTTCGTTCTGATGATCGCCGAATTTTTCATCGCTTTAAGCGATGTCCTTCGCGGCCTGCATGCGGGCATCAGTCTCCGGGCGGAGCTCGGCTTCATTCCGCTGCGCGTCGCCGTCTGCGTGCTGCTGCGAGAGACCGTCGCAGCCGGCGCGAGGATCGATATCGCCCGCGGTTTGCGCGTGATCCATCTTAATTTTGCCGGATATGATGAGCAGGCGCATCACCGCGGCCCGTCCTCGGCGTTTGCGCATTGGTCGCTCGGCGGCATCGACCAGGCGGTCGAGAAGCTATGGAAGGCCTCGGCGAATTCTCAGCTGCGCGACTATGATTTTTTTGTTTATTCCGATCACGGCCAGGAAGACACGATCGGTTATTCCGATGTGTACGGTAAAACGATCCAGGAAGCGATCAATCCGATCTTTAAAGAGAACATCGCTTCCAATCCATCCAATACCCAGTACGGCGACACTTCCAAGCTTTGGCGTGACCGCCCGACCCGCCGGGATAAAGCAGAGCCGCCGGCTCAGCCTCCCAAAGAGACCGAAACGATGATAGCGGCTATGGGCGCTGTCGGTCACATCTATTCCTCACGGTCTTTCTCGAAGGAAGAGAGGGAGGCGATCGCTCTCGACATGGTTTCCCAGGCGAAGATCCCTCTGGTGCTTGTGCCGAGCGGCCCCGGCAAGGTCCGGGTATGGAGCCCGAAAGGCGTTTTCTCGCTGCCGGAGCAGGCGGATCAGGTTCTAGAAGCGACTCATCCCTTTTTAAATGAAGCGGCGCGCGACCTCGTCGCGCTTTGCCACCATCGGGACGCAGGGGACTTCGTCATCTTAGGATGGCATCCGGGAAAAAAATCCCTGAATTTTTATCACGAGCGCGGCAGTCACGCCGGACCGGGCCCGGAGGAAACAAGCGGTTTTGCGCTGCTTCCCCCGGACGCGCTGCCCGGAACTTTCGGGAGCGCTATCGATACGGGGGATCTGCGCGCCGCCGCTTTCTGCGCGCTCGACCGCGGCAGCAAAAATTCCTACTTCCGCTGCGCTCCCAAGGCGGAAGCTATATCGGTGCGAGTCATGACTTACAATGTCCACGGCTGCATGGGCCGCGATGGAAAGGTATCGCCCAACCGCATCGCCCGCATCATCTCCCGTCACAACCCCGATATCGTCTGTCTTCAGGAACTCGATACGCGCCATACCGCGCATCAGGCGGAGATTATCGCGCAGAAACTCGAGATGACCTTCGAGTATCATTCCTCATTAGCCATAAAGACGGGCACCCGAGGCAATGCGGTCTTCAGCCGCTTTCCCATGCGGCTGGCCAAGAACGGGATCCTGCCGCACATGCCGAGAAGTCCGCACCTTGAGCCCCGGGGCGCGTTATGGGTCGAGATAGATTTTTGCGGAAAAAAGATCCAGCTTGTGAACACGCATCTAAGCCTGTCACCGGCCGAAGGTCTTATGCAGATGGAGGCGCTCCTGGGGCCCGAATGGATGGCTGCTCCCTCTTTCTCGGGACCGGCGATGCTCTGCGGCGATCTCAACGCGATGCCGGGATCAAAGATCTGCCGCCGGGCCGGGCAATTCCTGAAGAATGCCCAAATGTCCCTGGAAGGCCATCAAGTGCTCAAGACTTTGCCCAGTTATCGCCCCATCGGTTCCGTCGACCACGTCTTTGTGAGTCCGCGCCTGGAGGTCGTATCGATCGATGTGCCCAACACCCGCCTGGAGCGGATCGCCTCCGATCATCTGCCTTTGATCGCAGAAATAAAGATCTCCGTCTGATTTTTTTACAAGGTTTAACGATCGGTTTTGATCTATAATGAAGCCCATACAGGAGTGAGACTTTGAACGGAAAAATCATCGTTCTGCAGACAGTGTTGATTTTATCGTGCGGACTTCTATGCGCCGCCGAAGATGAATTCTCAGAACTGCGGGCCGACGGCGTCGTCCTAGCCGAGCAGATAGGACCTGCGGGCGACGCTGAAAAGCTGAGGGCGTCTCTGGAGATCCTGCTGCCGCCGGTGATCGCAGCCGGCATGGACATGTACGCGATCGAAGGTGCGGAAAGCGCCGTGAAGACCTGGGTCAAAGGCGGTCCGCTGGAAGGCGACGCGAAAGTCTTGAGCAGCGTGCAGGCGTTCAACGAAGTCGAAAAATTTTACGGGAAGTACGAAGGCTATCACCTCGTTTCCCAGCGCAATCTCACGCCCAGCTCGAAGCTGATCTACATCCAGATGAATTATGAAAAGGGTCCGCTTTTCGTGAGGTTCTTATGTTTTCTTT